>NZ_CP029189.1:2620000-2915000 GCF_008642275.1 Streptomyces venezuelae
GGTCGGCGCTGCCCGCCCGGATCGACCTGCTCGCCGCCGAGCTGCACCGAACCCGCTCGCTGGCCCACTCGGTGGGCGTGCGGCCGGGCGAGCACCCCTCCGGGGACGACCTGGAGGACATCACCGCCGAGCTGGCGGAGCTGCGCACACAGGTGATCGCGGACCCGCTGGCCTTCTGGCTGCCGGCGACGGGCAGCTCGGCGCCCGGCGGCGGCCGTCCGGACACCGGGCGCTACGACCGGGCCGCGCTCGCGCTGGAGGACGTACGCCGGGAGATCGAGGCCGTGCTGGACGTACGGCAGGACGCGGAGCAGCGGCTGATCGCCCTGCGGGACGTGCTCTCGCGGGCCGACCGGACCCTGGCGGAGGCGCGGACCGCTCGCGGCGAGGTGCTGGCGAAGATCGCCGCGTCCGAGGTGCCCGCGGTCAGCGGCCCGCCCACGGTGCTCCAGGAGCAGCTCGCGGCGGCTGCCGAGCACCGGCGCCAGGCCCGCTGGCACCGGCTCTCACCGCTGCTGGAATCGCTGGAGGAGCGCGCCGAGGAGGAACTGCGCAGGGCTCGTGAGTCGTTGACCGCCGTGACGGCGCCGCTGGCCGTCCGGGCCGAGCTGCGCGGGCGGCTCGACGCGTACAAGGCGAAGGTGGCGCGCCACGGAATGGCGGAGGACCCGCTGCTGATCGAGCGGTACGACACGGCCCGGCGGATGCTGTGGAGCGCGCCCTGCGACCTGCGGGCCGCCGAGCAGGCCGTCCTGCGCTACCAGCAGGCGACGGCGGAGTCGCTGAGGCCGCCCCAGGACCGGCCCGACGCACCGCGGCACGAGGAACAGCGGCCCGACGGGCCCAGGGAGGAGGACGCATGAGCCTGATCGGAACCGCGTGCGTTCGCCCCGGCTGCCCGGGGGCGTACGAGGACATGGGCGGCGGCGAGCTCTACTGCGACACCTGCGGACTCGCGCCGATCGGCTCGGTCGCGGCGGGCGCGGACGAGCTGGTGTCGCCGCCGACGGGGATGACGAGCGCGGCCCGGGGCTCCCTGGGCTCCGGCGGCACCCGGGGCTCGATGGGCTCGCAGGGCTCCCACGGCTCGGCACGGTCCTCGGCCTCGGCCCGGTCCTCCCGGTCCTCCTCCTCCCGCCGCTCGGTGTCGGGTCGGCTGTCCCGCTCGGTGTCGGGGACGACGTCCGCGCGTTCGGTGTCGGTGCGCAGTTCGGGCTCGGCGGCCTCGGGCCGCAGCCGGCTGGGCGCCGGGCTGGTCAACGTGCCGGAGGTGCCGCGCCCGAATCCCTCGACCGCGGTCCTGGAGAACCCTGAGGTGCCGGAGCGCAAGCGGTTCTGCTCGCGCTCGGACTGCGGGGCGCCGGTGGGCCGCTCCCGGGGCGACCGGCCGGGCCGGACGGAAGGGTTCTGCACGAAGTGCGGGCACCCGTACTCGTTCGTGCCCAAGCTGCGCTCCGGTGACGTGGTGCGCGGCCAGTACGAGGTGGCGGGCTGCCTCGCGCACGGCGGCCTCGGCTGGGTGTACCTGGCGGTGGACCGGGCGGTCGCGGACCGGTGGGTGGTGCTCAAGGGCCTCCTCGACACCGGGGACCAGGACGCGATGGAGGCCGCGATCTCGGAGCGGCGCTTCCTCGCGGAGATCGAGCACTCCAACATCGTGCGGATCTACAACTTCGTGGAGCACCTGGACCAGCGGACCGGTTCGCTGGACGGGTACATCGTCATGGAGTACGTCGGCGGCAAATCGCTGAAGGAGATCGCGAACGAGCGGCGACGGCCGGACGGGCGGCGCGACCCGCTGCCGGTGGAGCAGGCGTGCGCCTACGGCATCGAGGCGCTGGAGGCGCTCGGCCACCTGCACAGCAGGAACCTGCTGTACTGCGACTTCAAGGTCGACAACGCGATCCAGCAGCAGGACCAGCTGAAGCTGATCGACATGGGCGCGGTCCGGCGGATGGACGACGCGGAGTCGGCCATCTACGGCACGGTGGGCTACCAGGCGCCCGAGGTCGCGGAGCTGGGCCCCTCGGTCGCCTCGGACCTCTACACGGTGGCGCGGACGCTGGCCGTGCTGACCTTCGACTTCCAGGGCTACACGAACGTGTTCGTGGACTCGCTGCCGGACCCGGAGCACATCGAGGTGTTCCGGCGGTACGAGTCCTTCTACCGGCTGCTGGTCCGGGCCACCGACCCGGATCCGGGGCGCCGGTTCTCGTCCGCGCAGGAGATGGCGGACCAGCTGACGGGCGTGCTGCGGGAGGTGGTCGCCCTGCAGACGGGCCGGCCGCGGCCGCAGCTGTCGACCCTCTTCGGCCCGGAGTTGCGGGTTCCGGACACCCGGCTGTTCGCCGACGCGGCCGACCTGGTCGTCTCCCGGCTGGGCTGCCGGCCGATCGCCTCCCGGTGGAGCGGCGGACTGCTGGGGCTGACCGGCCGCCGCCGGGCCGAGGCCGGAGCGCACGCGCCCGGTGGCACCGCCCTGCCCCCGGTGCAGGGCGGTGCGGCCGCCGGTGGCACCCCGCCCGGTGGCACGCCCGTGCCCGGGGCGGCCGGCGGCGGCATGCCGGGTACGTGGGCCCCCGCGGCCGGCGGACCGGGGGCGGGGGCGGCCGGGATCGGGGCCACCGCCACTCGTGTGACGAGCGTGCCGGGGCCGCGGTCCGCTCCGCCCGCTCCGGTCCAGGGCGCGGGGACCGCACCCGTGTCCCTGTCCCCGGAGCCGTCCGCCGCGAGAGCGACGACCCTCGACGCACGCGACACCGCGCTGGCCCTGCCCGTACCGCTGGTGGACGCGGCGGACCCGAACGCCGGGTTCCTGACGGGGCTGCTGGCCTCCGCGCCGAACGACCTGCTGAGCGCCCTGGGCGCGGCGCCGGCCGACTCGGCCGAACTGCGGCTGCGGGAGCTGCGGGCCCGTCTGGAGCTGGGCGAACTGTCCGGAGCCGGGCACACCCTGGCGGATCTGGAGGCCCGGCATCCGGACGACTGGCGGGTGGTGTGGGCCCGTGGCATCGCCTCGCTGGCCACGGGTGACGACGAGATAGCGGCGCTGTCCTTCGACGCGATCTACGACGCCTTCCCCGGCGAGCCCGCGCCGAAGCTGGCCCTCGGACTGTGCGCGGAGGTGCTGGGGCAGCTGGACAACGCCGCCGAGTACTACCGCCTGGTGTGGATCACCGATCCGGGCTTCGTGAGCGCGGCCTTCGGGCTGGCCCGCGTCCAGCTGGCCGCCGGGGACCGGGACGCGGCCGTGCGCACGCTGGAGTCCGTACCCGAGGCGTCGATCCACTACACCGCCGCGCGGGTGGCAGCCGTACGCGCACGTCTGCGCGACCGGTCCCCGCAGGAGCCGCTGCTGGCCGACCTGGCGGCCGCCGCGGACCAGGTGGAGGCCCTGCGGCGGTTCGGACTGGACCCGGAGCGGCAGGAGCGGCTCCGGGCGGAGGTTCTGGGCTCGGCCCTGGACTGGGTACTGTCGGGTAGCCGGGGTTCCGACCCCGGCCGGACCTCGCTGCTCGGCAGTCAACTGGACGAGCGGGGCCTGCGCTTCGGACTGGAGCGCTCGTACCGCGTCCTCGCACGGCTGGCGCGGCGTGGCGAGGAGAGGATCGAACTGGTGGAGCGGGCAAACCGTTTCCGTCCCCGGACGTGGGTGTGAGTGATGTCGATGCATCGGCTGTCGGGCTGCCCCAGCTGCGCGGAACCCCTGGAGGAGGGTGACCGTTTCTGCGGCGTGTGCGGCTACGCCGTGAGCGCTCCTCCCCCCACCGCCGTGGACCAACCGACCCTGCCCATCCCGCAGGCGCCACCGGTACCGCCGGCCCGGCCGGCCGCCGCGGGCGGCTACGGGAGCCCGGCCCCGGCCCCCGGCGTCCCGCACGCCGCCGCCGAGCCCGCCCCGGGCTGGGGCAGCGTGGCCGCGGCCGCACCGACGCTGGTCGGCGACCCGGCCGCCTGGGCCACGGCCCCGGCCGAACCGGAGCCGGAAGCGGAACCGGAGCCGCGGCAGGGCCCGGCCGGGGTCACCTACGCGGCCTCCGGCCACGGGAACCCGTACGGCACCGGCACCCCGCCGGAAGGCACCTCGTGGGGCGCGGCGGAGCACCCGTACGGCGCCGCGGACGGCCCCGAGACCCGCCACGACCGGCCCGGGGGCGACCCCGGCGCGCCGGGGGACGGGACGCCCTGGGGCGCGGGCGAGGCCCCGTACGAGAACGCGCCCCCGTCCGGCGGACCGGCCGGCGGGAAGACCTGTGTCGCCTGCCGTGCCGGGCACGTCGACACCGACGGGTACTGCGAGCACTGCGGGCACGCGCAGCCCCGCGAGCGCGACCACATCGAAGAGGAGCTCGGGAGCGTCGCCGCCGTCACCGACCGGGGACTGCGCCACCACCGCAACGAGGACTCGTTCGCCGTGGCGGCCACCGCCCTGCCCGACGGCTCCACCGCCACCGTGGCCGTCGTCTGCGACGGCGTCTCCTCCGCCAGCCGCCCCGACGAGGCCTCGGCCGCCGCCGCCACGGCCGCCAACGAGGCGCTGCTCGAAGCGCTCCCGCGCGGCGCGCATCCCCAGGAGGCCATGCACGAGGCGATCCTGGCCGCCGCCGAGGCGGTGAACGCCCTGGCCCCGGAGACCCCCGGCGCGCAGAACGCCCCCGCCTGCACCCTGGTCGGCGCCGTCGTCAGCGGCGGGCTGCTGACCGTCGGGTGGGTGGGCGACAGCCGTGCCTACTGGGTCCCCGACGACCGTGCGGCGCTGCCCCGCCGTCTCACCGAGGACGACTCCTGGGCCGCCCAGATGGTCGCCGCCGGCCTGATGGGCGAGGCCGAGGCCTACGCGGACGTCCGCGCGCACGCCATCACGGGCTGGCTGGGAGCCGACGCCTACGACCTCGACCCGCACACCGCGACCTTCAAGCCCGACCACCCCGGGGTGGTGGTGATCTGCACCGACGGGCTGTGGAACTACGCGGAATCCGCGCGGGAGATGGCCCAGGTGGTACCCGCCGACGCCGCGACCCGCCCGCTGCACAGCGCCCAGGTGCTGGTGGGGTACGCGCTCGACGGCGGCGGGCACGACAACGTCACCGTGGCGGTCGTGCCGTTCGCCACGCACCCCGAGCAGGAACCGGGACCGGATGCGGAGCCGGGCCCGGCGGCAGGACCGGAATAGGAAGTGGAAGCGCGCCCGCAGGTCTGACCCGCCTGCCCGAGCCCCCTAGGAGTCCAACCGATGGCGAATTTCGCCAAGCCGAGTGCCCCGCGGTTCAGCGTGGAGGTGTACCAGAACGAGTTTCTCCCCGAGGGCGGACGGGACGTCCACGCCATCGTCACGGTGACCGCCACCGGCGGTGCCGCCGCCACGCGTGCGCCGGTGGCCGACGGCACGGCGGCCGTGGTGCTCATGGTCGACTGCTCCGGGTCCATGGAGTACCCGCCGGAGAAGATGCGCGGCGCCCGTGAGGCCACGGCGGCGGCCATCGACACCCTGCGCGACGGCACCGCCTTCGCCGTGATCGCCGGTACGCACGTGGCCAAGGAGGTCTACCCGGGCCAGGGCCGCCTGGCGCTCGCGGACGCGAGCACCCGTGCCCAGGCCAAGGAGGCCCTGCGCGGGCTGAGCTCCGGCGGCGGTACCGCGATCGGCACCTGGCTGCGTCTCGCCGACGGCCTGCTGCGCGGCTCCACCGCCGCCATACGGCACGGTGTCCTGCTCACCGACGGCCGCAACGAGCACGAGGAGCCGGCCGTGCTGCGCGCCACCCTCGACGCGTGCGCGGGCCGCTTCACCTGCGACGCCCGCGGGGTGGGCACCGACTGGGACGTCAAGGAGGTCACCGGGATCGCCCACGCGCTGCTCGGCACCGCCGACATCGTGGCCGACCCGGCCCATCTCGCCGAGGACTTCACGCGCATGATGGAGAACGTCATGGGCAAGGAGGTCGCGGACGTCGCGCTGCGCCTGTGGACCCCGGTCGGCGTGGAGATCCAGTACGTGAAGCAGGTGGCTCCGGTCCTCCAGGACCTGACCGGCCGCCGCACCGAGGCGGGCCCGCGCGCCGGTGACTATCCGACCGGGTCGTGGGGCGACGAGTCCCGCGAGTACCACGTGTGCGTCCGCGTCCCGACGGCCACCGTGGGCCAGGAGATGCTCGCCGCCCGCGCCACGCTGGTCCTGCCGGGAGCGGCGGGCGGGCCGGACGGGAAA
Organism: Streptomyces venezuelae; assembly: GCF_008642275.1. Taxonomy (NCBI): domain Bacteria; kingdom Bacillati; phylum Actinomycetota; class Actinomycetes; order Kitasatosporales; family Streptomycetaceae; genus Streptomyces; species Streptomyces venezuelae. Next base: position 2,626,209 of record NZ_CP029189.1, read on the forward strand.
CCGGCGGTGCTGGCCCAGGGCCTGGTCCGCGCGGTGTGGACGAACGATCTGGCGGCGTCCACCGCCATCAACGCGCAGGTCGCCCACTACACCGGGCAGGCGGAGCTGGCCGAGGCTATCCAGCAGGGCCTGGAAGCCCGCAAAATGGGCGATGTCGGTGGTGCCACGGCCAAGCTGGGGCGTGCGGTACAACTGGCGAGTTCCTCCGGAAACGCCGACACAGCACGACTCCTGGCGAAGGTGGTGGATGTGGTGGATGCGGTGGCGGGTACTGTGCGGCTGAAAGCGAAGGTCGCCGATGCCGACGAGATGACTCTCGACACGCGTTCGACGCAGACCGTCCGAGTGAAGAAGACCTGAGAAGACCTGACGTGATGACGCAGGGAGAAGAAGGGGGAAGCGCCGCCATGCCGACCTGCCCGAACGGGCACCAGTCCGCGTCCGACGACTGGTGCGAGGTCTGCGGCCACCGCATGGCTGCCTCGGAGGGCCCGCCTCCGGTGCCGTCCTACGGCTACGGCTTCCCCCCGACCGCCGGTGAACCGACGGCCCAGGCAGAGCTCTGCCCGCAGTGCCGGACCCCGCGCGAGGCCATGGCCCCGTTCTGCGAGGAATGCCGCTACAACTTCCTCACCCGTACGCCGACTTCGTACGCCCCGCCGGCCCCGGAGCCGGGGTCACAGGCGACGGGTGCCGGTGCCGGTGGTGGCGGTGTCGGCGGTCCCGGAGGCCGCGGTACGCCTCCGCCGCCCGTGCCCGCTCCCGGGGCCTACTCCCAGGACCACTTCGAGTACCAGGGCTCGCGGCCGTCCCGGGTCAACCGTCCGGCCGAGCCGCTGCAGCGCGAGGACGACTGGCTGCTGCCGCCTCCCGTGCACGAGTCGCCACTGGAGTACCAGCAGGCCCCGCAGCCCCAGTACCAGCAGCAGCCCCCGCCGCAACAGCGGGAGTACCAGCAGGAGTACCAGCAGCAGGGACCGCCGCCGCAGCCCCAGTACCAGCAGCAGGCGCCGCAGCAGCACCAGCCCTTCCCGCCCCAGGGCGGGGGCGCCTGGAACGCGACGATCGCTCCCGACCGCTCGTACTTCATGGCGATGATGCAGCGCAGCGGCCCCGAGGCCGCCGGGCTGAACCTGCCCGCCTACTCCCCGGAGCAGCACCTTCCGCTGTCGGGCGGCCAGATCACCATCGGCCGCCGCCGCGCCTCCACGGGCGAGTCCCCCGACATCGACCTGTCGGTGCCCCCGGAGGACCCGGGCGTCTCCCACCAGCACGCGGTGCTGGTCCAGCAGCCCGACCTCAGCTGGGCGGTGGTGGACCAGAACTCCACCAACGGCACCACGATCAACGGCGGCGAGGAGCCGATCCAGCCCTACGTCCCGGTCCCCCTCGCCGACGGCGACCGCGTCCACGTCGGAGCCTGGACGACGATCACGATCCGCCGCGGCTGACCCGGCCCTCGGTTCACCCCTCCCCCAGGGGCCACACGTACGGCCCCTGGGGATCGTCGAGCCACGACCACTGGCCCTCGGTGGTGACCGAGACGCCGAAGCGCTCCCGGGCCGGGCGGCCTTCGCTGCGCCACAGGTCCAGGGCCTCGCGGGGGTGCAGTACGCCCGCGGTCAGGACGAGCATGAACTGGAACCGCTCGTTCTCCACCAGCTCGTACGGAAGCCCGTGCTCCGAGACGGCGGGGGCGGGCTGCGGGGCGGCCGTGGCCCCGCGCAGCGGGACGAAGTACGCCGAGGTGTGCAGGAAGTTGCCCTCGGCGAAGCCGGCGTCCCGGACGGTCAGCGCGATCAGGCCGGTCGACAGCGGCGCCAGGATCCGCGCCCCCGGCCGGCACTGGCCGAGCCAGGCGTCCGGGATGAGCGGCAGCGTGCAGGTCACGATGATCCGGTCGAACGGGGCCCGGGCGGGGCAGCCGCGCGCCCCGTCCCCGGTGACCACCACCGGGTGGTGACCGAGCTCGGCCAGGTGCGCCCGCGCGGACTCGGTGATCTCCTCGTCCAGGTCCACGGTGGTGACGTGCTCCTCGCCGAGCCGGTGACAGAGGAGGGCCGCGTTGTAGCCGGTGCCCGCGCCGATCTCCAGGACGTCGTCGCCGTCGCGCACGTCCAGGGCGGCCAGCATCTTCGCCATCAGGGAGGGCTGGCTGCTGGAGGAGACCTGCAGGCCGTCGCGCATCCGTGTCGCCAGCGGGGTGTCGACGTAGACCCCGCGCAGCCAGCGGGCCCGGCGTTCGGGGTCCGGGTCCTGCGCCCAGAGCCGCTCGTGGCCGGCGCCGCGGCCGGTCCAGAAGTACGGGACGAACACGTGCCGGGGCACGGCCGCGAAGGCCGCCCGCCAGCGCGGGTCCTCCAGCACCCCGGCGGCGGTCAGCTCCCGGACCTGGGCGGCGTGCGCCGTTTCCCGCAGGTCCCGTGTCGCGGTGTGCGTGGTGTGTGCGGCCATGCCTCCACTGTCCTGCGCCGGGCCCCCGCGTGCGAGCGCGCGGCCCCGGGGGATGGTCCTAGGACCTCGGTCCTGGATCCGGGCGTCTGAGACGATGGTCGGGTGAATGAGATTCCGCGGGGCACGCTTGACGAGCAGACCTTCTACGAGCAGGTGGGCGGCGAGGACACCTTCCGCCGTCTCGTCCGGCGCTTCTACGAGGGCGTCGCCGAGGACCCGCTGCTGCGCCCGATGTACCCGGAGGAGGACCTGGGCCCCGCCGAGGAGCGGTTCGCGCTGTTCCTGATGCAGTACTGGGGTGGCCCGACCACCTACAGCCAGCACCGCGGCCACCCGCGCCTGCGGATGCGGCACGCGCCGTTCCAGGTGGACGCGGCCGCCCACGACGCGTGGCTCAGGCACATGCGGGTCGCGCTGGACGAACTGGGCCTGGCGCCGGAGCACGAGGCGCAGCTGTGGAAGTACCTGACCTACGCCGCCGCCTCGATGATCAACACGGCGGGCTGAGGGACGTTCCGCGGGATCGGCCCCCTCGCGGGGCCGGACCCGGTCGGGCCGGTCAGACCGGCCGGACCTGGAGTGCGCCCAGGCCGCCGGTGACGCCGGGGCGGCGCATGGCGACGGATCCGTACGGGGTGCGCAGCCGCAGCCAGGTCCCGGCGGCGAGCAGCGCCACGGGGGCGGGGGCGCCGGGCAGGGGCGCGGCGGGCGCGGGCACGGCGGCCCGGACCGGCCGCAGGAAGCCCAGGGACTGCGCGGCGTGTACGGCGCGCAGCGGGAGCTCGGTGTCACCCAGGGTGCGGGACCAGATCTCGCGGCCGATGCGGTCGCGCTCGGACCGGGTCCGGTGCTGCACGGGCAGGGCCTCGTCCCGGGCCCGGAACTCGGCGACGGCGGCGGCCACGGCCGCTCCCATCGCTTCGGGGCCGGGCAGCCCGGGAACCTGCCGCCAGCCGCCGCGGGGCGGGAGCACGCCCGCCCAGGGCGGTCCGGTGACCGGCCCGGGCACGGTGGCCTCGGCCGAGGCCTCGTCCACGGACTCCAGCAGCTCGCCGGCGGACACCGTCAGGTCCAGGGGCATCGTGACGGGTGCGGCGAGCCGCACCGTGCGGATGGCCAGGATGTCGAAGGACGGCGGCCGTCCGAAGACCGCGAGCGCGCCGCCGCCCGCCTGGAGGCGTACGGCGGCGGCGCGGTCGTAGTGCACCAGCCGGCCCAGGAAGGCGGCGAGGTCCGCCGCCTCCCCGGAATCGGCGAAGCGCAGCTGGTCGCTCATGCCGCGATGGCCTCGGTACGCGGCTCGTCGAGGTACTCCTCCAGGAAGTGCCTCTCCTCGGCCGTGATGCGGCGGGGCCGCCCCTCGGCGAGGTTGTAGGGCACGACCACGGTCTCGGCGCGCACGTAGACCGTCTCGGGCGCGTCCTCGGTCGCCTCGTCCTTGACCTCGTAGCGGATGGTCAGGGACGCGGCGCCTATCCGGGTCACCCAGGACTCGATGAGCACCGGCTCGTGACGGTGCACGAGGGGCAGCTTGTAGTCGATCTCGTGACGGGCCACGACGGACCCGCCCGTGAAGGACTCACTGCCCTCCCCCGGTGCCAGGCGGAACATGAAGTCGATCCGCGCCTCCTCCAGGTAACGGAGGAAGACGACGTTGTTGACGTGCCCGAAGGCATCCATGTCCGCCCAGCGGAGGGGGCACCGGTAGTGGTGTCTGGCCATGACGGCGACCTCAGCCTCGGGTGAGCTTCTTGTAGGTGGCGCGGTGCGGACGGGTCGCGTCCGGGCCGAGCCGCTCGATCTTGTTCTTCTCGTAGGACTCGAAGTTGCCCTCGAACCAGAACCACTTCGAGTCACCCTCGTAGGCGAGGATGTGCGTGGCCACCCGGTCCAGGAACCAGCGGTCGTGGGAGACGACCACGGCCGCACCGGGGAACTCCAGCAGCGCGTTCTCCAGCGAGCCCAGGGTCTCGACGTCGAGGTCGTTGGTGGGCTCGTCGAGGAGCAGCAGGTTGCCGCCCTGCTTGAGGGTGAGCGCGAGGTTCAGGCGGTTGCGCTCACCACCGGAGAGCACGCCGGCCGGCTTCTGCTGGTCCGGGCCCTTGAAGCCGAAGGCGCTGACGTACGCACGGGACGGCATCTCGACGTTTCCGACGTTGATGTAGTCCAGCTCGTCGGACACGACCGCCCAGAGGGTCTTCTTGGGGTCGATGTTGGCGCGGCCCTGGTCGACGTACGAGATCTTGACGGTCTCGCCGACCTTGATCTCGCCGGAGTCCGGCTTCTCCAGGCCCTGGATCATCTTGAAGAGCGTGGTCTTGCCGGCGCCGTTGGGGCCGATGATGCCGACGATGCCGTTGCGCGGCAGCGTGAAGGACAGGTCGTCGATGAGGACCTTGTCACCGAACGCCTTGGAGAGGTTGTTGACCTCGACCACGATCGAGCCCAGACGCGGGCCCGGCGGGATCTGGATCTCCTCGAAGTCCAGCTTGCGCATCTTGTCGGCCTCGGCCGCCATCTCCTCGTAGCGGGCGAGGCGGGCCTTGGACTTGGCCTGGCGGCCCTTGGCGTTGGAGCGGACCCACTCCAGCTCTTCCTTGAGGCGCTTGGCGCGCTTCTCGTCCTTCTTGCCCTCGACCTTGAGGCGCTCGGCCTTCTTCTCCAGGTAGGTGGAGTAATTGCCCTCGTAGGGGTGCGCGCGGCCGCGGTCGAGTTCGAGGATCCACTCGGCGACGTTGTCGAGGAAGTAGCGGTCGTGGGTGACGGCCACGACGGCGCCCTTGTACTGGGCCAGGTGCTGCTCCAGCCAGTTCACGGACTCGGCGTCGAGGTGGTTGGTGGGCTCGTCGAGGAGCAGCAGGTCGGGGGCCTCCAGCAGCAGCTTGCAGAGGGCCACGCGGCGCTTCTCACCACCGGAGAGGTTGGTGACGGGCCAGTCGCCGGGCGGGCAGCCCAGGGCGTCCATGGCCTGCTCCAGCTGGGCGTCGAGGTCCCACGCGTTGGCGTGGTCCAGGTCGTCCTGGAGCTTGCCCATCTCCTCCATCAGCTCGTCGGTGTAGTTCGTCGCCATTTCCTCGGCGATCGCGTTGAACCGGTTGAGCTTCTGCTTGATCGGGCCGACGCCGTCCTCGACGTTCTCCAGGACGGTCTTGGACTCGTCGAGCTTCGGCTCCTGCATGAGGATGCCGACGGAGTAGCCGGGCGAGAGGAAGGCGTCGCCGTTCGACGGCTGCTCGATGCCCGCCATGATCTTCAGAACGGTGGACTTACCGGCACCGTTCGGACCGACCACACCGATCTTCGCGCCGGGCAGGAAGTTCAGGAAGACGTCGTCAAGGATGACCTTGTCGCCGTGTGCCTTGCGCGTCTTGCGCATGGTGTAGATGAACTCAGCCAAGAGAAACCGTCCGGCAGATCGATGATGGGCAGATACACCCCATCTTGCCGTACGTCCATACCCGCGGGCGAATGGGTAGGTCAGGAACCCCGACCTGCGGTGCGACCGGAGGAGGAGCCCAACTCTGCGGTCGCCATCGGTCGTCACCGGCGGACCGCGGCCCGGGCCCGGGCTGCGGGGTCGCACGGGTCGTGTGAACCTGCCTGTGTGGACTTCCGGACGGGTGACGCGGTACCCGGAGACGGCGGCCGGCCTGCGCCTGCGGCCGTGCTGATCGCGACGTGCGTCTCGACACTGGTCGTCAACGCGAACACCTCGGCGGTGAGCATCCTGCTTCCGGCGATCAGCGCGGACACCGGTACGTCGCTGGACACCCTGCAGTGGGCCGTCACCGGGTACTCGCTGGTGGGCGCGGCGGTGATCGTCACCTCGGGGGCTCTCGGGGACGTGTTCGGACGGCGGCTGGTCTTCCTGGGCGGCCTGGCCCTGTTCATCGTCTCCTGCGTGCTGATCGCGCTGTCCGGCAGTGGCGCGGGAGTGATCGCGGGCCGGGCGGTCCAGGGGGCTGCCGGGGCGACGATCCTCGCGTGCGGCATGAGTCTGCTGTCCGTCTCGACCTCGGGGGCGGGCCAGGTACGGGCGGTGACGCTGTGGGGCGGTGCCTCGGCGGTGGGTGCCGCGGCCGGGCCGCTGGTCGGCGGCGTGCTGGTGGACGACACGGGATGGCAGGGTCTGTTCTGGATCGACGCGGCGATCGCCCTGGCCTGTGTGCCCGTCACGCTGAGGGGAGTCGCCGAGTCCCGCGACCCGGAGCGCAGCCGCTCGATCGACTTCGCGGGGACCGTGCTGATCGCCGCCGTCCTCGCTCCCGCGCTGCTGGCGCTCAGCGAGGGTGCGCAGTGGGGCTGGACGTCGGCCGAGGTACTGGGGTGCTTCGCGCTGGCACTGGTGTCGGCTATCGCGTTCGTCGCGGTGGAGCGCAGGGTCGAAGCTCCGCTGGTCGACCTGCGGCTGCTGAAGGACCGCGTCCTGATCGGAGCGACGGTCGGCATCCTGCTGAGCGCGGGCGTGATCAACGGTCTGATGTACCTGCTGAGCCTGTACTTCCAGAACCCCGCCACCCTCGCCCTGAGCCCGCTGGAGGCGGGACTGGCCACGCTGCCCGCGACGGTGGGCCTGATCGCGATCACGCCGCTCGTGCCGCGGGCGGTCCAGTGGGTGGGCATCGGCCCGGTGATCGCCCTCGGCTTCGCGGCGGCGACGGCCGGTTGCGTGCTGCTGGTGTTCGTCCAGGGCGACTGGCGGTACGCGGCGTTCGTCCTGCCGCTCGTGCTCCTGGCCGCCGGCCTGGGACTCGTCAACGGTCCGGCGAGTTCGGCGTCCACCTCGTCGGTGTCCGCCGACGACGTCGGAGCGGCGTCCGGCATCTCGAACATGGCGCGGTACATCGGCGCGGCCGCGTTCACGGCGGCCGTGGCGACGGTCAACGCGACGGTGGGCGCATCGCGGCGCTCGGGCGGGGAGTCGGCGGCGGACGCCCTGGCTGCGGGCCTGTCCGGCGCGTGCCTGCTGCTCGCGATCGCGTCCGGGGTGGGCATGCTCCTCTCCGTCCTGGCGATCCGCGCCCGCCGCCGCCGGGTCGGGCCCGGGGCCTACGGGGCCGCTGCCGCCTCGCACGCCCACACCGTCTCCGTCTCGGGCCGGTGAACGCCGCGGCCCGCAGCGCCTGCCGGCCACGGCCCTAGCGGGTCGTCCCGTCCTGCGCCGGGCGGGGGCGGTAGACGGTCAGGGCGTCGGGGATGTCGTCGAGGACGAGGGCGGACGGGGCCTGGGCGTGCTCGCCGTCGTACGCGAGCGGGGTGCCGGCGGGGATGTCCCCGATGCGCAGGCTGCGCAGGCGGGTGGCCACGTGGACGGGGGACCGGCTCAGCGGGCCCGTGAAGGCGGCCGCCAGAAGCCTGGGGCCGGGGCGGCCGCCGCCGTGGACGAGCCGCAGGTCCAGCAGGCCCTCGCCGAGGTTGTCGCGGCGGCGGGGAGTGGGACCGGTGCCGTGGTAGGTGCCGTTGCCCGCGAAGAGCAGCCATACGCTGCGGGGCCGTCCGCCGGCCAGCCGCAGCCGTACGGGCCGCTGGGAGCGCAGTACCCGCCAGGCCGCCAGCAGCGCGGCCGGGCCGCCGCCGATACGCGGGGCCCAGCGCAGCCGGTGGCCGAGCAGCTCCGGATAGGCGCCGATGCTGAAGTTGTTCAGGAAGTAGCCGGGCTCCCCGTCGGGCCCCGGGGAGAAACGGCCCACGCCGACGTGGACGGCCTGCCCCCGCGCCACGGCCTCGCAGGTCGCCCCGGCTCCCGCGAGGCCGAGGTCCATGGCGAAGTGGTTGAGGGTCCCGCCGGGGAACACGGCCAGCGGCACCCCGGCCCGCAGCGCCGCGGTGGCGGCCGCGTTGATCGTGCCGTCGCCTCCGCAGACCCCGAGCACGGTGGACCGCGCGGCCGCCTTCGCGAGCGCGGCGGGCAGCTCGGAGCCGTCGCACTCGATCACCTCGGCCTCGGGCAGGCGGGTGCGCAGTACGTCGAGCCCCGCTGCCGCGGCGGTCCCCGACGCGGTGTTGACCACCACGGTGAGCCCGGCCCCGTCGGGCAGCGCGGGGGCCCCGGCGGCCGTCCGCTCGTCGCCCGGCACGACCCGGGCCTCCTGCGCGTCGCGCGCGAGGCGGCGCACGACGAACCCGGCGGCCACCCCCAGGGACGCGCCCACCAGCACGTCGGAGGGGTAGTGGACCCCGGTGTAGACCCGGGAGAACGCCACGGACGCGGCGACCGGAGCCAGGACGGCCCCCCAGCCCGGCGAGGCCAGCGCCACCCCGGTGGCGAAGGCGAAGGCCGACGCGGAGTGCCCGGACGGGAAGGAGGTGGTCTGCGGCTGGACGGCCAGCTGCCGGGTCAGGGGCACGCCTTCCAGCAGCGGCCGCGGCCTGCGTACGGACCACTTGCCGACCGTGTTGATGGTCGCGGAGGCCAGCGCCAGCGAGGCGACCCCCCGCACGGCGGCCTTGCGGGCACCGGCCGACCCGAAGACGGCGATCGCCGCGGCGGCGCCGCCCCACAGCACCCCGTGGTTCGCGGCCCGGCCGAGCCGGGGCAGGACCCGGTCGGCCCCGGGCCAGTGCCGTCGGGCCACCGCGTCGAACAGTCGGCGGTCCCAGCGGGCGAAGGCGCCGGACCAGGTCAGTTCTTGATCAGCCATCTTCTGCCCTTACCCCGGGCGCCGCATCCGAACCGGTCCGCGCGCCCAGCCGGCCCATCGGACCCATCCGTCCGGGCCGAGTGGCGCGGTCCGGGGCCTCAGGGGGTGTCCTCAGCGGTGTCCCCAGGGGGTCCTCAGGGGGTCCTCAGGGGGTCCTCAGGGTGTGTCCTCCTCGTCCAGCGGTCGCTTGCGGAGCAGCAGCACCACCAGGCCGCCCAGAACCACCAGGCCCACCGCCAGGGAGGCGATGACCGGGGTGGCCGCCGAGCTGCCGCTGGTCGCCAGCCGCTCATCGTCCGGGGAGGTCGTCGCGAGGGCCGCCGACCGCGCTCCCAGCGTCTCGGCCGCCGAGCCGGAACCGGCCCCCTGGGCATCCCCCGTGGTGGCTCCCGCCTCCGGCGCCGGGGGCTGCGGCCAGACCGCCGTGGCCGTGGCGGCGGCCGCGGACTCGCTGGAGCCGGCCACGATCTGGGCGTGGGTCGGCAGCTCGCCCGTGAAGACCCGCCCGACCGGCACCTTGGTCGCGCCCTGGACGGTGACCGAGGCCGTCCCGTCGGGGGTGCCCGCGGGCACCTCGAAGTACAGCCGGCTCCCGTTGACGGCGGTGGTCAGCGGCTGCCCCTCGGCGTCCACCACCCGCACCCCCATGGCGACGGCCACCGCGTCCGGGATGACCGACACGCTCGGCGCCCCGGTCCGCACCGTCACCGGCCCGAGCCGGGTGCCCACGGCCCCCGACACCTCGCCCGGGTCCAGCCCGAGCGAGGCCGGCGGCTCGGGCAGCTGCCCGGCGGCCCGCTGCAGATAGTCGGCCAGCTTCTCCGCCGCCGGGTCGGCGGCCTCGACCTGCGCCCCCTCCGCGAGCCGCCAGATCGCCACCTGGGTCCCGGCGGCCGCGCTCTGCGCCGTGAGGGCCCCGGCCCCGGCCGCCTTGGCGAGCCCGGCCAGATCGTTGTGCTGCGGGTAGGAGTGCTCCAGGACCCAGCGGATCCGGCCCGCCTCCCGGTTCCCGGCGAGCGGGCTGCGACTCCAGCCGCTCTCGGTGTACCGGGTCTGGGGCTGGGCGTTGCCCGTCACGCCGACCCCGTACGTCTGGAGCATCCCGCCGCCGTCGACCCGCATCTCGTAGAGCCCGGCCGGGATCTGCCGGACCGAGCCGTCCCCGGACCGCAGGACCGCCTGCCCGAACGTCTTCAGCCCGTCCAGCACGGCGCTCGCACCCTCCGGTGACCTGGGCGCCACCGGGCCGGAGTCGGCGGCCGCCCGCGCCGCGGGGGCGGTGGCGAGGGCCGCCGCCAGCAGGGCCACCGCCAGCGGCCGGCGCGCGGAGCCCCGTACCGCAGCCGGAGTTTCGGGAGAAGCAGGGGCCGGAGCCGGAGCCGGAGCAGGAACAGCGGCAAGGCCGTGAGCAGGCGCGCGAGCAGGAACTGGAACAGGCGCGGCCGCGGAAGCGGACGCAGGAGTGGGATCAGGAGCGGAGGATGCGGGAACGGCAATCGACACAGTCTTCCCCTTCGGGCCAAAGACCCAGGTGCCCGTGAGTACCGGGGAATCCTATCCGGCTCGAACACTCAGACCACCGCCGCCTTCTGAGTGGCCATCAGCGGCGTGTCCGTCCGCACCACGCGCCGGAAGGCGGCGGTCCCGCGGTTCAGGTCGTGGCCGATGGCCGTCGCGTCGACCTCCGCCGCGAACCACCGGTTGCCCTCTCCGTCGGGCGGATCCTCACGCACCCGCAGCCGCCCGTGCACCACCAGCGGCTCACCGACGGATACGGAACCGGCGAGGTTCACAGCGAGCGTCCGCCGCGCCCACACCGTGTAGAAGCTGGTGGTCCCGTCCGTCCAGGCGTCCTTGCGCCGGTCGAAGTACCGCGGCGTCACCGCGAAGCGGAACCGTGCCGCCGGACCGCTCACCGTCTCCTTGTAGTCGATCTGCGTCGCCACGTAACCCACCAACGTCACCTGGGTGTCGTACATCCCGGCCGCCCTCCCCCGTGGTTCCGGCCCGCACGGATCGCACGGACCAGCCGTACGGACCATCCGTACGAGGTACGAACCATGCTGGGGCAGGCCGCCGACATCCGCTCCGGCCTGTGGATTACTGCCGGGTTGTGGACAACCTGCTCCCCCCTGCGGCCACCGTGGCGTACTGCTCCCGCACCTCCCGGTAGCGCAACAGCTCCGCCGCGACCGGTTCCAGTACCCGGGCCCGGCCGCACCCGGCCGCCGCCTGGCGCAGTCTGCGCTCCGCGTCCTGCCCGTACCTGCGCGCCGGACCACGGGCCGCGATCGAGCAGGACCATTCCACGAGCGGCCCGCCGATGATGCCCGCCACCATCAGCAGCACCGGCGGCAGCAGTCTCGGCTCCAGCACCCCGACGATCTGCCCGACCAGCCACAGTCCCCCGAAGATCTGCAGCAGGGTCATGGCCGCCTGTGTCAGTACCGCCGCCGGCCACCAGGTGGGCCGCGGCGGTTTGACGCTGGGCACGGCGACCGACGCCCCGAGGGTCACCGCGATCTCGTCCAGCGCCTCCGGGAGCCGCTCCGCGCCGCGCACCGCGGTCTCCCGGACCGCCTGCGCCCACGGGTCGGGCAGCCCGGAGACCGCCTCGTCGGCGACCGCCCGCACGGCCTGCTCCACTCGCTGACGTGCGGTCACCTCCTCCTCGGCCGGAGCCTCGGCGACCGTCTGGCCGCGTCCGCCGATCGCCGCGAGGGCGGCCAGCCCCGCCAGGGTGTGCGGGGCGCGGCGGTTCTCGTACCAGCGCCACAGCCGCAGCCACGGCGTGCCGCACGCCTTTCCGGCGTTGCGCCGCCACGCGCGCTCGGCGGCGAGCCCGGCCGCGAACGCCCCGACCGCCTCGGCGAGCCGGTCCTCGAACTCGGCGCGCGCCGCCTCCCCGATCTCCGGTCCGGGGTGCCCGTCGGCCACGTACAGCGGTCGCAGGCGCCCGGCCGCGCGGTCGACGTCGGCGGAGATCCGCCGGGTGGCGGCGCCCTTCTCCTGGGTGAACTGTCCGAGGAGCTCGCGCAGTTCACCGACGCCCTCCCCGGTGAGCGCGGACAGCCCGAGGACGGTGGCGCCGGGCTCGTCGTGCTCGCCGAGCGCGATGCCGTCCTCGTCGAGGAGCCGGCGCAGGTCGTCCAGTACGAGGTCGGCGGCCTCGCCGGGCAGCCGGTCCACCTGGTTGAGGACGACGAAGGTCACCTCCGCGTGGCCGGCGAGCGGCCTCAGGTACCGCTCGTGCAGCACGGCGTCCGCGTACTTCTCCGGATCCACCACCCACACCACGGCGTCGACCAGGGCCAGCACCCGGTCCACGTGGTCCCGGTGCGCGCCGACCGCCGAGTCCAGGTCGGGCAGGTCGACGAGGACCATCCCGCGCAGCGCCTCCGCCTCGGAGGTCTCGCGGGGGCGGCGCCGCAGCCTGCCCGGGATCTCCAGCCGGTCCAGCAGTCCGGCGGCTCCGTCCGACCAGCTGCACGCGATGGGCGCGGCCGTGGTCGGGCGGCGCAGCCCCATCTCGGAGATCTGCACACCGGCGAGTGAATTGAACAGAGTGGACTTGCCGCTTCCGGTGGCTCCGGCGATCGCGACGACCGTGTGCTGGGGCGACAGCCCGCGGCGCGCGGCCGCCTCGTCCAGCACCCGTCCGGCTTCGGCGAGGGTCTTTCCGTCGAGCCTGGTCCGGGACAGCCCGACCAGCTGGCGCAGCGCGTCGAGGCGCAGCCGCAGGGCCTGTCCCTCGGGGCTGAGCGGCGGCGCGGCCGACTTGCCGCCGTCGCTGCCCGCGCCGGAGAGGGCCCGTACGAGGGCCTCGTCGCCCTCGTCCCCTTCCTCGCCCTCGTACCCGTCGTCGTCCTCGTCGCCTTCCCCCTGCTTCCCGCCCACGGCCCGGGGGCGTGAGCGCGCGATGAGTCCGTCGTCCCAGCGGTCGTCGGTGCGGTCGGTCAGGGCGGTCACCGCGTCACCTCTCCTTCTGCAGTACGGACAGCGCGGCAATCAGCTCGGCCTGTGGTTCCGGGGTCACTTCGAGCGCCTCCAGCGGGGCGAGCCGGCGGTCGCGTTCGGCGCGCAGCACCTGGTCGAGGTGGTCTCCGACCAGTTCTCCGCCCCGGTCGCGCAGTCGCAGGGCGGCCTGCGCGCCGATCCGTTCGGCGAGCTTCTCTCCTGCGGGCCGGGCCCGTTTGCCGCCGAGGAGGGCGGCGACGAGCAGGGCGGCCACGCCGTCGGGGTCGGGTGCGGGCTGCCTGTCGCTCTTGGCCACCTCTTCCTCGGCGAGTTCCTCCAGGACCCGCCGCCAGCGGCGTACGGCCATGCCGATGCGTTCGCCCGCCTGGCGGTCGGGTCCGGGCAGCGAGACGGCGCCGGCGGCGGGCTCGCGCCGCCAGGCCTCGGCGATGCGCTCGTCCGCGGCGGCGACGGCGCACTGCAGGAGCGCGGCGAGGGATTCGGCGAGCGAGTCCAGCAGTTCGTCGGCGCTCGTGTCGAGCGGGTAGCCGCGCCACCGGGTGAGCGCGTCGCCGGCGAGTACGGCGCCGTGGTCGAGGCGGCCCCGGACCCGCTTGCCCTCGCGTTTGTACGCGTCCTCGACGGCCGAGGTCAGCCGTACGGCCGCGGCGTGCTGGGCGGCGACGGCGGAGGCGAGTTCCGGCATCCGGCGCCTCAGGGAGTCCAGCGCGCCGAGCGCGGTGCGCCCGACGGCGTACTGGCGGGCGGCCGGGTCCTGCGCGTGGTGGGCGAGCCAGGCGTACAGCGGGGCGACGGCGCTGGCCGGCAGCAGCCCGCCCCCGCCGGTGGATTCGGGCAGCTCCGGGACGGTGAACCGCGGTACGTCGCCCAGCCCGGCCTTGGTGAGCAGGGCCCCGTACTGCCGCGAGACCTCGGCGAGCACCTGGTGCGGGACCCGGTCGAGGACGGTGATGAGGGTGGCCCTGTACTGCTTCGCGGTGCGCAGCAGGTGCCAGGGGACGGCGTCGGCGTACCGCGATGCGGTGGTGACCATCACCCAGACGTCGGCGGCGCAGATGAGTTGGGCGGCGAGGGTCCGGTTCTCGACCACCAGGGAGTCGATGTCGGGGGCGTCGAGGATGGCGAGCCCGCGCGGCAGGCTGGAAACGGTCTCGATCCGCATCTCGCGGGTCGCGTGGCCGTCGGCCGGCCCGCGGTCGCGGGCCCGGGTTCTGGCGGTGGGGGGCACCTCCTCTTCGCCGTGCGGCACCCAGACGCGCATCAGGTCGGGCAGTACGCGCATTCCGGCGAACCAGTGGTGGTCGTCCGGGTGGCAGACGAGTACCGGGGTGCGCGTGGTCGGGCGCAGTACCCCGGCTTCGCTGACCTGCCGGCCGACGAGGGAGTTGACGAGGGTGGACTTACCGGCCCCGGTGGATCCGCCGACGACGGCGAGCATCGGCGCCTCGGGCGCCTTCAGCCGGGGTACGAGGTAGTCGTCGAGCTGCGCGAGCAGCTCGGCTCTGGTCTGGCGGGCGCGCGGGGCGCCGGGCAGGGGCAGCGGCAGACGCACGGACGCGACCCGGTCGCGCAGGGCGGACAGGGCATCGAGCAGCTGAGGCCGAACATCCAAGGTCACCACATGCGAAGAATGCCCAATTTGGGACCATTTTTGAAGCTTATACGTCCCCTGCGCGCCGACCGCGACTCCAGTGGGACATTCTGGGCACGACGGACGAGTGGGGCGCAGGCATAACGAGTGCACAACACCAGGGGCGCGACGGCGCAAAAGCGATGCGAGAATCGCACCTGCCTGCGATTATCGGGACCGCTTCACCGAACCTCCACATCGTGGCCCGCGAGTGAAGCAACCGGGACAAGGCGACCGGAGCCCTATCCTTGACCCGGCACGGACCTCAGCCCCACCCCCACCGGGGGCTCCAGGCCCACCAAGGCCGCCTTCCGGCCCCCGTAGCTCAGTGGATAGAGCAGGTGCCTTCTAAGCACTTGGCCGCAGGTTCGAGTCCTGCCGGGGGCACTTTTCCGCACCAGCCCGAGCCCTCCCCCGCGGAGGGCTTCCGTGCATCTCAGCGGCGCTCCCCTCGACTTCCAGACCGGGAAGCCGAGGTCGCCTCGGAGCGATACAACGAGTGGTACATCACGAGGATGAACTCACCATGCTCGACATCGAAGAAGCCCTGGCGGCGGCATCGGACTTCCTGACCGAGGACAGCCGATCCTGGGACTCCACAGACGTACGGATCATCCCTGAAGCGTGCTTCGTCGAACAAGGGCGGTTCATCGCCCCATATGACCACGCGGACTACCTGGACCGCGGGAAGGACGACATGCGCCTCGCAGGAAACCTGCCGATCGCCGTCGACCTGAGCACGGGTGCGTGTTCGTTCATCACCTGGGATGAAGTCGACGACTTCGCGGAGCGCAACCTGCTGTAGGGCGACAGTCATCTGGCGCCAAATGTCGCCCCGCACCTGGCTCGAAGGGTGTGCGGCGGCGCCCGTTCCGGTCAGGGCACATCCGCTGCACACGAAAGTGGGAAGAAGCGCGGACCAGCGAGAACTCGTCCGCCACCTGACCGAGCCTCCCCCACGCCGTCCGCCGCACCACCGCCCAGGTCCGGTCCAGGGAAGCGGCAGGTCCCGTCGGCCACCGGAGGCCGGGGATGCGGGGCCGCGTCAGCGATCCCTCAGCCGGTCAGGCGTGCGAGGCCGCGTCAGCGGTCCCTCAGCCGGTCATCAGCCCGCTGTCAGCGGGGGCCCGCATCGTCCTCCCGTCGGGCAGGACCGGCACGCACCCCGAGGAGAGACCTGATGAGCCCTGAGACGAGCAGCGAGGACAACGGCACACGGCAGGACGATCTGTCCGCATTCGTCGCGGCGACCGCCGAGGAGTTCGGCATCCCCGGGGTCTGCGTCGGCATTCTGGTGGACGGTCAGGAGACCGTCGCCTCCTACGGGGTGACCAACCTCGACCACCCGCAGCCGGTCGACGCCGACACGCTCTTCCCCCTCGCTTCGGTGACCAAGACCTTCACCGCCACCGCGCTGATGCGGCTGGTCGCGGAAGGCCGGGTGGAGCTGGACGCCCCCGTGCGCCGGTACGTGCCCGAGCTGGAGCTCGCCGACGAGGACGCCGCACGACGCATCACCGTGCTGAACCTGCTCGACCACACCGCGGGCCTGGAGTGGAACCTCGTCTTCACCGGCGACGAGGCCGACACCCTGGCCGGCTTCGTGGCGCACCTGCCCGAGCTGCCGCTGATCGCCCCGCCCGGCACCCGCGCCTCCTACAGCCAGGCCGGCTACAACCTCGCCGGCCGGATCGTCGAGACGGTCACCGGCCTGCCCTTCGAGAAGGCCATGGCCCAGCTGCTGCTGGAGCCCGCCGGGCTGACGAACACCTTCTTCGACCTCGACGAGGTCATGGTCCGGCGCTTCGCCGTCGGTCACACCCCCGACGGCGACGACGAGCAGCTGCGCCCCGCCCGGCCGTGGGCCTCATGGCGGGCGGGCGCCCGCGGCAACAACCCCGGCGGGGGCATCTCCTCCTCGGTGAGCGACCTGCTGCGGTGGGCCCGCTTCCACCTCGGTACGGGCGAGGGCGTGCTGCCCGCCGAGGCACTGCGGCACATGACGGAGCAGTCGGTGGAGCTGAACGCAGGCCCGCTCGGCGACGGCGTCGGGATCGGCTGGTTCCTGCGCGAGGTGGACGGGGTCCGCACGATCGGGCACGGCGGCTCGGGCAACGGCCAGGCCGCCGAGCTGCTGATCGTGCCCGGGCGGGACTTCGCGGTGGTCTCGCTGGCCAACGCGGGCCCGCACGGCCACCTCTTCAACCAGGCCGTGGTGCGCTGGACGCTGGAGCGCCACCTCGGCGCCGTGGAGCGGGACCCGGAGCCGGTCGCGTACGACGGGACGCGGGCGCGCGAGGTCGCGGGCCGCTACGCCATCGACGCCATGAACCTGGACGTCGCCGACGACGGGACCCGCCTCACGCTGGCAGTGGAGATCAAGCCGGAGATCCGCGCGGCGGCCGACGCCGACATGCCCGCCGACCTCCCGCCCGCCGCGATCGGTTTCCTGTCCCCCGGCGGCGACGAGTACGTCGTCACGGAGGGCGGGCTGACGGGGCAGCACGGCAGGTTCAACCGTGACGCCGGGGGTGCGGTCGTGGGCATCGACCTGGCGGGCCGGCTCTTCGGCCGGGTGCCGGCCGCGTCCTGACCCTGACCCTGACCCCGGCCCTGACCCGCGTACCCGAGCGGCGTACGTACGCCGTCCGGCGGGCGCGATCCGACCGACTTGCGGGAAGGACGGGGATGCGGTTGCGTCGAAGGAGATGGGTACGTGGTTTCCGTCTCCCCTGGGTTGGGGGTGAGCCATCGTGCTGTTCGCCCATCGCGCGGAGGCCGGCGAGCGGCTCGCCGAGGCGCTCCGGCACGTGCAGGGGGAAGATCCCGTCGTACTGGGCCTGCCCCGCGGCGGGGTCCCGGTCGCCTACCGGGTGGCGCGCGCGCTCGGCGCCCCGCTCGACGTGATCGTGGTCCGCAAGCTGGGCGTGCCCCACCACCGTGAGCTGGGGTTCGGAGCCATCGGCGAGGGCGGCGTACGCGTCATCAGCGAGGACATCGTCCGCGGCAGCCGCCTGGGACCGCAGGACATCGAGGCGGTCGAGCACGCCGAGGCCGCGGAGCTCACCCGGCGGGCCGCGAGGTTCCGCGGGGACCGGCCGCGGGTGCCCCTGGACGGCCGCACCGTGATCGTCGTCGACGACGGGATCGCGACCGGGGCCACGGCCGCCGCCGCGTGCGAGGTCGTACGGGCGCAGGGCGCGGCGCGCGTGGTGCTGGCCGTTCCGGTGGCCCCGCCGGACGCGGTCGCCCGGCTGGGCCCGGCGGCGGACGAGGTGGTGTGTCTGGCCACACCGCACGCCTTCCGTGCCGTCGGCGAGTGGTACGAGGACTTCGCCCAGACCCCCGACGAGGAGGTCGTCTTCCTGCTGGCGCGGGCGGCGGCCGAGCACGACACACGCCCGCCCGTCCGGGCCGCCGAGGTGGAGGTGGACGCCGGCGGCCTCGTCCTGGCCGGGGAACTCGCCCTGCCGGAGGACGCCGGCGCGGCCGTGGTGTTCGCGCACGGATCCGGCAGCAGCCGCCACAGCCCGCGCAACCGGGCGGTGGCGCAGGACCTCAACCGGGCGGGGCTCGCCACGCTGCTCCTGGACCTGCTCACGCCCGGCGAGGAGGCCGACCGGGCCAACGTCTTCGACATCGAGACCCTGGCCGGACGGCTCGCGGACGCCACCGCCTGGCTGCGCCGCCGCGAAGCCCTCCCGACGGGCTGGTTCGGGGCGAGCACCGGGGCCGCGGCAGCGCTGTGGGCGGCCGGGGAGACGGGCGCCGAGGTCGGCGCCGTGGTGTCGCGCGGCGGCCGGCCGGACCTGGCCGGTGCGCGGCTCGCCGCCGTACGGGCCCCCACGCTGCTGATCGTGGGCGGCAGGGACGGGGTGGTGCTCGACCTCAACCGCCGGGCGCAGGGCGAGCTGCGCTGCGAGAACCGGCTGGAGGTCGTCCCGGGGGCCACCCATCTCTTCGAGCAGCCGGGAGCCCTGGAGGAGGTGGCCGGCCTGGCCCGCGAGTGGTTCACCCGCCACCTGCTGCCGCCGCCGTAGAACGGGCCGGCCGCGGGGGGCTGAGGAGTGCCGCGGAGAGGACGCGGAGAGGCCTCAGAGTGGACGCGGTGTGGACGCGGAGGGACGCAGCGGTGGCGCGGCCGCGGCGGCGCGCGCGACCATGAGGAGATGGAGCAGGCGTCGTCGCTGCAGGATGTCAGCACCCCGGGCCGGATCGCTTCGCCCGGGGAGGGCATCGGCCCGGACGAGCTGGCGCTCGCGGCCCGCAACCACGGGCTGCCGCTGGAGGCCCTGCGCTACGAGGTCACACCGCCCGGACTGCACTACGTCCTGGTCCACTACGACATACCCGCCGCCGACCCGGCCGGCTGGTCCCTCGCCGTCGGGGGCCGGGTCCGTACCCCCCTGGCCCTGGACCTCGCCGCCCTGCGCGCCTTCCCCGCCGTCACCCACCGCGTCACCATGGAGTGCGCGGGCAACGGCCGGGCCCGCCTGACGCCCCGGCCGGTCAGCCAGCCGTGGCTGGTCGAGGCGGTGGGCACCGCCGACTGGACGGGCGTACCGCTGCGTCTGGTGCTCGCCCGGGCCGGGGTACGGCCGGACGCCGTCGAGGCGGTGTTCACCGGCGCCGACCACGGCGTGGAACGCGGCGTCGAGCAGGACTACCGGCGCAGCCTGCCGGTGGCCGCGGCCACCGGGGACGACCCCGAGGTGCTGATCGCCTACGCCATGAACGGCCTGCCCCTGCCCCCGCAGCACGGGTGTCCGCTGCGGCTGGTCGTCCCCGGCTGGTACGGCATGGCGCACGTCAAGTGGCTGCGCGAGATCACCCTCGTGGATGCGCCGTTCACCGGATTCCAGCAGGCCGTGGCCTACCGGTACCGGCGGGCCGCCGACGACCCGGCCGATCCCGGCGAGCCGGTCACCCGGATCGCGCCGCGCGCGCTGATGGTCCCGCCCGGATTCCCCGACTTCATGTCCCGCACCCGCGTCGTGCACCCCGGGCCCGTACGGCTGGAGGGACGTGCCTGGTCCGGTCGCGGGGCCGTGGACCGGGTGGAGGTGAGCGCAGACGGGGGCCGTTCCTGGACCCGGGCCGAGGTCGCGCCGCCGGGACCGCACCGGTGGGCGTGGCAGGCCTGGTCCTGCGTGTGGGCGGCGGCTCCGGGCCACCACACGCTCACCGTCCGCGCCACGGACACCGAGGGCGGCACGCAGCCCCTCGAACAACCCTGGAACCGGGGCGGTTTCGGCAACAACCTGGTCCAGCGGGTCCCGGTCCTGTGCTGCTGACCGGGACATGACGGTGATGGCGGCGGCGACGGCAGTGGCGGGCCGTCAGCCGAAGCGTCCCTCGACGTAGTCCGCGGTGCGCTGGTCCGAAGGGGCGGAGAACATCGCCGGAGTGGGGCCGTGCTCGACGATCCGGCCCGGGGTGCCCTGCTCGGCGAGGAAGAAGGCGCACTGGTCGGATACGCGGGCCGCCTGCTGCATGTTGTGGGTGACGATCACGATGGTGACCTCCTCGGCCAGGTTTCGGATGGTCTCCTCGATGCGGCGTGCCGGGCGTCGTGCTGCGGTGAACCTTCCGGCCAGAGCACTAGGAGATTCCGAGCAGCCGCACCGCTTGGTAGTAGGTCCAGGCGGTGCCGTCGCAGGAGCTCCTGCGGGGGCCCGAGTAGTGCGCGCAGACCCGCTTCAGGTCCGCGTGGAACGCCAGGTCCAGCCGCGCCTTGGCGGCCGGAAACAGCCCTGCCGCGCGGTGGTTGCGGTAGCCGAAGTCGTGGCGCGCGCAGGCGTCCTCGAAGGGGAAGCCGAGGGGGTTGTCGGGGGACGAGGTGCAGTGGTCCGTCGACCAGTCGAAGCCGTACGCGGCCCAGGACGCCCGGTGTTCGCGGGCCTCGGCCCATTCCTGGTAGCTGGCGGCACTGGTCTGCGTCCAGCGGCTCAGCACCTGCGGCTTGTCGGCCGGGACGTGCGGCGCCGCCCAGGCCGCCGGGGCGAGGGCGAGCACCGCGGTCGCGGCGGCGGTGGCGAGGGCGGGGACGAGAGCGGGGACGGGGCGGCGACGGCGCATGGGGTTCCTGGTTCCTCGGTGCCGGGGCGGACGGGGGTCACCTCCGGCCAACTCCCGCGGGCACCGCGTGGTTACTGCGCGTCGCCGGAACCGGATCCGGCACCCTCCCAGGTATGAGCCGTATGCAACTTGCGGCGCACTCGTGGTTCGTCCTGAGGAGGGACGCGCGGTGAGGGCCCGCCCGCCGAGACTGGAGGACATGAACCGCCGCCCGCTCGTCGTCGCCGCAGCCACCGTGGGAGTCCTCGCCACCGCCGCCTTCGCGCTGCCCGATCTGCCGCCCAATCCCGTGTCCGACACGATCGACAGCAAGGTGTACAAGGAGGCGGGCAAGCGCTTCCCGAGCGCCGCCGACGCCCCCACCCGCGAGAAGGCGCCGTTCGCCCTGCCGACCTGGATACCCAAGGACGCCACCGACGTCCGCATACGGATACGCACGAGCGGCGAGGGCCGGATGATCCGGTTCACCCTCGGCGCGACCCCCCTGGACACCCCGCAGTGCGGCACGGGCACGCCGAAGCCGGTCGGCTCCCCGGGTCTGCACGCCAGATGGTGGCCGGGCAGCCTGCGGGACGGGTCGCGGGCGGAATGCCGGGGTGCCCACCAGTACCAGGTCGTGGTGCGCGGCAAGCGGGTCTACGCCTGGACGGACGGCACCCCGTCCCCGGGCTCCACGGGCCCCCGGGACGGCGCGCCCTCGACGCCCCGGACCCAGGGCTGACCGCTCCCGCACCCTCGGCCGCCCGTGCCGCCCCCGGCCCGGGGCCGCTGCGGGCGCCACGCCGCGCCGGACATCGGCTGACCATCCGTCATGCGCGGACTATCGTGACCGCCATGGACATCCGCCGGGCCCTCACCCCCGCCGAGCTCGCAGCCGCCGAGTCCCTCTTCGACGGGCCGGCCCGCAAGGAGTGGTCCGAGCGCTTCCTCGCCGCCCCGGGACACCTGATGCTCATCGCCTACGTCGACGGCGTGCCCGCCGGGATGGTGTCCGGCATCGAGATGAGCCACCCCGACAAGGGCACCGAGATGTGCCTGTACGAGCTCTCCGTGGACGAGGGGTACCGCCGCCGCGGCATCGGCCGCGGCCTGACGCTGGCTCTCGCCGAGGAGGCCAAGGCACGCGGGTGCTACGGCATGTGGGTGGGGGTCGACACCGACAACGAGGCCGCACTGGCCACTTACGACGCCGCCGGCGCCCGCGACGAGGGGGTCTTCTCGATGCGCGGCTGGCCCCTCGCCCCTTAGCCAGGGCCTCCGTCCCCCGGCCGCCCGCCGCCCCGCTCGGCCGTCGCTCGCGCGAGCTCCCCGGCAACCTGCGCTCCCTGCCCGGCGCTTAGGGTGTTCGCTGGTCAGTCCTTCGGCTGACCGGGGGATCGGGGGAGGCCGATGAACAGCGCGACCGAGGTGTTCGAGCCGCTACGGGCGGACGATCCGTCCACCGTGGCCGGATACCGCATCGCGGCCCGGATCGGCGCGGGCGGCATGGGCCGGGTCTACCTGTCGCACACCCAGGGCGGGCGGCCGGTGGCGATCAAGGTCGTCCGCCCGGAACTGGCCGAGGACCCGTCGTTCCGGCGGCGGTTCCGCCGTGAGGTGGAGGCCGCCCGGCGGGTCCGTGGCGCGTACACTGCCGAACTGATCGACGCCGACGCGGACGGGAACCCGCCCTGGCTGGCCACCCTCTACGTGGCAGGGCCATCGCTGTCGCAGGCGGTGGCCCGGCGCGGACCGCTGCCCGTGCCCGCCGTGCTGTGGCTGATGGCGGGCGTGGCCGAGGCCCTGCAGGCCATCCACGGCGCGCACATCGTGCACCGCGACCTGAAGCCGTCGAACGTGCTCCTGGCCGCCGACGGTCCCCGGGTCATCGACTTCGGCATCTCGCTGGCCTCGGACGCCACCGCGCACACCGCCACGGGCGCCACCGTCGGCACCCCCCAGTACATGGCCCCCGAGCAGGCATCGGCGGATGAGGTCACGGCGGCCGCCGACGTGTTCGCGCTGGGCCAGACCGCGGCGTTCGCCGCGCTGGGCAAGCCGCTGTACGGCACCGGCCCCTCCGCCACCGTGCTGTACCGGATCGTGCATTCCCAGCCCGACCTGTCCCGGCTGCCGCGGGAGCTGCGCCCCCTGATCGCCCGGTGCCTGGCCGCCGATCCGCAGGAGCGGGCCACGCCCGAGGAGATCGTGGCGTGGTGCCGGACGCAACTGGGCCCGGACGCCGAAGCGGACGGCGGCCCTGCGCTCTGGCGCGAGGTGACCGGACCGGAGCCGGCGGTCCCGGAGGCCGTGCCCGAGCCGACCTCGCAGCTGCCGGCGGAGCCGGCACCGGAACCCGCTCCGTCGCCCGCGCCGGTTCCCCTCTCCCCGCACACGATGCGCCAGGTGTGGCAGCCTCCGCCGTCGGCGCAGCCGCAGACTCCGGAAGGACCCGGGGAACGGCGCAGGCGACGACGGCGCAACGCGCTGCTCACCGCCGCGTCGGCGACGGTGGCCGCCCTGCTGCTGGGCACGCTCTGGGTCGTCCTCGACCAGGCGGCGGACGGTCTGCGCGACCGGGCCAAGTCCCCGACGACCGGGGGGACGCCGACGGGGGGAGCCAGCTCCGCGAGCGGCGACCCGGCCCGCGGAGCCGTCGGCTCCGCGCCGGACCGGAACCAGAGTCCGAGCCAGAGCCCCAGCCCGAGCCCGTCCGCGAGCGTGCCCCCGAAGGCCATCCCCTACCCCTCGTTGCACCTGAACGAGGACAACTCGATCGGCATCAAGGAACCGGTCCAGCGCGCCACTCGCGGTGGGGACCTCCGTCTCCACTGCGAGCAGGTGGGCTGCACCCTGGAGAGCGACACCAGTGTGATCACCGTCCTGTCGGGCCAACCGCACGGCTCCCTGGAGTCCTGCCAGAAGGCCCTCGGCAGCAGGACCACGAGGAAGCAGTCGCTGTCCCAGGTGGCCGCCGGCAGCGAGCTCTGCGTCAAGCACCAGTCGGGGGACATCGCCCTGCTCGTGCTCACGCTCAAGTCGACGCCGTGGATGAACGACCTCCCGAGCACCCTGCATGCGGACATGACGGTCTGGCGCGTGGCCTGACGGAACGGCCTGCCGGAACGGCCTGCCGGAGCGGTCGGCCGTACGCACCCGGGCCGGGCCCGGATCCGCCCGCGCGGCGGCGTGTCGTGCACCCACCCGGCGCACCCTCCGCGCGCCTGCGGCACCGCTCGCAGAGCATCGGCCGCATGACCGCATTCGCCGCGCTCCTCCCCGCCGCCGCCCTCCTCGCGGCAGCCACCACCGCCGCCACCACGGCCGCTTCGGCCGTGGTGGGCCCGGTTCCGGGCGCTCCCCGCCCGGACACCGCCCCGTACGTCGTAGTCCTCAAGGACACCGCCTCCCGCATCCCGGCCCACACCCTGGCAGCCGAGGCCGCGGACGCCGGCGACGAGGTCGGAGCCGTCTAC
This sequence comes from Streptomyces venezuelae, assembly GCF_008642275.1. Taxonomy (NCBI): domain Bacteria; kingdom Bacillati; phylum Actinomycetota; class Actinomycetes; order Kitasatosporales; family Streptomycetaceae; genus Streptomyces; species Streptomyces venezuelae. Next base: position 2,650,445 of record NZ_CP029189.1, read on the forward strand.
GACGCCGCCCTGAACGGCTTCGCCGTCCGCACCACGGCCGCCCGGGCCGCCGCCCTGGCCACGGACCCGCGGGTGGCCTCCGTGGAGCCGGACACGGAGTTCCACACCACCGACACCCCCGACACCCCCAGCACCCCCGCCGCCGGAGCCACCGCCACCCCGGACACCCCCGGCACCCCCGGCACCGGCACCCCCGCCCCCGCCACCCCCGCACCGCAGTCGGGGCCGCAGGCTCCCGCGCCCTGGTCCCTGGACCGCATCGACCAGCGCGAACTCCCGCTGGACGGCTCGTACACGTACCCCGGCCGGGCCGCGGGCGTCACCGTCTACGTCGTCGACACCGGCATCAACACCGGTCACCGGGAGTTCGGCGGCCGCGCCCGCCTCGGCTACAACGCGGTGTTCCTCGGCAGCTCCCGCGACTGCAGCGGCCACGGCACGCACGTCGCGGCGACCGTGGGCGGGGAGACGTACGGGGTGGCCAAGGGGGTCTCGCTCGTCGGGGTGAAGGTGGCCGACTGCCGTGGTTCGGCGCCCCTCTCGGCGATCCTCAAGGGTCTCGACTGGGTGGTGAGGGACGCCGCCAGGGCTCCCGCCACCCCCGCCGTGGCCAACATGAGCATCGGCGGCAGCCGCAGCCGCGCCCTCGACGCGGCCGTGGTCCGGGCCGTCGCCTCCGGCATCACCTTCGTCGCAGCCGCCGGGAACGACGGCAAGAACGCCTGCGGCGGATCCCCGGCCGCCGTCCCCCAGGCCATCACGGTCGGTGCGACCGACGACCAGGACCGGCGGGCGCGGTTCTCCAACCACGGCCCCTGCGTGGACCTCTCGGCTCCGGGCGTGGGCATCACCTCGGCCTGGAAGGACTCCCCCACCGCCACGGCCCGCTCCTCCGGCACCTCGATGGCCGCCCCGCACGTGGCCGGGGTCGCCGCTCTCGTCCTGGCGCGCGGTACGGCGCGCACCCCGGCACAGGTGACCCGGGAACTGCTGCACAGCGCCGTGTCCGACCGGATCACCGGCCTGCCGGCCGGCACCCCGAACCTGCTGCTCCACACCCCCACGGGGCGCTAGACGACATCCCGTCGCGCCACCCCGACCGGTTGGTATCCGACGGGCCATCACACGCTCTCTGATGGCCCATCAAATTGTGTGTGCTTCGGGCGAAAGCAAGTCATTGACTTCTCATCACGGCGACGCGTCAATATCGGCCACCGCACCGGCTCGGCCTCCCCCACACAGCGGGTGGGGGGAGGGGTTCGTCATGACGAAGGAGTCGCGACCCAGTGAGTACGAGAACGCTTCGACGAAGACTGCTGGCCGGGACGGGAGCCCTGTCCCTGGCCCTGACGGGCGGCGTGGTGGCCCTGACGGGATCCGCGCAGGCCGCGACCAAGACCACGGCCGTCTTCGAGAACTGCGACGCCCCCGCGCCGCAGCCGGACGGTTCCGGCAACCAGAACTGGACGGTCACCCTGCCCGACGGTGCCAAGGCCGGCGACGTCGTCCCGATCACGATCGACCCGGGCGCGAGCCCCCTGATCCCCGGGTTCTCCGTCACCACGGTGAACACCTCCAAGATCACCCTCAAGGTCGGTACCACGACCCAGGTGGTCACCAGCCCGCCGGAGACCGTGTCCGTCGTGGCCGGACAGCCGCTCGACCCCAAGGCGTTCTCCGGAACCATCAAGATCCCGGACGGCACCGAGGGCACGACCGTCCAGGTCGCCCTCGACCTGGCGGTGACCGACGCGGACCTCTCCGGTTCGGTCTTCACCACCACGTGCACCCCGGCGCCGCGTCCGAGCGCCTCGCTCGGCTCGGTCGCGGTCGAGGCCCTGCCCAAGGACCCGGTCACCACGAAGCTGACGCCCAACAGCGGACCGGCGGGCACCGCCGTCGCCGTGACCGGCGCCAACTTCCCGGCCGGTGCCGTCACCTGCTCCGCCCTGCTCGCGGGCGCGGCGACCGGTGACACCGGTGCGGGCACGGCCGACGCGTCCGGCGCGGCCACCTGCAACATCACGGTCACCAAGAAGGCCGACGCGATCAGGATCGACGGTTCGATCACCCCGTACAAGGCCTTCGTGTTCCTGGAGGAGCAGGCCGGCGTGAAGAACCCGGTCGACGTCGAGGTCCTGCCCGGCCCGCTGGCCCTCGGCCCGAAGGACGGGCAGCCGGCCGTCAGCTTCGGCGCGGTCACCATCAACGGCAAGGCCCAGTCGGTGGTCGGCGTCTTCAACGCCGCGACCGTCCAGGACTTCCGTGGCGGTTCGCTCGGCTGGGACGTGACGGCGACGCGTACGCCGTTCCTGAACCAGACCACCGGCCACTCGATGGCGAAGGCGCAGATCGGCATCCAGCCGTCCTGCACCGTGACCAACCCGGACAGCCCGAGCACCTGCACGGCGGGCACGCCCGGAGCCATCTCCGACGTCCCGATGAAAGTGGCCTCCCAGGCCGCCGGCGGGGACGAGCTGACCGGCGGTGAGTTCGCCGTCGGCGGCGCCGGGATGATCCAGCTCCCGCCCTTCATGTTCGCGGACACCTACCAGACGGTCGTGACCTTCTCGATCGCCTGACCCGTCCGGCCGCTCGGCCCGGGTGGTGCGGCGCTCCGGCGCCGCACCACCCCTTTCCCCTTTCCGCGCCCACCGGAGACGAGACCGCCCATGCGCACCCGCAGCCGTAGCCGCAGCCGCACCCGTGGCCGCACCCGCACCCTCTTGTACGGTCTGCTCCTCGGCCTGCTGCTCGGCGGCGCGGGCCTGCTGCCGACCGCCGTGGCGAGGGCCGCGGACAACGGCACGTGGGGGGTGTTCCCGACGCCCGCGGCCGGTGCGGCGATGACCGACCGCGCGTACTTCTTCCTCCAGGGTGCGGCCGGGAGCACGCTGAACGACAGCGCGACGATCGTGAACTCCTCCGACAAGGAGCTGACGTTCCAGGTCTTCGCCACCGACGCCGTGAACACCCCGGCGGGCGGCGCCTTCGCGCTGCTGCCGGTGGAGACGAGGCCGAAGGACGTCGGGGCGTGGGTCACCTTGGCCCCGGAGACCGCGAGGACCGTCACCGTGCCCGCCAAGGGCCGCAAGGACGTCCCGTTCACCGTGAAGGTCCCGGCGGACGCGACGCCCGGAGACCACGTCGGCGGGATCGTCGCCCTGGGCACCGCCGTGGAGGGCGTGCAGCAGGAGGGCAAGGTCCAGGTCGGGGTGAAGCGCTCGGTGGGCGCCCGGCTGTACTTCAGGGTGCCGGGTCCGGTCACGGCGGGGCTGAGCGTGGAGGACGTACGGGTCAGCCGCTCGGCGCCGCTGCTGCCGTGGGTGCGCGACGCCCGTGCCACGGTCTCGTACGCGCTGGTCAACCGGGGCAACGTGGTGGTCGAGCCCACGGTGGCGCTGTCCGCGGAGGGGTTGTTCGGGCGGGAGGTGCTGGACCGGCCCGCGCGCGAGCTGAAGCTGTCCCTCCTGCCGGGCCAGCGGATCGAGCTGACCGAACCGTGGCCGGACGCTCCCCAGTCCGACTGGGTGACCGTCAAGGTCACGGCGGGCGCGGCGGCCCACCCGGATCTGGTCTCGCAGGCCGGGACCGACTTCGTCGCGGTGCCCTGGCCGGCCGTGGGCCTGCTCCTGGTACTGGCGGGCGCGGGCGCCACGGTGTGGGTACTGCGCCGCCGTCGCCGCCCGGCGGGCGAACAGCCCCACCCCGTACCGGACCTGGCCCGAACGCCCTGACCGGTCAGGGCACCCGCAGCTCGTGCTCCGCGGTGTCGGCCAACTCCCGGACTTGGTGCCGGGTGAGCCGCCGGACGCCCCGAACCAGACCGGCCACCTCGACGGCGGCCCGGGGCGGCGGACGGTGTCCGTCGGGCAGGCCGATGCCGGTCAGTACCGAGAGGTCGTCGGCGCGGATGCCGAGCACGGTCGCGTAGTCGGCCTGGAGGTCGGGGGTCAGCTCCACCTCGCCGTGGCCCACCTGCCCGTACGTGGCCGCGGACCAGTACCGGCCGGTGAGGGACAGGAAGGTCTGCGCTCCGGCCGACCACCCCAGGTTCCGGTTGGCGAGCAGGCGCATGACCAGTCCGCCGGGACCCGGCGGGTACGTCATGTACGCGGGCGGTTCCGGGGTCGGCCGGGTGCGGTCCTGCTGCGGCAGTGCAGCAGCGATCCGGCGCAGCCGCTCCCGGTCCTGGCGCGGCAGACCGATGGCGTTCTTGGCGAGAAGGGCCGCCTCTCCCCCGGCGGCCGGGTCCAGCGGCGTCATCTCCTGCGGCAGGGGCACGGAGGCGATGACGAACAGGTCCTCGACGTGCAGCTGGAGTACGGGGGCGAGGCGCTTCAGCAGCGACGGGTCCGGCGCCGCGCCGTCGAGCACGGCCCGGAGCCCGGCCTCCGGGACGGCGGCCAGGCGGGACAGGTCCTCGATGCTCAGGCCTCGGTGCTCCGCCAGGCGAGCCAACAGGACGTCTGGCGACGGGATTTCTGCCATACCGGTCAGCGTAGACGGGACGCAGCGGCAGCGGCCCCCGGCCGGGGGAAGGGGGCCGGGGGCTGCTGGAGGTGGGGTGGGTCAGTGGTTGCGGGGGAAGCCCAGGTCCACGCCGACGTGGCCCTCGGAGGGGTCCGGCCAGCGGGTCGTGACGACCTTGCCGCGGGTGTAGAAGTGGATGCCGTCGTTGCCGTAGATGTGGTGGTCCCCGAAGAGGGAGTCCTTCCAGCCACCGAAGGAGTGGTAGCCCACCGGCACCGGGATCGGGACGTTGACGCCGACCATGCCGGCCTCGATCTCCAGCTGGAAGCGGCGGGCGGCGCCGCCGTCACGGGTGAAGATCGCGGTGCCGTTGCCGAACGGCGAGGCGTTGATGAGGGCGACGCCCTCCTCGTAGGTCTCGGCGCGCAGCACGCACAGGACCGGGCCGAAGATCTCGTCGCGGTAGGCGTCGGAGTCGGTCTTCACGTGGTCCAGCAGGGACAGGCCGATCCAGTGGCCGTTCTCGTTGCCCTCGACCGTGAAGCCGGTGCCGTCGAGGACGACCTCCGCACCCTGGTCGGCCGCACCCTTGACGTACGAGGCGACCTTGTCGCGGTGGGCGGCGGTGATCAGCGGGCCCATCTCGGAGGTCGGGTCGTTGCCGGGGCCGATCTTGATCTTCTCGGCGCGCTCGCGGATCTTCTCGACGAGCTCGTCGCCGATCGCGCCGACGGCCACCACGGCGGAGATCGCCATGCAGCGCTCACCGGCCGAGCCGTAGGCCGCGGAGACGGCCGCGTCGGCGGCGGCGTCCAGGTCGGCGTCCGGCAGCACCAGCATGTGGTTCTTGGCGCCGCCCAGGGCCTGGACGCGCTTGCCGTTGGCCGAGGCGGTCGTGTGGATGTGGCGGGCGATCGGGGTGGAGCCGACGAAGGAGACGGCCGCGATGCCGGGGTGGGCGAGCAGCGCGTCGACGGCCACCTTGTCGCCATGGACCACGTTCAGCACGCCCGCCGGGAGGCCGGCCTCGGTGGCCAGCTCGGCGAGCTTGTTGGCGGCGGACGGGTCCTTCTCGCTCGGCTTGAGGATGAAGGTGTTTCCGCAGGCCACGGCCAGCGGGAACATCCACATCGGGACCATCGCCGGGAAGTTGAACGGGGTGATGCCCGCGACGACGCCCAGCGGCTGGCGGATCGAGGAGACGTCCACCCGGCTGGAGACCGACGTGGACAGCTCGCCCTTGAGCTGCGTGGTGATGCCGCAGGCCAGCTCCACGATCTCCAGGCCGCGGGCGACCTCGCCCAGCGCGTCCGAGTGGACCTTGCCGTGCTCGGCGGTGATCAGGGCGGCGATGGCGTCGCGGTTGGCGTCCAGCAGGGCGCGGTAGGCGAACAGCACCTTGGTGCGGGCGGCCAGCGAGGACTGGCCCCAGCTGAGGTAGGCCTCCCTGGCGACCTGTACGGCCGCGTCGACCTCGTCGGCCGAGGCGAGCGCGACCTGCGTGGTGACCTCGCCGGTGGCCGGGTCGGTGACCGGGCCGTAGTTGCCCGACGCGCCCTCGACGGTCTTGCCACCGATCCAGTGGTTGACGGTCTTCATGCCTTTTGCTCCTTCACAGATGGCGACGTCGCTGCGCGGCTTGCCGGTCGTACTCTTCCCGGGCCGTCGCAGCGGCCTTGCGGGTCGCGGTCTCGGCCACAGGAACATCCCACCACGCCTGTGCCGGGGGTGGGCCCGACACAGTGTCGGGCGTTCGGGTCTGTACGTAGACACATGTGGGCCGGGTCGCGCTGCGTGCCTCGGCGAGGGCTTCGCGCAGGTCACGCGTGGTGCGGGCGCGGATAACGGCCATTCCGAGGGAGCCCGCGTTGGCCGCGAGGTCCACCGGAAGGGGGTCCCCCGTGTATCCGGAGTCGGCCGCCCGGAAGCGGTACGCGGTGCCGAAGCCCTCGCCGCCCACCGCCCCCGACAGGCCGCCGATGGAGGCGTAGCCGTGGTTGTCGAGGATCACCACCCTGATCGGGAGGCGCTCCTGGACGGCCGTGACGATCTCGGTCGGGTTCATCAGGTACGTCCCGTCGCCGACCAGCGCCCACACCGGCCGGCCGGGGGCGGCCAGCGCCACCCCGATGGCCGCGGGGATCTCGTAGCCCATGCAGGAGTAGCCGTACTCCACGTGGTACTGGTCCTGCGACCGGGCCCGCCACAGCTTGTGCAGGTCTCCGGGGAGGGAGCCGGCCGCGTTGATCAGGATGTCGGTGCCGTCGACGAGGGCGTCGAGCAGCCCGAGTACCTGGGCCTGGGTGGGCGGGGCGTCCTCGTCCGCGTCAGGGACGGCGTAGGCCCGCTCGACGCGGCTCTCCCAGCGGGCCCGCTCCGCCGCGTACGCGCTCCGGTACGCCGGGTCCGTGCGGTGGCCGGCGAGGGCGCCCCGCAGCTCGTCGAGCGCTTCGCGGGCGTCGGCGACCAGGGGCAGGGCGGCGAGTTTGTGGGCGTCGTACGGGTCCAGGTTGAGGCCGACGAACCGGACGGCCGGGTTCTGGAAGAGGGTCGCGGACGCGGTGGTGAAGTCGGTCAGCCGGGTCCCGGCGGCGATGACGAGATCGGCCTCCCGGGCGAGCGCGGCGGCGGTGGAGGTCCCGGTGTGGCCGATTCCGCCCACGTCGGCGGGGTGCCCGTGGGGCAGGACGCCCTTGCCCGCCTGGGTGACGGCCACCGGGATCCCCGTGGCCTCGGCGAGGGCGGCCAGGGCCGCACTGGCCTCGCTGTGCCGGATCCCGCCGCCGGCGACGATCAGCGGGCGCGCGGAGCCGCGTACGGCCTGGGCGGCGCGGGCCAGCTCGTGCCGGTCCGGCCGGGGCCGGCGCACGCCCCACACGCGCTCGGCGAAGAACTCCTCGGGCCAGTCGTACGCCTGCGCCTGTACGTCCTGCGGCAGCGCGAGGGTGACGGCGCCAGTCTGCACGGGGTCGGTGAGCACCCGTACGGCCTGGAGGGCGGCCGGGATCAGGGCCTCGGGGCGGGTGATCCGGTCGAAGTGGCGGGAGACGGGGCGCAGGGTGTCGTTGACGGAGAGGTCCCCGGCGTACGGGACCTCCAGCTGCTGGAGCACGGGGTCGGCGGGCCGGGTGGCGAAGGTGTCGCCGGGCAGCAGGAGCACCGGGATCCGGTTGACGGTGGCGAGGGCGGCGCCGGTGACGAGGTTGGTGGCGCCGGGCCCGATGGAGGTGGTGACGGCGTGCGCGGAGAGGCGACCGCGCTGGCGGGCGTATCCGACGGCGGCGTGCACCATGGCCTGCTCGTTGCGGCCCTGGAGGAAGGGCATGACCTCGGGGCCGGTCTCCAGGAGGGCCTGGCCGATGCCCGCCACGTTCCCGTGTCCGAAGATCCCCCAGGTGGCGGCGATCAGCCGGCTCCGGTGTCCGTCGCGTTCGGTGTACTGGCGGGACAGGAAGCGGACGAGCGCCTGCGCGACGGTGAGCCTCACCGGTGGTCCTCCGTCCGGGATCGGGACGGGCCGGGGAAGGGCAGCCGGGGGTCGATGTCCTGGCCGTCCCAGGTGCCGCGGATCCAGCCGTGGTCGGGGTGGTCCCGGATCAGCCACTCCCGGGTCCTGCCCGGTCCGGCCATCACGTTCAGGTAGTACATGTCGTGCCCGGGGGCGGCCATGGACGGCCCGTGCCAGCCGTCGGGGATGAGCACCGCGTCCCCGGTCCGCACCTCGGTGAGGACGTCGGTCTTCCCGGCCGGGGAGGGGGTGACCCGCTGGTAGCCGAGCCCGGGGGTGTCCCCGTGCGGGGCGATCTCGAAGTAGTAGATCTCCTCCAGGCGGGACTCCTCGCCGGGGTGGTGCTCGTCGTGCTTGTGGGGCGGGTACGAGGACCAGTTCCCGCCGGGGGTGAGCACCTCGACGGCGATGAGGCGGTCGGCGGGGAAGGTGCCGGCGGCGGCGAAGTTGTTGACCTGGCGGGAGCAGTGGCCTGCGCCGCGGAGCTCTACGGGGACCTGCGCGGCGGGGCCGTACCGGGCGGGGAGCCGCCGCTCGCAGCGGGCTCCGGCGAGGGCGAAGTGCCCGCCGGCGGCCGACCGGATCTCCGCGTCCGCGTCCCGCGGCAGGTAGACGAAGTCGGTGGTGCCGCTGAAGACCCCGGTCCGGCCGTGCAGTTGGAACACCTCCGGCCCGTCCCCGGGGCTCTGTCCCGGACCCCGCGCCTCGGACGCCTGCGAGGCCGGGTCGGGCAGTGCCCGGCAGCGGACCTCGCAGGCGCCCGAGAGCGGGAGCACGATCCATTCGCACGGCCCGGACGCGTGTGCGTGGGCCTCGCCCGGGGCCAGGTCGAGGACCATCAGCCTCGTCCACTCCATCCCCCACTCAGACACCACCGGCACGTCCGAGCACCTCCTCCACCTCGTGAGCGAACGGCATCGCGCTCGAACACGCCAGCCGTGAGGCGACGATCGCCCCGGCCGCGTTCGCGTACCGCATCACCCGCTCCGGTTCCCACCCCGCCAGCAGTCCGTGGCACAGCGCCCCGCCGAACGCGTCGCCCGCGCCGAGCCCGTTGACCACGTCCACCGGCACGGGGGCGACCTCCGCCACGGTGCCGTCGCGGTGGACCGCCAGCACGCCCTCGGGGCCGCGCTTGACCACCGCCAGTTCCACGCCCGCCGCGAGCAGCGCCCGCGCCGCCGCGTGGGGATCCGACTCGCCCGTGGCGATCTCGCACTCCTCCGTGTTCCCCACGGCCACCGTCGCGGACCGCAGCGCCCGCTCGTAGTACGGCCCGGGTTTCTCCCGCCACAGCATCGGCCGCCAGTCCAGGTCGAACACCGTCGTGCCGGTCCGCGCGCGGGCCTCCAGCGCCGCCAGGGTCGCCTCCCGCGAGGGCTCCTCGCTCAGGCCCGTGCCCGTCATCCAGAACACGCGGGCCGCCCGTACCGCCGCCAGGTCCACCTCCTCGGCCGCGATCTCCAGGTCCGGTGCCTTCGGCAGCCGGTAGAAGTACAGCGGGAAGCGGTCCGGCGGGAAGATCTCGCAGAAGGTGATGGGGGTCGGCAGCCCCGGGACCTCGGCGACCCACCGGTCGTCCACCCCGAACCCCCGCAGTTCGGAGCGCAGATACCCGCCGAAGGGGTCCGCTCCGGTACGGGTGATCACCGCCACCCGGCGCCCCAGCCGGGCCGCGGCGACGGCCACGTTGGACGGGGAGCCGCCCAGGAACTTGCCGAAGGTCTCGGCCTCGGCCAGTGGTACGCCCGTCGCCAACGGGTAGAGATCCACCCCGATCCGGCCCATCGTGATCAGGTCGAACGCGAAGGGATCGCCGGTGCCGGTCACAGTCAGTCCTCCTGTTGGTCCTCCACCCTAAGGTGGCCGCTATGACGTCCTCCCCGCCCGCGTTGACCCGTATCCGCATCGGTTCGGCTCCGGACTCCTGGGGTGTCTGGTTTCCCGACGACCCCCGGCAGACCCCGTGGGAACGCTTCCTCGACGAGGTGGCCGACGCCGGGTACGAGTGGATCGAACTCGGCCCCTACGGCTATCTGCCCACCGATCCCGCCCGCCTCGCCGAGGAAACGGCCAAGCGCGGACTGCGCGTCTCGGCCGGAACCGTCTTCACCGGACTCCATCACGGGCCCGCCGTGTGGGAGGACACCTGGGAGCACGTGTCGCGGATCGCGGCCCTGACCCGGGCGATGGGCGCGGCCCATCTCGTCGTCATCCCGTCCTTCTGGCGGGACGACAAGACCGGGGAGGTACGGGAGGACCGCACCCTGACGGCCGCCCAATGGCGTGAACTGACCTCGCAGACCGAGCGCCTCGGCCGGGAGGTACGGGACCGGTACGGGCTGCGGATCGTCGTCCACCCGCACGCCGACACCCACATCGACACCCCGGAGAACGTGGCCCGCTTCCTGGACGCCACCGACCCCGAACTCGTCTCCCTGTGCCTGGACACGGGGCACTACGCGTACTGCGGCGGGGACAGCGTGCAGGCCGTGGAGACCTTCGGCGAGCGGATCGGCTACCTCCACCTCAAGCAGGTGGATCCGCGGATCCTCGCCGAAGTCATGGCCGCGGAGCTGCCCTTCGGGCCGGCCGTTGGGCGTGGGGTGATGTGCGAACCGCCCTCGGGGGTGCCCGCGCTGGAACCGGTGCTCGCGGCGGCCCAGCGCCTGGACGTGGACCTGTTCGCCATCGTGGAGCAGGACATGTACCCCTGTCCGCCGGACCGGCCGCTGCCGATCGCCCGGCGGACCCGCGCCTACCTCCGTTCCTGCGGCGCCCGCTGACCCTTCGGAAGGAAGAGGAGTACGACATGAGCACGCTCGGCATCGCCGTCATCGGCACCGGGAAGATGGGCGCCGACCACGTACGCCGGATCGGGCGGACGGTGGGCGGGGCCCGGGTGGTGGCCGTGGCCGACCCGGACGGCGACCGGGTCAAGGAGGTCGCGGGCACTGTGGACGGGGCGACGGCGCACACCGACCCGGCGGCCGCGATAGCCGCGCCCGGGGTCCAGGCGGTGCTGATCGCCTCGCCCGGACCCGCCCACGAGGAGGCGATCCTGCACGCCCTGGAGCGGGAGCTGCCGGTGCTGTGCGAGAAGCCGCTGACGCCGGATCCCGCGGGTGCGCTGCGCGTGATGGAGGCCGAACAGCGGCTGGGGCGGCGCCTGGTGCAGGTCGGGTTCATGCGGCGGTACGACGCCGAGTACGCCCGGCTGAAGGAGCTGCTGGACGCGGGCGGGATCGGGCGCCCGCTCTTCCTGCACTGCCGGCACCGCAACGCCTCCTCGCCGTCGTTCTTCACCAGCGACATGCTGATCAGCGACTCGGTGGTGCACGAGGTGGACGCGGCCCGCTGGCTGCTGGGGCAGGAGATCACCGCCGTCAGCGTGCTCTCGCCGCGGCCCACGGCGGCCGCTCCCGAGGGGCTGAGCGATCCCCGGCTGGTGCTGCTGGAGACCTCGGGCGGGGCCGTCGTCGACGTGGAGATCTTCGTCAACTGCGGTTTCGGCTACCAGGTGCAGTGCGAGGCGGTCGGCGAGGCGGGCAGTGCCCGGATCGGTGACGGGCACGCGATGGTGGTGCAGTCGGCGGGCCGGTGGGGCGGCGCCATCGACCAGGACTTCACGGTGCGCTTCGCCGATGCGTACGACCGCCAGCTGCGGAGCTGGGTGGCCGCGGCCGCGCGCGGCCGCGTGGCGGGGCCCGACGCCTATGACGGCTACGCGGCGGCCGCCGTCTCCGAGGCGGGCCTCACGGCGGCGCGCGACGGTGTACGGGCCGTCGTGGACCTGGCGGAGCGCCCGGCCCTGTACCGCTGACGCCCCGCCAACTCCTCACCTGACCCCTGTGACCCTCTTGTCACAGGGGTCCCCCTTCTGTCACGCATGTCCGCATTACGCGGGTCTTCCGTCACAGGAAGTCGACAGCCGCTCCCCTGTCGTCACTGCGCGTCGTTCCCCGGGCACAACCCGAGTGATCGTCAGCGTCCACGCGTCGGCTCCCCCGACGGCCTCCCGGCCGGCCCCGCGCCGTGGACAAGGAGGTGTCCAGCATGAGCGACCGACAGCTGTGGTCGTACAAGGAGATCGCTGCTCACATCCGGGTCCAGCCGGACACCGTGCGCTCCTACCGCAAGCACGGGCTGCTGCCCACGCCCGACCACGTGGAAGGGGGCAAGCCCTACTGGTACGCCGATACCGTGCGCGCCTGGGTGGCCCGCCGGCCCGGAAACCGGGGCCGCCGCGAGGACTGATTCCCGCGGCGCCGGGTGAGGGGCCCGTCAGCTCCCTCACCCGGCCCCGTGCCCGGACCGTCAGGCCGGGGCTCCCGCGGGTGTCCGGTCCGGCTCCGGCGCCGGGGGCGCGGACTCGCCCTCGCTCAGGCCGAACCTCTCGTGCAGGCGGCGCAGCGGGGCGGGCGCCCACCAGGTGGCGCGTCCGGTCAGCTTCATCACCGCCGGGACCAGGAGGCTGCGGACGACCATGGCGTCCATGAGGACCGCCAGCGCGATCCCGAGCCCCAGCATCTTGGTGTTGGTCACCCGGGAGGTGCCGATGGCCACCATCACCACCGCCAGGATCACGGCCGCCGCGGTGATCAGTCCGCCGGTGCGGGCCAGCCCCGTCCGGACGGCGCTCTCGTGGTCCCCGGTGCGGTCGTACTCCTCCTTGATCCGGGATATGAGGAACACCCCGTAGTCCATGGAGAGCCCGAAGGCGATGCAGAACATCAGCACCGGCAGGGTGGTCTCTATGTCGCCGGTCGCGGTGAAGGAGAGGAGCCCGGAGAGGTTGCCCTCCTGGAACACCCACACCACCGCCCCGAACATCGCGGTCAGGCTGAGCGCGTTGAGCAGCACCGCCTGCAGCGGTATCAGCAGGCTTCCGGTGAGCAGGAACACCAGCAGCAGCGTGGCGAGGACCACCAGGGCAGCCGCCGCGGGCAGTGCTCCGGCGATGGCCTTCTGCGCGTCGACGAGAACGGCCGCCTGCCCGGTCACCGAGGTCTTGAAGCCCGGGTCCACGGCGCGGACCTCGCCGACCAGGTCCTGGGCTGTCTGCCCCACGGCCTCGCCCTCGACGGAGACCGAGAAGGAGCTGTACCCGCTCGCGGTCGTGGAGCCGATCGGCCCGTCCACCCGGATCACCCCGGGCAGGGCGGCCAGCCGGTCCCGGTAGGCCGCGAGTCGCTCGGGGCCCGGCGCTCCCTCGGCGAGCACGGTGAGTCCGCCGCCGGGGCTGTCCGGGAAGCCGTCGCGGATCTGCTCCTGCACCACGTGCGAGGGAGCGTCTTTCGGGAGCTGCCGGTCGTCGACCGTGCCGAACTTGACGCCCATGAAGGGCAGCCCGAGGAGCAGCAGGCCCACGGTGGTGGCCACGGCGAAGACCGGGGCGCGCCGCATCACGAGAGCGGCCGCCCGCCCCCAGCCGCGGCCCGTCTCCGCGGGCCCGGTCACGGCCGCCTGCGGCCGGCCACGCCGCCACAGCCGGCGCAGGTCGAGGGCGTTGACGCGGTCGCCGAGGAGCACCAGGGCGGCCGGCAGCAGGATCAGCGCGGCCGCCGCCGCGAGCAGCACCACCGCCACCCCGGCGTAGGCGAAGGAGCGCAGGAAGTACATGGGGAAGAAGAGCATCGCCGAGAGCGAGACGGCGACGGTGAGCGCCGAGAAGAGCACGGTGCGGCCGGCCGTGCGCAGGGTGGCCCCGACGGCGGCGACCGGATCGCGCCCGGCGGCGAGTTCCTCACGGAACCGGCGGACGATGAACAGGGCGTAGTCGATGGCGAGTCCGAGGCCGAGCGCGGTGGTCAGGTTCTGGGCGAAGACGGAGACGTCGGTGAACTCGGTGAGTCCGCGCAGTACGGCGTTGGTGCCGAGGATGGCCACGATGCCGACGCCGAGCGGGAGCAGGGCGGCGACGGCGCTGCCGAAGACGAGGACGAGCAGGACGAGGGTGACCGGCAGGGCGATGATCTCGGCGCGCAGCAGGTCTTCCTGGATGGTCTGGGTGACCTCGCGCTGGACGGCCGCGGGGCCGCCGAGGGACACCCGCACCGGGCCGTGCGGGCCCTCGTAGCGCGGGGCTATGCGTTCGAGTGCCGCGGTGGCCGTCTTCTCGTCGCCCTGGACGCGGGCGACGATGAGTGCCTGACGGCCGTCCCCGGAGCGCAGCGTGGGCAGCTGGGTGCGCCAGTACGAGCCGACGCCGACGACCCCCCGTTCGCCGTCGAGTGCGGCCGCGAGCCGTTCGGCTTCGGCGGCCACGGCCGGGTCGTCGACCCCCGTGGTGCCCGCGGCGGCGTCGACGAGCAGCAGCAGATTGGGCCCGGAGTGCGGGAACTCCCGTTCCAGGGCCCGCGTGGCGTAGGTGGACTGGGCGCCCGGGTCCTCCCAGCCGCCACTTCCCAGCCGGTCGGCGACGCCGCCGCCCGCGACCACGGCCAGGGCCGTGACCAGCAGGGCGAGCAGCAGCGTGAGCCGCGGCCGGGCCGTGACGAAGCGGGTCCACCCCGCATCCGCCCCGGAGGACGGCGGTTTCTTGACTTCGGACATGGCTCGGTGTCCCCTTCACCGTGATTGCCAGGCCACATAGACTGGCAAACACGAGCAGTCGCTCGCGTTTCTCAAGAATGCGAGCGATCACTCGCGTTTGTCAATCGCCCACGGGAAGCAGGGGATTGGACATGCCGGGGACAGACATGGGCAAAAACACTGAAAAAGGGACCGAGGGATCTGCCGTGGACACGAGTGCGGCGGCCGCCGCGCCGCGCCGCCGCCAGGCCCGCGGCGAGCGCCGGATCTCCCAGCTGCTGGCCGCCGCCGCCGGGGTGTTCTGCCGCACCGGCTACGCCTCGGCGAGCACCAACGCCATCGCCCGCGAGGCGGGCGTGTCGCCGGGCACCCTCTACCAGTACTTCCCCAACAAGGAGGCCATCGCGGTGGAGCTCGGCGGCCAGCTGCTCCAGCGCGCGCACGAGATGCACGGGCAGGCCTTCCGCCCCGAGAACATCCACCGCCCCCTGCCCGAGCTGCTCGACGCCGTCCTCGACCCGGTCATCGCCTTCAACTGCGAGAACCCGGCCTTCTGGGCCCTCATGCACGGCACCGGAGTCCCCGGCATCGCCCAGGAGCACGAAAAGCTGCACGAGAGCCTGCTCGCCCGCATCGAGGCCGTGCTGCGCGACCGCTGCTCCGGGATCACGCCCGACGAGCTCGCCCACACCTCGAACATGATCCTGGGCATCTTCAAGTCGTCCCTCGACCTGATCCTGGCCCACGAGGGCGACGAGCGCGCCGCGTACACCGCCGAGCTCAAGACCGTACTGCTGCGCTACCTGGAGCCGATGATCACCGGGACTCCCGCGCACTGATCCGTCCGCCCCGCCCGCCCGGGTCCGCCGAACCGACCGCGCCCACCGCTCCACAGGTGAGCGCGGCACCCGCGCTCCCGGCCGGGCGACACCCCCGGGGCCCGGCTCCCGGCCGGCCGACGGCCCTCCTGGACCCGGCTCCCGGCCGGCCGACGGCCCTCCTGGGCCCCGCCCCCAACCCCGGACGGCCCGGGGCCTCCCGGGTGACCCGTCCAGCCATTCACCGACGGATCGCCCACACCCGGCCGGTTTTCCCGCCAGGATCGGAAAACCGGGAGCCGATGCTCGCCTTGATACCCCCCAGGGGTATAGTCTCAGAGTGTCGGGAGCACGGTGGAGCCATCGGCCACCCCTCCCAGTGACCGGCACACGCCCCTGAAGAGGAGAACGACATGACCGCCGAGACGGACACCCAGACCACCACCGTCTACCGGGTGACCGGCATGACCTGCGGACACTGCGAGGGCGCCGTGACCACCGAGATCTCCGCCCTGCCGGGCGTCAGCACGGTCAAGGCGGTCGCCGCGACCGGCGAGGTCACCGTGGTCTCCGCCGCCCCGCTCGCGGACGAGGACGTCCGCGCCGCCGTCGACGAGGCCGGCTACGAGTTCGGCGGGCAGGTCTGAGCGGCCCGCCCTCCCGCACGGCACCCGCGGCAGCCCCGCGGAACCCTGCCGGGTCGTGCCGGCCAGCTCATACTGGACCCGTACGGCCCGGCCCTCCCCCTGGAGCCGGAACATGAGCAGCAGCACAGTGCACGACGGACCGATAACGGCGGTCGAACTCTCGATCGGCGGGATGACATGCGCCTCCTGCGCCGCCCGCATCGAGAAGAAGCTCAACCGGATGGACGGCGTCGAAGCCACGGTGAACTACGCCACCGAGAAGGCCCGCGTCTCCTACACCGGTGACGTGCAGGTCGCCGACCTGATCGCGACCGTCGTCAAGACCGGCTACACCGCCGAGGAGCCCCCGCCTCCCGCACCGGAACCCGCCGCGCACGCCGCCGACGCCCCCGAGGGCGGCCGGGAAGGCGGCGGCGGGGACGAAGGCGGCCAGGCACCGGCGGAGGCCCCCGACCCGGCGCTCGCAGCGCTGCGCACCCGCCTGCTGGTCTCGGTCACGCTCGCCCTGCCCGTCGTCCTGCTCGCGATGATCCCCGCCCTCCAGTTCGACAACTGGCAGTGGCTCTCGCTGACGCTCGCCGCCCCCGTCGTCGTCTGGGGCGGCCTCCCCTTCCACAAGGCCGCCTGGACCAACGCCCGGCACGGCGCCGCCACCATGGACACCCTCGTCTCGGTCGGCACCCTGGCCGCCTTCACCTGGTCGCTGTGGGCCCTGTTCTTCGGCCACGCGGGCATGCCCGGCATGCGGCACGGCTTCGACTTCGGCGTCTCCCGTACCGACGGCTCCTCCGCCATCTACCTGGAGGTGGCGGCCGGCGTCGTCTCCTTCATCCTGCTGGGCCGCTACCTGGAGGCCCGCTCCAAGCGGAAGGCGGGCGCGGCCCTCAAGGCCCTGCTGGAGCTGGGCGCCAAGGACGTCGTCGTCCTGCGCGCGGGCCAGGAGGTCCGGATCCCCGTGGGCGCCCTCGCGGTCGGCGACCGGTTCGTCGTCCGGCCCGGCGAGAAGATCGCCACCGACGGCACCGTCGTCGAGGGCGGCTCCGCCGTGGACGCCTCCATGCTGACCGGCGAGTCCGTCCCGGTCGACGTCGCCGTGGGCGACTCCGTCACCGGGGCCACCGTGAACACCTCCGGGCGCCTGGTCGTCGAGGCCACCCGGATCGGCGCCGACACCCAGCTCGCCCGGATGGCGAAGATGGTGGAGGACGCGCAGAACGGCAAGGCCGAGGTGCAGCGCCTCGCCGACCAGATCTCCGGGATCTTCGTACCCGTCGTCCTCGTGCTCGCCCTCGGCACCTGGATCACCTGGCTGCTGATCACCGATGACCCCACCGCCGCCTTCACCGCCGCCGTGGCCGTCCTGATCATCGCCTGCCCGTGCGCCCTGGGCCTGGCCACCCCGACCGCGCTGATGGTGGGCACCGGGCGGGGTGCGCAGCTCGGCATCCTGATCAAGGGCCCCGAGGTACTGGAATCCACCCGCCGGGTGGACACCGTCGTCCTGGACAAGACCGGCACCGTCACCACCGGCCGGATGACCCTCGACGGCGTCTTCACCGCCGCGGGCGTCGACGAGCACGAACTCCTGCGCCTCGCCGGATCGCTGGAGCACGCCTCGGAGCACCCGATCGCCCGGGCCGTCGCCACCGGGGCGGCCGAGCGGGCCGGCTCCCTGCCGGTGCCGGAGTCCTTCGAGAACGTCGCCGGACTCGGCGTCCAGGGAGTGGTCGACGGACACGCCGTCCTGGTGGGCCGCGAGCGGCTGCTGGCCGACTGGTCGATCGAGCTGCCCGCCGGGCTGGCCGAGGCCAAGGCGGCCGCAGAGGCCGCGGGCGGCACCGCAGTCCTGGTCGCCTGGGACGGCGCGGCGCGCGGGGTCCTGACCGTGGCCGACGCCGTCAAGGAGACCAGCACCGAGGCGGTCTCCCGGCTGCGGGCGCTGGGCCTCACCCCGGTCCTTCTCACGGGCGACAACCAGGCCGTCGCCACGACGGTGGCCCGCGAGGTGGGCATCGACGAGGTGATCGCCGAGGTCCTGCCGCAGGACAAGGTGGACGTCGTACGCCGCCTGCAGGCCGAGGGACGTACGGTCGCGATGGTCGGCGACGGGGTCAACGACGCGGCGGCGCTGGCCCAGGCGGACCTGGGGCTGGCCATGGGCACCGGCACGGACGCGGCCATCGAGGCGGGCGACCTGACCCTCGTACGGGGTGACCTCCGGGTCGCGGCGGACGCGATCCGGCTCTCGCGCCGGACCCTGGCCACGATCAAGGGCAACCTGTTCTGGGCCTTCGGCTACAACGTGGCGGCCCTGCCGCTGGCGGCCGCCGGTCTGCTCAACCCGATGATCGCGGGGGCCGCGATGGCCTTCTCCTCGGTGTTCGTCGTGACCAACAGCCTGCGGTTGCGGTCCTTCCGCTAGTAACCTTCCTCCTCATGGTCCGCACACTTCCTTCACGGGAGACGCAGATCACAGTGACCACAACGTAACCATCCGGGGTCGTCGTGGGTCTAATGGTGCGATGCCAAGAACGTCTTGGGGGACGTTTCACGGAGACCTGGGGGGTTTCCGTGGGCATCAGCCGGCCGGGACACGTACCCGCGGGAGGCTTTGAGCGGCCCTCCCGGACGAACGGGTCCCGGCACACCGACGCCCCGGCTCGGGTCCCGTGGGGGGAATCCGTTTCGGGGAAAAGGGAAGCGCCCCGACCGTCGACCCGTGGGGGGATCGACGGCGGGGCGCTTCTCGCATGCTCAGGAATGCCTGCGGTGCGCTCCGCGCGGCCGCACGCCGCGCGGAGGAGAGCCTCGGGTCAGCGGGCTTCTACGGGAACGAAGTCGCGCAGGACCTCGCCGGTGTAGATCTGGCGCGGGCGGCCGATGCGGGAACCCGGCTCCTTGATCATCTCGTGCCACTGGGCGATCCAGCCGGGCAGGCGGCCGAGCGCGAAGAGCACGGTGAACATCTCGGTGGGGAAGCCCATCGCCCGGTAGATGAGACCGGTGTAGAAGTCCACGTTCGGGTAGAGGTTGCGCTCGACGAAGTAGTCGTCGGCCAGCGCGTGCTCTTCCAGCTTGAGCGCGATGTCGAGCAGCTCGTCGCTCTTGCCGAGCGCCGAGAGGACGTCGTGCGCCGCCGCCTTGATGATCTTCGCCCGGGGGTCGAAGCTCTTGTAGACACGGTGTCCGAAGCCCATGAGGCGGACGCCGTCCTCCTTGTTCTTCACCTTGCGGATGAAGGCGTCGACGTCGCCGCCGTCGTTCTTGATGCCTTCCAGCATCTCCAGGACGGACTGGTTGGCGCCACCGTGCAGCGGACCCCACAGGGCCGAGATGCCGGCGGAGATCGAGGCGAACATGTTCGCCTGCGAGGAGCCGACCAGGCGCACGGTGGAGGTCGAGCAGTTCTGCTCGTGGTCCGCGTGCAGGATCAGCAGCTTGTCGAGCGCGGAGACCACGACCGGGTCCAGGTCGTACTCCTGGGCCGGCACGGAGAAGGTCATGCGCAGGAAGTTCTCGACGTAGCCGAGGTCGTTGCGCGGGTAGACCACCGGGTGGCCGACCGACTTCTTGTACGCGTAGGCCGCGATCGTCGGGAGCTTGGCCAGCAGACGGATCGTCGAGAGGTGGCGCTGCTTCTCGTCGAACGGGTTGTGGCTGTCCTGGTAGAACGTCGACAGCGCGCTGACCACGGAGGACAGCATCGCCATCGGGTGCGCGTCACGCGGGAAGCCGTCGTAGAAGCGCTTCACGTCCTCGTGGAGCAGGGTGTGCTGGGTGATCTCGTTGCGGAACGACGCGAGCTGGTCGACGGTCGGCAGCTCGCCGTTGATCAGCAGGTACGCGACCTCGATGAAGGTCGAACGCTCGGCGAGCTGCTCGATCGGGTAGCCGCGGTAGCGCAGGATGCCCTGCTCACCGTCGAGGTAGGTGATCGCGGACTTGTAGGCCGCGGTGTTGCCGTACCCACTGTCCAAGGTGACGAGCCCGGTCTGGGCCCGCAGCTTCGAGATGTCGAAGCCCTGGTCACCGACGGTGCTTTCGACCACCGGGTAGGTGTATTCACCGTCCGCGTACCGGAGTACTACAGAGTTGTCGCTCACGTCATCCCTCACCGACGTAGTGCCTCTTCTTCGAGGTGCCCTGACTGCCTCTACCTTCCCCCATTTGGCGCAGGAGAGTGCACTCGGGGTCGGCCTTTGGTGCTTTCGACGGCACTCAGTGCCGTGAAGCTACTCATCCTGCCCCCTCCGCACCAGTGCTGGAACCCCAAATGATCGATCATCTAGGTGATGTTTCCCACCGGTATCCGGCCGGACAGCCGGGCAGCGACCGCCGTGTACCTCCTGCCTGCGGAAACGGTACGCACAGCCTGACCGAGGGCCTTGCGGGACCCGACGAGGACGACCAGTTTCTTCGCCCTGGTCACCGCCGTGTAGAGCAGGTTTCGCTGGAGCATCATCCAGGCCCCGGTGGTGACGGGGATCACCACGGCCGGATATTCACTCCCCTGTGAACGGTGGATGGTGACGGCGTACGCGTGGGCCAGCTCGTCGAGCTCACCGAACTCGTACACGATCTCCTCATCCTCCTCCGTCCGTACCGTCAGGCGCTGTTCGTCCACGTCCAGGCCGGTGACCACGCCGACGGTGCCGTTGAAGACGCCGTTGGCGCCCTTCTCGTAGTTGTTCCGGATCTGGGTCACCTTGTCGCCCACCCGGAAGACCCGGCCGCCGAACCTCTTCTCCGGCAGATTCGGCCGGGCCGGCGTCATGGCCTGCTGGAGCAGTCCGTTGAGGTTTCCGGCGCCGGCGGGGCCGCGGTGCATCGGGGCGAGCACCTGGACGTCCCGGCGCGGGTCGAGCCCGAATCTGGCCGGAATCCTTCGGGCCGCCACGTCCACGGCCAGCACCCCGGCCGCCTCGGTGTCCTCCTCCGGGAAGAGGAAGAAGTCCGGCAGCCCGTCCGTGATCGGCGGCAGTCCGGTGTTGATCCGGTGGGCGTTGGTGACCACGCCCGACTGCTGGGCCTGCCGGAAGATCCGGGTCAGGCGGACCGCGGGCACCGGGCCGCCCTCGGCCAGCAGGTCCCGCAGCACCTCCCCCGCGCCGACCGACGGCAGCTGGTCCACATCGCCGACCAGCAGCAGGTGCGCCCCGGGCGCCACCGCCTTGACCAGCTTGTTGGCCAGCAGCAGGTCCAGCATCGAGGCCTCGTCGACGACGACCAGGTCCGCCTCCAGCGGCCGCTCCCGGTCGTACGCCGCGTCCCCGCCCGGTTTGAGTTCGAGCAGCCGGTGCACCGTGGAGGCCTCGGCCCCGGTGAGCTCGGCCAGCCGCTTCGCCGCCCGTCCGGTGGGCGCGGCCAGCACCACCCTGGCCTTCTTCGCCCGGGCCAGCTCGACGATCGAGCGCACGGTGAAGGACTTCCCGCAGCCGGGCCCGCCCGTGAGGACGGCGACCCGGCGGGTCAGCGCCAGCTTCACGGCGTCCCGCTGCTCGGGGGCGAGCGTGGCCCCCGTCCGCCCGGCGAGCCAGCCCAGGGCCTTCTCCCAGTCCACGTCCTGGAAGCCCGGCATCCGGTCGTCCTCGGCGTGCAGCAGCCGGCGTACCTGCCCGACCAGGGACAGCTCGGCCCGGTGGAAGGGCACCAGATACACGGCGGTCAGCGGATCCGGCCCGCCCTGCGGATCCGGTACGGACTCCCGTACGACCCCTTCCGGGTCGGCGGCGAGCTCGGCCAGGCAGTCGATCACCAGCCCCGTGTCCACCTGGAGCAGCTTGACCCCGTCGGCGATGAGCCGGTCCTCGGGCAGGAAGCAGTGCCCCTGGTCGGTGGACTGGGACAGGGCGTACTGCAGGCCTGCCTTGACCCGTTCGGGACTGTCGTGCGGGATGCCGACGGCCTGGGCGATGCGGTCAGCGGTGAGGAAGCCGATGCCCCACACGTCGGCGGCGAGCCGGTAGGGCTGGTTCTTCACGACGGAGATGGAGGCGTCGGCGTACTTCTTGTAGATGCGCACGGCGATGGAGGTGGAGACGCCGACGCCCTGGAGGAAGACCATGACCTCCTTGATGGCCTTCTGCTCCTCCCAGGCCGCGCCGATCAGTTTCGTCCGCTTGGGGCCGAGCCCGGGTACCTCGATCAGCCGTTTCGGCTCGGCCTCGATCACGTCGAGGGTGTCGGTGCCGAAGTGCTCCACGATCCGGTCGGCGATCTTCGGGCCGATGCCCTTGATCAGACCGGAGCCCAGGTAGCGACGGATGCCCTGGATGGTCGCGGGGAGCACGGTCCGGTAGTTCTCCACGGTGAACTGCCTGCCGTACTGCGGATGGGAGCCCCAGCGGCCCTCCATGCGCAGGGACTCGCCGGGCTGGGCACCGAGCAGCGAGCCGACCACCGTGAGCAGGTCACCGCTGCCGCGCCCGGTGTCGACCCGGGCGACCGTGTACCCGTTCTCCTCGTTGGCGTAGGTGATGCGTTCGAGCACGCCGTCGACCACCGCCAGTTGCACCGCCTGCGGCGCCCCCTCTGCTGCCATGACCCGAAACTACCGGGTGGCGCCGACAGCACGGTCGGCCTGTGGACAACGCAAAGGGGGTCCCGCCTCGCGGCCGGACCCCCTCACGGTTACCCCTCCCGTGTCGGACTTCCCGATCCCCCCAGATCCCTCCCCGGAAGCACCGACGCAACATACGACCCGCCATGCGCCCGCAGGGTTGCATCCGGAATCACAGCTTTACGTTTCTGTTACCCAACGCCTACTCAAGGTGCCGGTGAATCGGCACAGAAGTAGCGTTCCAGGCATGAGCCACTCTTCATTCCAGGACGACGTGCTGGGCGAACTCGGCGACGACAGGATGACCGAGATCGCGGGTCTGCTCGGCACGGACCCCTCCGGCGCCCGGGAGGCCGTCACGCAGACGCTGGGCGTCATGGCCGACGACCTCACCCAGAAGCTCGACGCGGACGACGCCGACGGCGCGGAGGTGCGCCAGGCCTTCGCCGAGGTCTCCGAGGCCGAACCGGCGCCGCAGGGCGTGGCCGCCTTCGGCGGCCTCGGCGGCCTGCTCAGCGGCGGCATGATGGCCGGCGTGCTGGCCAAACTGAGCAAGCCCGTGGCCGCCGCCGTCTCGAAGCGGACCGGCATCCCCGCGGCCACCGTCAGCCGGGTCATCGAGATGCTGATCCCGGTCGTCCTGGCGGTCCTCGCCAAGCGCGCCTCCGGCCAGGCGGCGGGCACCGGAGCGGGCGGAACGACGGGCGGAGCGGGCACCGGAGCGGGCGGAGCCGCGCGCGGCGGCCCCGGCGAGATCCTCGGCGGTGGCAAGAAATAGGCGGCAGAAAACAGCCCCTTCGGGGCCCCACCGGCGCGCCCTCCCCCTAGAGTTGCCCCATGGCTGAGAGCGTGCGGCTCCGCGACCCGGAACCGGGGGACCTGGGGTGGATCGTGCAGCGCCACGGCGCGCTGTACGCCTCCGAGTACGGCTGGAACAGCGACTTCGAGGGCCTGGTCGCCCGGATCGTCGCCGACTTCGCCCAGGACCACGACCCGCACCTGGAACGGGTGTGGATCGCGGAGCTGGACGGCCGGCCGGTCGGCTCGGTGATGTGCGTACGGGAGGAGGGCGCGCCCGGCACGGCCCGGCTGCGGCTGCTCCTGGTCGACCCGCAGGGCCGCGGCCGCGGCATCGGCGCCCTGCTGGTCGACACCGTCGTGGCCTTCGCCCGCTCGGTCGGCTACCGCGAGCTCGTCCTGTGGACCAACGACGTGCTCACCGACGCGCGCGGGCTCTACCTCAAGGCGGGCTTCACCCTGATCTCGGAGCGGCCGCACCGCTCGTACGGAGTGAGCCTGACGGGGCAGGACTGGCGGCTGCCGCTGCAGGAGGGCTACCCGCGCTGACGCCCGAACCGACCCCCGTACGGTTCACGGCGCGCGCGGGAGCCAGCGAGGTCAGCGCCACCCCGCCCACCAGCAGTACGGCCGCCAGCCAGCGCAGCCCCGAGACGGACTCGCCGAGGACCAGGGCCGCGGAGGACATCCCGAAGACGGGGACCAGCAGCGAGAACGGGGCCACCGAGGAGGCCGGGTAGCGGCGCAGCAGGTAGCTCCAGGCGGCGAAGCCGAAGACGGTGGACACCCAGGCGACGTAACCGATGACGGCCGCCCCGGACCAGTCCAGCGCCCGCAGCGCGGCCAGGTCCCGCTCAGGGCCCTCCAGCAGCAGCGAGAGCGCCAGCAGCGGCAGGACCGGGACCGTGCACACCCACACCATGAAGTTCAGGGCGTCGGGCGGGGCGGCCTTGCGGGTCAGGACGTTGGACACGCCCCAGCAGGCGGCGGCCGCCACGACCAGCGTGAAGCCCAGCACCGGCCCGGAGGTCCCGCCGTCCACCGCGGCGACCGCGATCCCGGCGAGCGCCACGGCCATCCCCAGCAGCCGGACCCGGCCCGGCCGCTCGCGGAGCACGACGGCGGCGAGGACGGCGGTGAAGACGGCCTGGATCTGCAGGACGAGCGAGGACAGGCCGGCCGGCATGCCGGCGTCCATGCCGGTGAAGAGCAGCCCGAACTTGGCGACGCCGAGGGCGATCCCGACCCCGGCGATCCACTTCCAGCCCGCCTTGGGCCGCCCGACGAAGAACACGGCGGGCAGAGCGGCGACGAGGAAGCGCAGGGCGGACAGCAGCAGCGGCGGGAAGTGGTCGAGGCCGATCTCGATGACCACGAAGTTGAAGCCCCAGACGGCGGCGACGAGCACGGCGAGTGCGGTGTGTGCGGGACGCATGCTTCGAGCATCGACCGCCCGATCGTGTAGCACCAGCTCGGATGTCTTCCGGAATGAATGAAGCATTGCTTACGCATGCGGGCGGTGCCACGATGGAGGCATGCTCGATCTGGCCCGGCTGCGCGCCCTGCACGCCGTCTCCGTCCACGGCTCGGTCGCGGGCGCGGCGGCCGCCCTCGGCTACACCCCCTCGGCGGTCTCCCAGCAGATCTCCAAGCTGGAACGCGAGACCCGCACCACCCTGCTGGAGCGGCGCGGACGCGGGGTCGCACTCACCGAGGAGGCGCACCATCTGGCCGACGCCGCCCAGGAGTTGCTGGCGATCGTGGAGCGTACCGAGACCACCCTGGAGGAGCGGCGCGGGCAGCCCAGCGGGCTGCTGACGGTGGCCGCGTTCGCGTCCGCCGCACGCGGGCTGCTCCCGCAGGTACTGGCGGACCTGGCCCGGCGGCATCCGGCGCTGGACGTCCGGCTCACCGAGGTGGACCCGCACCTGTCCGTGGACCTGGTGGCCCGGGGGGTCACCGATCTCGCGGTGGCCCACGACTGGGACATCGCCCCGCTGCCCGCGCCGGAGGGGATCGAGCAGGCCGTCATCGGGGACGACCTCTGCGACCTGGTCGTGCCGGCCGGCCATCCCTTCACCGCGCGCCGCGTCATCCGGCGCTCCGACCTGGGCGGCGAGCGCTGGGTCTGCCAGCCGCCCGGCCGGGTCTGCCACGACTGGCTCGTACGGACCCTGCGCACCGCCGGGTTCGAGCCCGACATCGCGCACGTCGCGGAGGAGAACCACACCATCGTCGCCCTGGTCGCGGCCGGGCTCGGGGTGGCCGTCGTCCCCCGGCTGGGCACCGGGGCACTGCCGCCGGGGGCCGTGACCGTACCGCTGGAACCGGGCCCCGTACGCCGGTTGTACGCCCTGTGGCGGACCGGGGCGGCCCGGCGGCCCGCGATCACGGAGGCGGTACGGAGCCTGCAGGAGCACTGGGCGGCGCGGCAGGAGGCGTGACGGGAGGCATGACGGGAGGCGGCGCACGGCGTGACGGGTGCGCGGCAGGAGGCGCGACGGGTGGGCGGCGGGAGGCGTAGCGGGTGGGCGGCAGGAGGCGTAACGGGTGGGCGGCAGAAGGGCTGCGGCGCTCCCGTCCGGGGGACCTTCCGAGTGTCCGTCACTCCTCGGGCCCACCCCGGCAGTAGGGTCCGGCGCGTGCCGTACCACGCCTCGCGCCGGAACCTGCTCGCCGCGGCCGCCCTGGTCGCCGCCACGGCCGCCGGCGCGGCTTCCGCCGCGGTCAACCCCCACCACACCCCCGACGACTCGCGGCCGCCCGGCCGCCGCCCCGGCCGGTCACGGCTGCGCGCCCTCATGGACCGGATGAGCCTCGACGAGAAGATCGGGCAGCTCTTCGTCTCCCGGGCCTACGGGCATTCGGCGACCGACCCCGATCCGGCGGACGCCGAGCAGAACCTGGCCGCCTTCGGCGTGCGTACCGCTGCCGAAGTGGTCTCCCGCTACCACCTCGGCGGGATCATCTACTTCGCCTGGGCCCACAACACCCGTGCCCCGCGGCAGATCGCCGCGCTCTCGGTCGGCCTCCAGCAGGCCGCCCTCACCACCGGTACCCGGGTCCCCCTGCTGCTCTCCACCGACCAGGAGCACGGCGCCGTCGCCCGGATCGGCAAACCGGCGACCCTGTTCCCGGGTGCGATGGCGCTCGGTGCGGCCGGCTCCACCGCCCACGCCCTGCGGGCCGCGCGCATCGCGGGCTCCGAGCTGGCCGCCATGGGCATCCGGCAGGACTACGCGCCGGTGGCCGACGTGAACGTCAACCCGGCCAATCCGGTGATCGGCGTACGGTCCTTCGGCTCCGACCCGCACGCCGTGGCGGAGCTGGTGGCCGCCCAGGTCCGCGGCTACCAGGGGGCCGGGGTCGCCGCCACCGCCAAGCACTTCCCGGGGCACGGGGACACCGAGACCGACAGCCATGTCGGGCTGCCGGTGATGCGGCACACCCGGGCCGCCTGGGAGGAGCTGGACGAGCCGCCCTTCCGGGCCGCGGTGGAGGCGGGCGTGGACGCCATCATGACGGCGCACATCGTCTTCCCCGCGCTCGATCCCTCGGGGGACCCGGCGACCCTCTCCCGGCCGATCGTCACCGGTCTGCTGCGCGAACGCCTCGGCTTCGAGGGGGTGGTGATCACCGACGCCCTGGACATGGCCGGGGTCCGCCAGAAGTACGGGAACGAGCGCGTCCCGGTCCTGGCCCTGCTGGCGGGCTGCGACCAGCTGCTGAACCCGCCGGACCTGGCGCTCGCGCAGCGCAGCGTGCGGGCGGCCGTCGAGTCGGGCGAGCTGACGGTGGCGCGCATCGAGGAGTCGGTGCTGCGGATCCTGGAACTGAAGGACCGCCGGGGTCTGTTCGACGAGGCGTACACCACGGGCCGGGAGGTCGACGCCGCCGTGGGCGTGCAGGAGCACCTCGACGCCGCCGACGCGATCGCGGCCGCCACGACGACCCTGCTGGCCGATCCCCGCGGGCTGGTTCCGTTCGACGTGACGGGCGGACCACGGCTGCTGGTCACCGGGGAGGACCCGGTCTCCCCCACGGGTACGACCGGACCCCCTACGGCCGTACTGGCCCGGGAGCTGACCGCCCTGGGCTGCCGGGCCACGGCGGTGCCGCCCGCCCGCGCCGTGGCCGCCGCGCCAGGTCACGCGGCGGTGCTGGTGTGCACGTACAACGTCCCGGAGGGGACGAGTCCGCAGCGCACGCTGGTGGCGGACCTGATCGCGACGGGCGTCCCGGTGGTCTCGCTGGCGGTCCGCAACCCGTACGACCCGGCCCGGCTGCCGGCCTGCGCGGCGGAGCTGGCCACGTACTCCTGGACGGACGTGGAGATGCGGGCGGCGGCCCGGGTGCTCACCGGGGCGCTGCGGCCCGCCGGCCGCCTGCCCGTCCCGGTCCCGGGCCGCTACCCGCTGGGCCACGGGCTGACGCGCTGATCCCTCAGCCGCCGGCCCGCGGCCCGCGTGTCCCTGCCTGTTCCGGCTCTTGGCTTCCGGCTGCCCGGTTTCCCGGGCTCCCGGCTTCCGTTACGGCCGCAGCTGCGGCTCGCGCTCCAGGTCGCGCTGGTCGAGCTGGGCGTCCGGCGCCGCCAGCGGCGCCGCCTTCCCCGCGTCGGCGAGTGCGGCGGCCGGGGCCACCCCGGCCCACTGCAGGATCTTCGAGGTGGCGAGGGCCTTCTCGCCGTCCATCAGCTTGGCGACGTTCGCCCCGTGGTTGGCGCCCGGCGCGATCATCACGTAGCTGTCGCGCGCCGTGTAGCCGAGGTGGAACGGCTCGGCGCCCCACGGGTCGTTCTGCCCGTACACGAAGAGCATCCGGTCGGCGTTGGCGCGCACCCACCGGTCCACGTCCGCCATCGCTCCCGGCTGGAAGGTCATGGGGATGTCACGGGGCACGAAATTGCGCGGCGGCTGGTAGCCGTAGCGGCTCAGGCCCTTCAGGTGCGCCAGCTTGATGTCCGGGGAGCCGAGCTGCGTACCCGCCTGGTAGTAGTACGGCGTGTACGCCTCCAGTCCCTGGTCGGCGTAGGCCGAGAAACCGGAGATGGCGTCGATCGAGTCCCAGATCTGCTGGTCGCTCGCGGTGGCGGCGGCCGGGACGGAGGCGCAGTCCGAGAGCAGGCTGTACTGCCAGAAGGCCCACACGTAGTCGAGCACCACGGCCTCGTAGGCCTTGTCGAGGTCGCCGACGGTGGTGAAGGTCCAGCCGTTCTCGGCGGCGGCGGCCGCGTACTTGGCCTCCAGCGGCTCGCGGCGCACCAGCGCCTCCCGCTGGACGGCGTTCAGCCTGTCGCGGCACTCCTTGGTGCCGACCTTGGCGAAGAACCGGTCGTAGGCCGAGTCCTCGTCGTTGACGACGTCGTTGGGCGCGACGTACGCGACGACGCCGTCCATGTCGCGGGGGTAGAAGCGCTCGTAGTACGTCGCCGTCATGCCGCCCTTGCTGGCGCCCGTGGCCAGCCAGTTCTTCTTGTAGATCTTCTTCAGGGCGGTGAAGAGGCGGTGCTGGTCACTGGCGGCCTGCCAGATGTCCAGGTTGGACCAGTTGGCCGGGTCGGGCCGGGAGGGAGTGAAGAATCGATACTCCAAGGACACCTGGTTACCGTCGACGATGGTCGTCGGCTCGCTGCGGCGCGGGCTGGTGTTGACGTTGTAGCCGGAGGTGAAGAACACCGACGGCCGCGAGACGTCCTTGTGCAACAGGGTCAGGCGCTGCTTGAAGGTGCCCTTCCACGGCTGCCGGTGGTCCACCGGCTGCTCGTAGTTCAGTACGAAGAAGCGGTAGCCGGGGTACGGCTTCTCCTCGATCAGGCTCATCCCGGGAATGCCGAGGATCTGGTCCTTGATGTCCGTGGCGGCCGCGGGCTGCGCGGCTGTGGCCGCTTGCGCCGTGGAGCCGGCCGCACCCATGGTGCCGATGAGCACCACGAGCGACAGCAGCCATCCGAGCGTCTTGCGCATTCACCCTCCCCTTGAGTTCACTTCGGTCGCCGTGAACCTAGCCGGGCCAATGCACCACTGAACAGACCCAGTTGGGCCTGTCCGTCAGCACAGGATCCAGCCGGAATCCGCGGATCCGGCCCCCACGCTCCCCTTTACATACACGCAGCGGTTGATGGCACCCACGGTGACAGGCCCGGCGTACCGCGTGAATCGCCCGGCCTCGCGCACCGGGGCACCGCCGCGTGGCTGAATGCTCACCGCCATCCGGCGCCGCTCGCCGGAGACCCGCGCCACGGTCATGGCGCAGGCCTGGTTGCGGCTCTTGTAGACCCGCACCTCACCCGCCTCGAACGCCACCGTCCGGGCCAGCCGGCCCCCGCAGCCCTCGGTCGCGGCCTGTGCCGTCGGCGGGGTGCCCAGCCCGCCCGCGCAGAGCCACAGCGCCGCCGCGAACACCCCCAGGGACGCGCCCCGTCGGCAGCGCCTCTTCCACCCCTGCAACACCCTGTCCCCCGATCGGCCGTGCGTGCGGCGCACGCACGCACGTACGACGCCCGAACCCTCCGGATGGTTGCCGCGCGCAAGGGACGGGGGACCGACATCGGCCACCCTCCCTCGTACGGGTGCATCCGCCACCTCCCGGCGGAGCAGCGGGAGTTCACACCCGGGACGGCGATTACGCTAGGTGACGCACACCCCGCTCGCCGTGACCGCAGCCGTGGCTGCAGCCGTGAAAGGCCATGAGATGACGAACGACCTGCTCGACCGCAAGCTGGCGCGCGCCTTCACGCACCTGGACGCCGACCGGAGCGGCGTGATCGACGCCGACGACATCATCGCGCTCGGCTCCCGGCTGCTGACGGCCCTCGCGGAGCCGGCCGGCTCGCCCAAGGCGGAGCGGGTGATGGGCGGGCTGGCCGACTTCTGGCAGGACCTGTTCACCGAGCTGGACCTCGACCGGGACGGCAAGGTCACGCCCGAGGAGTACAAGCAGGGCATGACCCGGCTGTACGCGCAGGGCGGGCCCGCCTACGACCGCTCGTTCCGGCCGATGATGAGCGCGATCCTGACGATCGTCGACACCGACGGCGACGGACTCATCAGCCCGCAGGAGTTCCACCGGGCGCAGGAGGCCTTCGACACGCGGCTGAGCCCCGCCGACACCGAGGCGCTCTTCCGCCGCATCGACGCGAACGGCGACGGCTGCCTCACCGTCGACGAACTGCTCGACGCGGTACGCGAGTACTACACCGGTACGGACGAGGACGCGCCGGGGAACCTGCTGTTCGGCGAGTTCTGATCCCGGGGCGTCCCGTCCCCCGACGTGTGCGGAACCCCGCCGGGCCGCGGCGGCCCGGCGGGGTTCCGGCGGCGGCCCGGCGGGGTCCGCTCAGGCCGCGGCGCGCTCGTCCTCGCCGACGAAGGTGCGCCACAGCTCGGCGTACCGGCCGCCGCGCGCCAGGAGTTCGGTGTGGGTGCCGTCCTCGATCACCCGGCCGCGGTCCATGACCACGACCCGGTCGGCGCGCGCCGCGGTGGTCAGCCGGTGTGCGACCACCAGGGTGGTGCGCTTGCCCGCCAGCCGGTCCGTCGCCTGGTTGACCTGGGCCTCGGTGGCGAGGTCGAGGGCGGCGGTGGCCTCGTCCAGCAGCAGCACGTCCGGGTCGACGAGCTCGGCCCGGGCCAGTGCGATCAGCTGGCGCTGGCCCGCCGAGAGGTTGCGGCCCCGCTCGGCGACGGTGTGCAGGTAGCCGCCGTCGAGGGTGGCGATCATGTCGTGGGCGCCGACCGCACGGGCGGCACCCTCCACCTCGGCGTCGCTCGCACCGGGCATCCCGTAGGCGATGGCGTCACGGATCGTCCCCGGGAAGAGGTAGGCCTCCTGGGGGACGACTCCCAGCCGGTGGCGGTACGCCGTGAGGTCCAGCTCCCGTATGTCCGCGCCGTCGGCGGTGACCCGGCCGGAGGTCGGATCGTAGAACCGCGCCACCATCTTGACCAGCGTGGACTTCCCGGCTCCGGTCTCGCCCACGAAGGCGACGGTCTGCCCGGCGGGTATCCGCAGGCTGATGCCGGCCAGGGCCTCGCCCTTCTCGCCCCGCTCCTCGGCCGTCCCGTACTGGAAACGGACGTCCTCGAAGGCGATCTCCCCGCGCAGTGCTTCCAGTGCGCGCGGCCGCTCGGGCAGCGGGGTGGTGGTGGGCTCGCGCAGCAGCCCCTGGATACGGCCGAGCGCGACCGTGGCCTGCTGGTAGCCGTCGAAGACCTGGGAGAGCTGCTGGACGGGCGCGAAGAACAGGTCGATGTAGAGCAGGTACGCGACCAGCGCGCCCGTGGTGAGCGTCCCGGCCTCCACCCGGCCCGCCCCGACGATCAGCACGGCGGCCGCGGCGCCCGAGGACAGCAGCTGCACGAAGGGGAAGTAGACGGATATCAGCCACTGGCCGCGGACCCGGGCCTCGCGGTAGGAGTGGCTGCGCTCGGCGAAGCGCTTGGCGCCCGAGCCCTCGCGGCGGAAGGCCTGGACGATGCGCAGGCCCGAGACGGACTCCTGGAGGTCGGCGTTGACCAGGCTGACCCGGTCGCGGGCGAGCTCGTAGGCCGCGACGGACCTGCGGCGGAACACGATCGTGCCGACGACCAGGACGGGCAGGGTCGCGAAGACGATCAGCGCGAGTTCGACGTCCAGGACGAGCAGCGCGACCAGGATGCCGAAGAAGGTGAAGACGGAGACGACGGCGGTGACGAGCCCGGTCTGCAGGAAGGAGCTCAGCGAGTCCACGTCGGTGGTCATCCGGGTCATGATCTTGCCGGTCAGCTCGCGCTCGTAGTAGTCGAGGCCGAGTCGCTGGAGCTGGGCGAAGATCTTGACGCGCAGGGCGTACAGCACGCGCTCGCCGGTGCGGCCCGTCATGCGGGTCTCGGCGAACTGCGCGGCCCACTGCGCGACGACGACGGCGAGGGCGAGCCCGGCGGCCGCCCAGACGGCGCCGAGCACGGCCTGCTCCACGCCCTGGTCGATGCCGTGCCGGATCAGGATCGGCAGCAGCAGTCCGGCCCCCGCGTCGGCGGCGACGAGGCCGAGGCTGATCGCGAGCGGCGCCCAGAACCCGCGGAGCAGGCGGCGCAGGCCGTAACTCTCCTCGGCGGCCGCGGCGCGGGTCTCGTCCACCTCGGGCAGGTCGTCGGCGGGCGGCAGCGCGGCCACCTGCGCGAGCAGTTCGGGGGTGGCGGGCATGCCGGAGACGGACCCGGCCATGGAATGCCCGGCTCCGGGCGCGCCGCCCGCGGCGGCGGGGGCGGCCGCGACGGGCGTGTCCGGACCGGTGTCGTCCTGGCGGCGCCAGAGCTCGGGGGTGACCCCGCCGGCGACCCGGCGCTTGGCGTTGACCGGCTCCGAGTCGATCTCGGCTTCGAGCTCGATGCCGCGTTCGAGGTCCCGGTCGAGCTCGCGCTCGAACTCGGTCATCACCCGCGCGTCCGGGGTCCGCGGCGAGGCGGCGCCGAGCGCGTCCGGGTCGGTGAGCAGCCTGCGGTAGAGCGCGGACCGGCTCTCCAGCTCCTCGTGCGTCCCGATGTCGGCGAGCCGCCCGCGGTCGAGTACGGCGATCCGGTCGGCCAGTGCGAGCGTGGAGCGGCGGTGGGCGATCAGCAGGGTGGTCCGGCCCGCCATGACCGAGCGCAGGGCCTCGTGGATCTCGTGCTCGACGCGGGCGTCCACGGCGGAGGTGGCGTCGTCGAGGAGCAGCAGCCGGGGGTCGGTGAGGATGGCCCTGGCGAGGGCGATGCGCTGGCGCTGCCCTCCGGAGAGGGTGAGCCCCTGCTCGCCGACCTTCGTGTCGTACCCGGCGGGCAGGGCCTGGATGAATCCCTCGGCCTGGGCGGCGCGGGCGGCTGCCTCGATCTGTTCCTCGGTGGCGCCGGGGTGCCCGTAGGCGATGTTGGCGCGGATGGTGTCGGAGAAGAGGAAGGAGTCCTCGGGGACCAGGCCGATCGCGCCGCGCAGGGAGTCGTAGGTCAGCTCGCGGACGTCGTGGCCGCCGACCCGGACGGCACCGCCGTCGGCGTCGTAGAACCGGGGCAGCAGGAGCGCGACGGTGGACTTGCCGCTGCCCGAGGAGCCGACGACGGCGACGGTCTCGCCCTGCGCCACGGAGAGCGAGAACCCGTCGAGGACGGGCCGGTCGGGGTCGTATCCGAAGCGGACGTCGTCGAACTCGACGGTGGCGGGCGCGTCGGCGGGCAGCTCGTGGGTGCCCTCGTGGATCTCGGGCTCGGTGTCGATGAGCTCGAACACGCGCTCCACGCCGGCCCGGGCCTGCTGTCCGACGGTGAGGACCATGGCGAGCATGCGGACGGGCCCGACGAGCTGGGCGAGGTAGGTGGAGAAGGCGACGAAGGTGCCGAGGGTGACCTGCCCCTCGGTGGCCATCCAGCCGCCGAGGGCCAGCATGGCGACCTGGGCGATCGCGGGAACCGCCTGGAGGGCGGGGGTGTAGCGCGAGTTGAGCCGGATGGTCCGCATCCGGCCGGCGAACAGCCGGCGGCCGGCTTCGCGCAGCTTGCCGGTCTCCTGCTCCTCCTGGCCGAAGCCCTTGACGACGCGGACGCCGGTCACGGCCCCGTCGACGACGGTGGCGACGGCGGCGGCCTGGCCCTGGGCCCACCAGGTGGCGGGGAAGAGCTTCTTGCGGCTGCGCTTGGCTATGAACCACAGGGCGGGGGCCATGAGCAGGGCGACCAGGGTCAGCAGCGGCGAGAGCCAGAGCATGATCCCGAGGGATATCCCGAAGAGCAGGAAGTTCCCGATCGTCATGGGCAGCATGAAGAGCAGACCCTGGATCAGCTGGAGGTCGCTGGTGGCGCGGCCGACGACCTGACCGGTGTTCAGCTCGTCCTGCCGCCGCCCGTCGAGGCGGGCGATCGTGCTGTACATGTCGGTGCGCAGGTCGTGCTGCACGTCGAGGGCGAGCCGCCCTCCGTAGTACCTGCGTATGTAGGTCAGTACGTACACGAGCAGGGCCGCGGCGATGAGCATGCCGGCCCAGGGCGCCATGGGCTTGGTCTGGTCGCCGATGACGTCGTCGATGATCACCTTGGTGACCAGCGGCACGACCGCCATCACCGCCATGCCCACCAGCGAGGAGCCGAGCGCGAGCAGCACATTGGTCCTGTACCGCCAGGTGTAGGCCGCCAGCCGCTTGCCCCAGCCCTGTTTCTCCCCAGCCGCTGTCTCTGCCGCCGCCACGTGGGCCTCCCCGTTCGTCTCGTCCCGTCGGCAGCGCCAACGCTCCGACCGGCGGATTTCATCCCGCCGCAACGATCGCACTGCCGTACGGGCGGGGCGCGCGGACCGCGTCCGACCGGGGCGGGAGGTGGGGCCGGGCCCTGTCAAGACACGACTTTCCGGATCTGTGGGGGACGGGACGCGCTGCCGATGCTGGAAGTCGGCCGCCCGCCGACCGCGGTGGCGCAGCGAAGGGATCGAGGACCATGTCCACTCACCAGGAACACCCGGCCGCCGACGGCCTCGTGCAGCGCGCCGCCCGCGCCGTCGTCCCCTACGTCACCGCGTTCCTCGTCGCGCTGCTCGCGGCGAAGATCGTCGGGATGCTGACCGAGAACGCGTGGGCCCGGCTGGGGACGGCGCTGGGCGTGGCCGTGGTCAGTCTCCTCCTCCATCCCTACGAGGAGCAGGAAGGCCGCCCCCGCGGCTGACGGCCGTCCCACCGGAGGCTGACGTCTCGCCCACACCGGACGGATCGTCCGCCCCGGGCGGATCGCCCGTCCCTTCCGGATCGCCCGTCCCGGACGCTCGGCCGCCCCTCAGAGATGCGTCGGGGCGAACATCTTCAAGGCGGCCGGGAGGACCAGGACCGAGGGGCCCGGGGTCGCCAGCGCCTTCTTCAGATCGGCGGTCAGGGACTCCGGGGTGGTGGTGGAGGCCTGCACACCGAAGGACTGCGCGAGGGTCACGAAGTCGGGGCCGGCCAGCTCGGTGCCGGCCTCGCAGCCGTACTCGCGCAGGATGCCGTAGCCGCCGTCGTCGACGATCAGCCAGGTGACGTCGAGGTCGTGCTGCCGGGCCGTGGCCAGGTCCGCGACCGAGTACATGGCGCCGCCGTCGCCGGAGACCGCCAGTACCGGGGTGTCCGGTTCGGCGACGCACGCGCCGAGGGCCGCCGGGAAGGCGTAGCCGAGGCCGCCCGCGCCCTGGGCCGAGTGCATGGTGTTGGGGTGTTTGGGGTCGAAGGCGGACCAGGCCCAGTAGGACAGGATCGTCATGTCCCAGAAGGACGGGGAGCGGGCCGGCAGCGCGGCCCTGATCGAGCCGAGCAGTTCCTGCTCCAGGGCCACGTCCTGGGCGGCGAGGCGGGCCGCGATGTCCGCCAGTACGGCACGGACCCGCTCGGGGGCACCGGCGTCCTCGCGCTCGGACACCGTCTCCAGCAGGGCCTGCAGCGCCAGCCGGGCGTCCGCGTGGATGCCGAGGCCGGCATGGTTCGACTCCAGCTTGCCGAGGTCCGCCTCGATCTGGACGACCCGGCCGGTCGGGAAGAACGTGTGGTAGTTCGACGAGAGCTCACCGAGGCCCGAGCCGACCACCAGCAGGACGTCCGCGTCCTCCAGGAAGTCCGTCATGTGACGGTCCTCCAGCCAGGACTGGAGGGAGAGCGGATGGGTCCAGGGGAAGGCGCCCTTGCCGCCGAACGTGGTGACGACGGGTGCGTTCAGGCGCTCCGCGAGCTGCTTCAGCTTGCCCGCCGCGTCGGAGCGCACGACACCGCCGCCCGCGATGATCACCGGACGGGCGGCGTTCTCCAGCCAGTGGGCGGCGAGCGCCGTGAGCTCGGGCCGCGGCGCGAGCTCGTGCGGGGTCGCGTCCACGCCCGTGACCTGCGGGATGACGGTCTCCGCCCGCAGCACGTCCTCCGGGACCTCCACGAACACCGGGCCGTGCGGGGCGGTCAGGGCCGACTCCCAGGCCTCGGCGATCACGGAGGGGATCTGGGAGGCGGTACGGACCGTGTGGACGGACTTCACCACGTCCCGGAAGGACGCCGACTGGTCCCGCAGCTCGTGCAGGTGCCCGCGCCGGCCGCCACCCAGACCCGCCACCGGGACCTGGGAGGAGATCGCGAGGACCGGGGCCGAGGCGGCCGCCGCCTCCGCCAGGGCGGGCAGCGCCATGAGCGCGCCCGGGCCCGTGGAGAGCAGCAGCGGCACCGCCTCGCCCGTGATCCGGCCGTACGCGTCGGCCGCGAAGCCCGCGTTGTTCTCCGTACGCAGGCCCACGAGGCGCAGGTCGGAGCGGCCGACCGCGTCGAACAGGGCGAGCGCGTGCTGCCCCGGCAGACCGAAGACGGTGGTCGCACCGAGGCCGCGCAGCGTTTCCACGACCAGGTCCCCGCCCGTCCGCCCCGGCGGCGGCGCGAGCGCGGCCGCCCTCTGGGCTTCGGTGGGACGGAGTACCAGGTCGTGGTCGTGCGTCACTTCGCTTACTTGCCCTTCGCCTGCGCGATCTGTCGCGACATGATCGTCGTCAGCTCGTACGCGGTGTGCGAGGCCGCGACCGAGGTGATCTCGGCGTGATCGTACGCCGGGGCGACCTCGACGACGTCGGCGGAAACGAGGTTGCAGGAGGACAGACCGCGGATGATCTCCAGCAGCTCGCGGGAGGTCATGCCGCCCGCCTCGGGGGTGCCGGTGCCGGGCGCGTGCGCCGGGTCGAGCACGTCGATGTCGATGGAGATGTACAGCGGGCGGTCGCCGATGCGCTGGCGCAGCTGGTCGGCGACCTCGTCGGCGCCACGGCGGTAGACGTCGGCCGAGGTGACGATGCCGAAGCCCATCTTGGCGTCGTCGTCCAGGTCCTGCTTGCCGTACAGCGGGCCGCGCGTACCCACGTGGGAGAGCGCCTCGGTGTCGAGGATGCCCTCCTCGACGGCGCGGCGGAACGGCGTGCCGTGGGTGTACTCGGCGCCGAAGTAGGTGTCCCAGGTGTCCAGGTGCGCGTCGAAGTGGAGCAGCGCGACGGGGCCGTGCTTCTTCGCGACCGAACGCAGCAGCGGGAGGGCGATGGTGTGGTCGCCGCCCAGGGTCA
Organism: Streptomyces venezuelae; assembly: GCF_008642275.1. Lineage (NCBI taxonomy): Bacteria > Bacillati > Actinomycetota > Actinomycetes > Kitasatosporales > Streptomycetaceae > Streptomyces > Streptomyces venezuelae. The sequence continues at coordinate 2,687,831 of NZ_CP029189.1, forward strand.
TCAGACGGGAGCCGTTGCCGATCAGCTCGTCGGCCGCGCCCTCGATCGTCTCGACGGCCTCGTTGATGTTGAAGGGGTTCGCCGCGATGTCACCGGCGTCGGCGACCTGGGCGAGCGCGAACGGGGAGGCGTCCTGGGCCGGGTTGTACGGGCGCAGCAGGCGCGAGGCCTCGCGGATGGCGTTGCCGCCGAAGCGGGCGCCGGGGCGGTAGGACACGCCGGAGTCGAAGGGCACGCCGACGACGGCGACGTCGGCCTTGCCGCCGACCTCGTCGAGGCGGGGCAGACGGGCGAAGGTCGCCGGGCCCGCGTAGCGCGGGATGCGGGAGGAGTCGACGGGGCCGCGCGGCTGCGTGCTCATGGCTGTGCCTCTTTTTCTCTGGCCTGACGGGTGCGGTACTTCGAGCGTAAGCGGGCCACCCGAGGGTGGGGAGTGTACGTTTCATCCATCTGGCAGAGCTGAAATGTATGGAGCATCCATGACCGCCGCTCCTCTCGATCCGGAGCACGGCAGCGGCCCCGCCGGGGAGCCGCTCACCCCGACCGTGCTCCTCGACGGGCTCCTCGCCGAGCGGGCGCTCGGGCTGCGCCACCTCGCGGGGCCCCGGACGGCGGAGGTGCACGGGGTGCACGCCTCCGAGATGGCGGACCCGTCCCCGTACCTGCTGGGCGGCGAGCTGCTGCTGACGGCCGGGGCGGCGCTGACCGAGGCCGGTGCCGACGCCTACGCCGGCCGGCTCGCGCGGGCCGGAGCCGCCGCGCTCGGCTTCGGCGTGACCCCGGTGCACGAGGTGGTCCCGCCCGGCCTGGCCGGGGCGTGCGAGCGGTACGGCCTCTCGCTCGTCGAGGTCCCGCCGGGGACCCCCTTCACGGCGGTCGCCCGTACCGTCGGGCGGCTGGCGGCGGAGGCCCGTACGCGGGAGCTCCGCCGGGTCGCCGAGGCCCAGCAGGCCCTGGCGGCGGCCGCGGCCCGCCCGGATCCGGTCCCGGCGGTGTTGTCCCGCCTGGCGGCGAGCCTCGGCGGCTGGGCCGCCCTGCTCGCCCCGGCGGCCACCGCACCCGCCGCGCCCGCCGCGGCCACGGCGGCCGCCGGGACCGCCCCCGGCGGGGACGTGCTCGACGCCGTGTACGCCCTGGCACGCCGGGTGGCCCCCGGTTCCGCGGCCACCGCCACCGACTCCCTGGGCGCCGGCCGCCTGGCCGCGTACGCCGTGGGCGGGGGCCGGGTCCTGGCCCTGGCCACCCCGGTCCGGACTCCGGGCGACCACACCATCGCCTCCATCGCCGCCGTGCTGCTGACCCTGCTCACCGCCGACCGGCCCGCCGGGGCGGAGGCGGCCGCGCTGACCCGGCTGCTGCTCGACGGGGATCCGGCCGCGGCCCTGCCGGGCGGGCCCTGGTACGCCGTCCACGCCCGCGGGTCCGGGGAACCGCAGGCCCTGGACGCGCAGGCCCTCGCGGCCGCGCTGGGCACCGTACTGCTGGACCCGCACGAGGGCGGCGTACGGCTGCTCACGGACCGGGAGCCCGCCGCGCAGCCCGGCTGGCGGCTCGGGGTGAGCGCGCCGGCCGCGCCCTCCGGTCTGGGCACCGCCGACGCCCAGGCCGCGCGGGCCCTCCGGCGCGCGGAGGCGGCCCGCACCGCGCTGGCCCACCACACCGACCCCGGCTTCGCGGGCCTGGTCGGCGAGGCCGAGGCGCGCGCCCACGCCGAGGCCCTGCTGGGGCCGCTCTCCCCCGCCCTGCGCGAGACCCTGCGCGGCTGGCTGGGCCACCACGGCAGCTGGGACCGTACGGCCGCCGCCCTGGGCGTCCACCGCAACACCGTCCGCCAGCGCGTCGGCCGTGCCGCCGAACTGCTCGACCGGAACCTGGACGACCCGGACGTGCGGATGGAGCTGTGGTTCGCGCTGCGGTTCACCGGCCGCGGCCCGGATCAGCCGGGGTAGTCGTCCGGCGGACGGAAGGAGGAGAGCATCTCCACGAAACGGGCGGATCCGGTGATCACGCCGGGTTCCTTGCTGCCCTCGGGCGAGGGGTCGACCCCGACCGACTCGATGCCGTCCTCACCGATCCACAGCAGGCGCGAGCTCAGCCGGTACTCCTCCGGGGCGTCCTCCCACATCTTCCGGACGAGCGGACCGTAGGCGATCACGCAGGTGTGCAGATCCGGCCCTTCCACGGCCCACAGCATCAGGTGGCCGTGGTAGGGGACCATCGCGAGGATGCCGAGGGGTGCCGGACGGTCGACGAGGGCGGCGGCGCGCAGCAGGTGGGTCGAGGTGTAGCCGCCCTCGCCCTCGACGTTCACCAGCGGGTTCTCGTCCTCGTTGTACTGGAGGGTGACCGGCGCGGCATCGAGGTTGGCCGTCGCGGCCGCCCACACCTCGGCCTCGTCCACCCGCCAGGAGCGGAACTGGTCGGGCGGGACGGGGGCCGAGAAGTCCCCGTCCACGTGGATCATCACCACGGCCGCGAGTTCCTCGGTGAGGGCCGTCGCCACCGCGTGCCCCTCGCCCACCGAGTCGACCGTGACCAGCCTGGGCATGAGCAGGTGGCGGACCTCGGCGAAGCCCGCCCGGTGCAGTTCGCGCCGCCGCTCGGCGAGCCGCTGCTTCCGGTTCAGGAAGGAGACGGTGGCCGACCGCCAGTTCGCCTGTGGCAGGGCCCGGACCAGCTCGGCCATCTCCGCGAGGTCCAGGGGTGCGCCGGGCTCTCCCTCGGCGGCGAGCGAGAGGTGGCGGTGCTCCCCGAAGCGCATCGGCGGCCCGGACCTGTTCCCGTCCAGGAAGACGTCGTTGAGGAGCTCCTCGAAGGCGTGCCATTCGGCCGGGCTGAACCACGCGCACCAGCCCGGTACCGGGGACGCGTCCGGCCCGCCCGGCCCGCCCACTCCCGCGCCCGCTCCCCCGCCCGCGCCGGCGGCCTTTTTCGCTCTCCGGAAAAGTGGCATGCCGGGCAGGTTAGGGGAGGGCGAATCGGTACGTGAGACCACGAACAAGGCATTCTTGAGCGCATTCCGGCCACGTTCCGGCCACCGTGGCGCGGACGAGCCCCCTCCGCCGGGGGCGCCGGCGGCGGGCCGGGGTGAGCCAGCCCACCCTTTCTGCGGGGCCCCGGCTCTGGACAGCCAGATTGACTGGCCGGTAACTTATCCTGAGCAAGCGCTTAGGCATGGCGGCGGACCGCCGCGACCGAAGGGAGCCGGCTGTGCGCCGTACCGTTTTCAACGAGGACCACGAGGCATTCCGCGAGACCATCCGCGCCTTCGTCGAGGCCGAGGTCGTCCCGGTCTACGACGAGTGGTTCGCAGCCGGTCAGGCGCCGCGCGACTTCTACTACAAGCTCGGCGAGCTGGGCGTCTTTGGGATCAACGTGCCCGAGGAGTTCGGCGGCGCGGGCCTGGACACGCACAAGTTCGAGGCCGTCCTCTACGAGGAGACCTCCCGCGCGGGCGTGAACTTCGGCGGCTCCGGCGTGCACGTGCTGCTCGCCCTGCCCTACATCAAGATGCTGGCCGACGACGAGCAGAAGAAGCGCTTCCTGCCGAAGTTCGTCTCCGGCGAGGAGATGTGGGCGCTCGCCATGACCGAGCCGGGCACCGGCTCCGACGTCGCGGGCATGAAGACCACCGCCAAGCTCTCCGAGGACGGCACGCACTACGTCCTCAACGGCTCCAAGACCTTCATCACCGGTGGCGTCCACGCCGACCGCGTGATCGTCTGCGCCCGTACCTCCGCCCCGAGCGAGGACGACCGCCGCTTCGGCATCTCCCTGTTCGCCGTGGACACCAAGGCCGAGGGCTACTCCATCGGCCGCAAGCTCGACAAGCTGGGCCTGAAGACCTCCGACACCGCCGAGCTGGCGTTCGTCGACGTGAAGGTCCCGGTCGAGGACCTGCTCGGCGAAGAGGGCAAGGGCTTCTACTACCTCGGCCACAACCTGGCCTCCGAGCGCTGGGGCATCGCCTTCGGTGCGTACGCCCAGGCCGCCGCGGCCGTCCGGTTCGCCCAGCAGTACGTCACGGAGCGCACCGTCTTCGGCAAGCCCGTCGCGCACTTCCAGAACACCAAGTTCGAGCTGGCCGCCTGCCAGGCCGAGGTGGACGCCGCCCAGGCCGTCGCCGACCGCGCCCTGGAGGCCCTGGACGCCGGCGAGCTGACCCCGGCCGAGGCCGCCTCGGCGAAGCTGTTCTGCACCGAGGTCGCGCACCGCGTCATCGACCGCTGCCTCCAGCTGCACGGCGGCTACGGCTACATGAACGAGTACCCGATCGCCCGCCTGTACGCCGACAACCGCGTCAACCGCATCTACGGCGGCACCAGCGAGATCATGAAGTCGATCATCGCCAAGTCCATGGGTCTGTAAGGGATTCGGGCACCTACCCTTCCCCCATGAACCAGGCACTGACGACGCTCCTCGATCTGCTCGACCTCGAGCAGATCGAGGAGAACATCTTCCGCGGTACCAGCCGGCCTTCGCTGGTACCGCGCGTCTTCGGCGGCCAGGTCGCGGCCCAGGCCCTCGTCGCGGCCGGCCGGACCGTCCCCGCGGACCGCATCGCGCATTCGCTGCACTCCTACTTCCTGCGCACCGGGGACACCTCCGCGCCCATCGTCTACACGGTGGACCGGATCCGCGACGGGCGCTCCTTCACCACGCGCCGGGTCGTCGCCGTCCAGCACGGGCAGCCGATCTTCCACCTGTCCGCGTCGTTCCAGACGTACGAGGACGGCCTCGACCACCAGGTCACCATGCCGTCCGCCCCGGACCCGGAGTCCCTGCCCACCGCGGCCGAGTCGCTGCCCGCGTACCGCGAGATCTTCCGCGACCCCGGCACGGTCGAGCGGCTGATCGAGACGCGGGAGGCGGTGGACCTGCGCTACGCCACGACCCCGCCCTGGGGCAGCGTCGGCGAGCCCGTGGAGCCTCGCTCGCAGGTGTGGTTCCGTACGGCCGGCAAGCTCGACAGCGCCGATCCGCTGCTGCACACGTGCCTGGCCACCTACGTCTCCGACATGACCCTGCTGGACTCGGTGCTGCTCGCGCACGGCCGGGGCGGCTGGGCGGTGGGCGACGTCGTCGGCGCCTCCCTGGACCACGCGATGTGGTTCCACCGGCCCTTCCGGGCCGACGAGTGGCTGCTGTACGACCAGGAGTCGCCCTCGGCGGCCGCGGGCCGGGGCCTCGGCCAGGCCCGCATCTGGACGCAGGACGGCCGGCTGGCCGTGACGGTCATCCAGGAGGGTGTCGTACGCGTCCCGCGTGCGTGACGTCCGCCCGGCCGCTCAGTCCCACCAGAACCCCCAGTGGCCGCACCCGGTGACCGCCTCGTCGGCGTAGGCACGGATGCTCCCGGAGCCCTGCCAGATGTTGTCGGGCGAGAGGGCGAAGTGCTCCGCGGCGACGGGGAGCGCGTGGGCGGACGTACGCGGCGGGGCCGCCACGGACATGTGGAGCTCGTCGAAGCCGAGGGCGACGACGCGGGCGCCGAAGCGGTCCTCCCAGGACCGGAGCACGGCGCTGATCAGGGCCGTGTCGTTCTCGAAGTTGGTCGGCCCGCCCCAGCCCATGGCGGTCGGCACGTCGGCACCCCGGGCGGCGGGGACCAGCGCGAGCCGCGGGCCCGGCAGGATTCCGCCCACGATCAGCTCGTCCGCCAGCTCGCAGGCCGCGGTCTCCGGATCCGGCCCGCCGTCGGGCCCCCGCTCCGCGAGCCCGGGCCAGTCCCGGCCGAAGGGCGCGATGAGCTCGTCGCCCTCCTCCCCCGCGCCCTCCTCCGGGTCGGGCACCACCCGGCCCCAGAACTCGCGCAGCACCGGCTCGACATGGTGGTCGCCGGGGTCGGACATCCGGTCCGGCACCAACTCCCGGTCCTGCCACCACCGTTCCAGCCCGCCGCGCCCCTGGAGCAGCACGGCCTGCAGCCCGGCGGCGGCCAGCGCCGGACTCCGGTACGCGGTGAGCGCCCCGGCCCCCACGGCCTCGTCGGACACCCACAGCAACGGCTCGGACTCCCTCCACCACCCCCGCCGCCCGGGCCTGTCGATGAGCCCACCGGGCGGCAGATCCAGCCCGAGGGAACGCCCTTGAGGATCATCGGCCAGCACGGACAGCGGGTTGCGCACCTTCGGAGACTTCGCCATGAACCGACCGTACCCACCGCCTCTGACAGCGGGTCGCGCTCCGAAATGCGCACGAGTGGGCGATGATCGACATGATCAACTCCCCCCGGAACCAGCACTGATGGACATTCGGCTGTCCCACTCCGCGCCGATCGCGGCCCTCCGCCGGGGCGGCGCCGGGCCCCGTCCGTCCGCCCTCGAACCACAAGGGAGATCATGAAACGATTCTCACGGCACTCCGCAGTCGTCGCGTTCCTCCTCGCCGCAGGCTTCGCGGTCACGTCCTGCGAGTCGGGGCGATTCGGCTACGAAGAGCTCGAAACGTCGGACATCGCAGGCACTTGGGAAAGCAACAAGGGCGGGCTCATCGTGTTCACAGAGGACGGGGCGGTGTCGTTCAGCAACATCACGCAGGATCCGTACTGCGTTCCGGAGGATCTGCGGAACGCAGTCCCCCGCGCGTCCGGTGCCGGAAAGTGGTCGTTCGAAACGGTCCCGGACGAACGCCCGGGGGTCAAGATCGAATCCCCGACCGGGAAAGAGCGCCCGGCCCATTGCATCCTGTACGCGATATGGACGGGGAAGGAATCCCAGGATCGCATGTACCTGCGCCAGGACGACGGCGACGGCGAGAGCTACAAGAGGATTCCCGCGGACCGAAACGACTTCGAGGGACCCAAATGACCAGATGGAACAGGTTCTTCCTCATCGTCGCCACAGTCGTCCTCGCCACTGCGGGCGCGGCCGTACTCCTTGTGGGTTCCCTGGACTTCGGACCCACCGACCGCTTCGACCCGAAGGCGCGGTCGGCTTTGGCGGGACACTGGAAAAGCGGGAACGGCGGGAGTATGCACATCGCGGAGAACGGCGACTTCAGCGCCTCGAACGTCGGCCTCGATCTTTCCTGTTCCACCACGGGGGACCGGGAGCAGAATCCCCGCATGTCAGGATCCGGCACGTGGAAGTTCGGGGGATTTCCCGACGAGGGTCCCGGTTTCTCCATAGCCTTCAAGCCCGAGGGCTCGGATTCCGACTGCACCGTATGGGGCGTGTTCGGCGGCAATGACGCCAGCCCTGAGATCCGCCTTCTCCAGGATCGCACGCCGGAGTACTACCAGCGTTCGGCCTCGGAGTGACGCTCCCCCAGGGAACCCGACCCTGCGGGTCGCCGGGGAGGGCGTGTGCGGCCACCGCCCGCCCTCGTGGTCGCGTGAACCCCGAGGAGTCGGTGGCCGCAGGTCGGGCAGCGCCGGAACCGCCCTGCCGGTAGGCCTGTTGGGCACCCGCGGCGCGGTCGCCCACCGCGTCCGGGGCCCTGCCGTCAGAGCAGACCCGCCGCGTCCAGGACGTACGCCACCATCGGGTCGTAGAAGCGCGGGTCGCGGACGTGGTCGTCCAGGGGGATCGTCACCTGGACGGTGCCTTCCGCCTCGCCGATGAACAGGGCCGGGTCGTTGCAGTCGGCGTAGCCCACCGCGTCCAGGCCGCGCTGGGCCGCGCAGCCCGCCCAGCCGTGGTCGGCGACGACCAGGTCCGGCAGCGGGCGGCCCGAAGCCGTGAGGCCGTCCAGGATCGCCGCCATCGGCTCCGGCGAGTGGGTGTGCCACAGCGTCGCACCCCGCTCCAGGACCGCGACGTCCGCGAACTGCCACACCGAGCCCTCGTCCGCCACCAGGCCCTGCGGGATGACGACGATCTCGCACCCGGCCGCCCGCAGGGCCGCCGCCGTCGCCCGGTGGACGTCCAGGAGGCCGCCCGGGTGGCCGGTGGCGAAGAGCACGCTCTGCCGGTCGGCCGCCGCCTTGCGCAGCCGCGCGGCCAGGCGGTCCAGTCCGGCCACGGTCAGTTCCGGGTCGATGGTGTCCTGGCCGAACCGGAACGCCGGGTCGTCCACCACCCCGCACCGCTCCGCCATCACCGCGAGCACGTCCTGCTCGTCCGTCCAGCGGTCGCCCAGTTCCAGGCCGAGCCAGTAGTGCCGGTCACCGTTGGCGAGCTTGCGGTAGTGGCTGAGGTTGTTGTCGCGCGGTGTGGCGACCTGCCCCGCGATCCGGGTACGGACCAGGTGGTCGATGAGCTCGGCGCGGGTGGGTACGGGCGTCTCTATCGGCTTCGGCATACGGGCCATTCTGCCGCCGCCGGGGCGGAGACGGCGCGTCCATTCCGGTCGGCGGACGCCGCGGGTCATGCCGACAGCGCCCCGAACGCGCCGTGCGCGAGGCGCCGCAGGAGCGATTCCACCGCTTCGCGGCCCAGGGCCGCCAGGTGCGGGGTGGAGTTGAGCAGGCCGAAGACGGCGTGCACGGCGACCCGTACCTCGGCCTCGCCGACCTGCGGGTGCAGTTCCCGTACGACCTCCACCCACAGCTCGACGTACTGGCGCTGCAGCTGCCGTACGAGCTTGCGGTCGGCGTCCCGGAGCCGGTCGAGCTCGCGGTCGTGCAGGGTGATCAGCGCCCGGTCGTCGAGCGCGAAGTCGATGTGGCCGTCGATGAGGGAGGACAGGACCCGGGCGGGGTCCCCCGCCGCCTGCGCCACGCGGTGCCGGCCGCCGGTCAGCAGCCGCTCGCTGATCCCGACGAGCAGCTCGGCGAGCATGGCGTCCTTGCCCGCGAAGTGGCGGTACAGGCCGGGGCCGCTGATGCCCACCGCCGCCCCTATCTCGTCGACGCCCACGCCGTGGAAGCCGCGCGCGGCGAAGAGACGAGCGGCCTCACTGAGGATCTGCTCGCGACGGGTGGGTGCGGCCGCTCTGGTGCTCATGGGAAACCATTCTAGACAGGGCCGTTAGCGGTCGTTAACCTGAGCTCACAAGCGTTAACGCTCATTAACCGCGTGGAACGAGCAAGGGAGCTCGACCGATGCAGCAGGCACCAGTGCTGACGAGCGCCGCGGACCCGGCGTCCGAGGCCTGGCGGACCAACGAGGCCGCCCACCGCGAGCTGACCGAGGGCCTGCGCGCCCGGCTCGACGCGGCCCGGCTCGGCGGCGGCGAGAAGGCCCGCGCCCGCCACACCGCCCGCGGGAAGCTCCTCCCGCGCGAGCGCGTGGACGCCCTCCTCGACCCGGGGTCGCCCTTCCTGGAGCTGGCGCCGCTGGCCGCCGAGGGCATGTACGGGGGCGCGGCGCCGGCCGCCGGGGTCATCGCGGGCATCGGCCGGGTCAGCGGCCGCGAGTGCGTGATCGTCGCGAACGACGCCACCGTCAAGGGCGGCACGTACTACCCGATGACCGTCAAGAAGCACCTGCGCGCCCAGGAGGTGGCCCTGGAGAACCGTCTCCCCTGCCTCTACCTGGTCGACTCCGGCGGCGCCTTCCTGCCCATGCAGGACGAGGTCTTCCCCGACCGGGAGCACTTCGGCCGCATCTTCTACAACCAGGCCCGCATGTCGGGGGCCGGCATCCCGCAGATCGCCGCCGTCCTCGGCTCCTGCACCGCGGGCGGGGCGTACGTACCGGCCATGAGTGACGAGGCCGTCATCGTCCGCAACCAGGGCACGATCTTCCTCGGCGGCCCGCCGCTGGTGAAGGCCGCCACCGGTGAGGTGGTCACGGCCGAGGAGCTCGGCGGCGGCGAGGTCCACTCCCGGGTCTCCGGTGTGACCGACCACCTCGCGGAGGACGACGCGCACGCGCTGCGGATCGTACGGAACATCGTGGCGACCCTGCCCGGGCGCGGGGCCCTGCCCTGGTCGGTCGAGGCGCCGGAAGAGCCCAAGGTGGACCCGTACGGGCTGTACGGCGCGGTCCCCGTCGACTCGCGCACCCCGTACGACGCCCGCGAGATCATCGCCCGGATCACGGACGGCTCCCGCTTCCAGGAGTTCAAGTCCGAGTTCGGCCAGACGCTGGTCACCGGCTTCGCCCGGATCCACGGCCACCCGGTCGGGATCATCGCGAACAACGGCATCCTGTTCGCCGAGTCCGCGCAGAAGGGCGCGCACTTCATCGAACTGTGCGACCAGCGCGGCATCCCGCTCCTCTTCCTCCAGAACATCTCCGGCTTCATGGTCGGCAAGGACTACGAGGCCGGCGGCATCGCCAAGCACGGCGCCAAGATGGTGACGGCGGTGGCCTGCACCCGGGTGCCGAAGCTGACGGTGGTGGTCGGCGGCTCGTACGGCGCCGGCAACTACTCGATGTGCGGCCGGGCGTACTCGCCCCGCTTCCTGTGGATGTGGCCCAACGCCAAGATCTCCGTGATGGGCGGGGAGCAGGCGGCCTCGGTGCTCGCCACGGTCAAGCGCGACCAGATCGAGGGCGCGGGCCAGGAGTGGCCCGCGGAGGACGAGGAGGCCTTCAAGGCCCCGGTCCGCGCGCAGTACGAGGAGCAGGGCAACGCCTACTACGCCACCGCGCGGCTGTGGGACGACGGGGTCATCGACCCGATGGAAACCCGGCAGGTGCTGGGACTGGCCCTGACCGCGTGCGCGAACGCCCCTCTGGGCGACTCGGGCTTCGGCATCTTCCGTATGTGACGTGATGTGACGTGAGGACCTCACTGATGTTCAGCACTGTTCTGGTGGCGAACCGGGGCGAGATCGCGGTCCGGGTCATCCGTACCCTGCGGCAGCTCGGCATCCGCTCCGTGGCCGTCTTCAGCGACGCCGACGCGGACGCCCGCCATGTCCGGGAGGCCGACACGGCCGTCCGCATCGGCCCGGCCGCGGCCGCCGAGAGCTACCTGTCGGTGGAGCGGCTGCTGGATGCCGCGAAGCGGACGGGCGCCGAGGCCGTCCACCCCGGCTACGGCTTCCTCGCCGAGAACGCGGCCTTCGCGCAGGCCTGCGCCGACGCCGGCCTGGCCTTCATCGGGCCGCCGGCCGGCGCCATCAACCTGATGGGCGACAAGATCCGCGCCAAGGAGACGGTGAAGGCGGCGGGCGTGCCCGTCGTACCGGGCTCCTCCGGCAGCGGCCTGACCGACGCCGAACTGGTCGCGGCCGCGGCGGAGATCGGCATGCCGGTGCTGCTCAAGCCCTCGGCGGGCGGCGGCGGCAAGGGCATGCGGCTGGTCCGCGACGAGGCGGTGCTGGCCGAGGAGATCGCGGCGGCCCGCCGCGAGGCCCGTTCCTCCTTCGGCGACGACACCCTGCTGGTCGAGCGGTGGGTGGACCGGCCGCGGCACATCGAGATCCAGGTGCTGGCGGACGCCCACGGGAACGTGGTGCACCTGGGCGAGCGCGAGTGCTCGCTGCAGCGCCGGCACCAGAAGGTGATCGAGGAGGCCCCGTCGGTCCTGCTCGACGAGAAGACGCGTGCGGCGATGGGCGCGGCGGCCGTGGACGCGGCCCGCTCCTGCGGGTACGTCGGTGCGGGCACGGTGGAGTTCATCGTGCCGGGCGGCGACCCGTCCTCGTACTACTTCATGGAGATGAACACCCGCCTCCAGGTGGAGCACCCGGTGACGGAGCTGATCACCGGGCTGGACCTGGTCGAGCAGCAGATCCGGGTGGCGGCCGGCGCGCGGCTGGGCTTCGACCAGTCCGAGGTGACGCTGACCGGGCACGCCATCGAGGCCCGCGTCTGCGCGGAGGACCCGGCGCGCGGGTTCCTGCCGTCGGGCGGCACGGTGCTGGCCCTGTCCGAGCCGGACGGCGGTGCGGTGCGCACCGACTCCGGGCTGACGGCGGGCGTGCCGGTGGGCTCGACGTACGACCCGATGCTGTCGAAGGTCATCGTCCACGGCCCGGACCGCCCGACGGCGCTGCGCATGCTGCGGGCGGCGCTGGCGGACACGGTGATCCTGGGCGTGCAGACCAACGCCGGTTTCCTGCGGAGGCTGCTGGCCCACCCGGACGTGGTGTCCGGGGACCTGGACACGGGCCTGGTCGAGCGCGACCTGCCGTCCCTCCTGCCGGAGGGGGTCCCGGACGAGGTGTACGCGGCTGCGGCGCTGCTGGCGCAGGGCCCCCGGGCTCTGCCCGGACCCGCGCCTCAAACGCCGGCGAGGCTGGATCGGTGGGTCGACCCCTTCGACGCGGGTGACGGCTGGCGGCTGGGCGGCACGCCCGCCTGGACCGTGCACCACTTCCGCCTTCCCGGGACGGACCCGGTGGAGGTCCGCACCAGGACCACCGGCTCCGGCACCGAGCTCGCCCTCGCAGCGGCACCGGCCCGCGGCCGGATCGTCGCCCGCACCCCGGACACCGTCACCGTCGAACTCGACGGCGTCACGCACCGCTTCAGCCACGCCGCCTCCCCGGAGGGGCTCTGGCTGGGCCGGGACGCGGACAGCTGGCACGTCCAGGCGTACGACCCCGTCGTGGCCAACCTCACCGGGGCCGGGCGCGGCGGCGCGGACACCCTCGCCGCGCCCATGCCGGGCACGGTCACCGTGGTCAAGGTGGCCGTCGGGGACAAGGTCGCGGCCGGGCAGAGCCTGCTCGTCGTCGAGGCGATGAAGATGGAGCACGTCATCTCCGCCCCGCACGCCGGCACCGTCACCGAGCTGGACGTGACTCCCGGCAGCACGGTCGCCATGGACCAGATCCTGGCCGTCGTCACCCCCGACGAGGACCCGGCCGAGGGCAAGGAGGACGCCGCGTGAACCGGCTGCCCATGAACGTCCCGGCCCCCGGCCTCCCCGCCCGGGTCCGGATCCACGAGGTCGGCGCCCGCGACGGGCTGCAGAACGAGAAGGCGGCCGTCCCCACGGCCGTGAAGGCGGAGTTCGTCCACCGCCTCGCCGCCGCCGGGCTGACGACCATCGAGGCCACCAGCTTCGTGCACCCCAAGTGGGTGCCCCAGCTGGCCGACGCGGAGGAGCTGTTCCCGCAGCTCGCCGACGTCGCCGCGGACCTGCCCGTCCTCGTGCCCAACGAGCGCGGCCTCGACCGCGCGCTCGCCCTCGGGGCCACCCGTATCGCGGTGTTCGGTTCGGCCACCGAGACCTTCGCGTCCCGCAACCTCAACCGCACCGTCGCCGAGTCCCTCGCCATGTTCGAGCCCGTCGTGGCCCGGGCCAAGGAGGGGAAGGCGCACGTCCGCGGCTATCTCTCGATGTGTTTCGGCGACCCCTGGGAGGGCCCGGTCCCGGTCCACCAGGTCGTCTCCGTCGCCAAGGCCCTGCTGGACCTCGGCTGTGACGAGCTGAGCCTCGGCGACACCATCGGCGTGGCCACCCCGGGCCATGTCCAGGCGCTGCTCGCCGCGCTGAACGAGGCCGGTGTCACCACCGACCGGATCGGCGTGCACTTCCACGACACCTACGGCCAGGCCCTGTCCAACACCCTCGCCGCGCTCCAGCACGGCGTGACCACCGTCGACGTTTCCGCAGGCGGCCTCGGCGGATGCCCGTACGCCAAGAGCGCCACCGGGAACCTCGCGACCGAGGACCTGGTGTGGATGCTCGACGGCCTCGGCATCGAAACCGGGGTCGACCTGGCCGCCCTCACCGCCACGAGCGTGTGGATGGCCGAACAGCTGGGACGCCCCAGTCCCTCCCGTACCGTCCGCGCCCTCTCCCACAAGGAGTAGTCACACCATGTCCCTCGACCACCGGCTCACCCCTGAGCACGAGGAACTCCGCCGCACCGTGGAGGCGTTCGCGCACGACGTCGTCGCCCCGAAGATCGGCGACCTGTACGAGCGGCACGAGTTCCCCTACGAGATCGTCGCCGAGATGGGCCGCATGGGCCTGTTCGGCCTGCCCTTCCCGGAGGAGTACGGCGGCATGGGCGGGGACTACCTCGCCCTCGGCATCGCCCTGGAGGAGCTGGCCCGCGTCGACTCCTCGGTCGCGATCACCCTGGAGGCCGGGGTCTCGCTCGGTGCCATGCCGATCTACCTCTTCGGTTCCGAGGAGCAGAAGCAGCAGTGGTTGCCGAAGATGTGCTCCGGTGAGATCCTCGGCGCCTTCGGCCTGACGGAGCCCGGTGCGGGTTCCGACGCGGGCGGTACCCGCACCACCGCCGTCAAGGACGGCGACGAGTGGGTGATCAACGGCTCGAAGTGCTTCATCACCAACTCCGGTACGGACATCACCGGTCTGGTCACCGTCACCGCCGTGACGGGCCGCAAGGCGGACGGCCGCCCGGAGATCTCCTCGATCATCGTCCCGTCCGGCACCCCGGGCTTCACGGTGGCCGCACCGTACTCCAAGGTGGGCTGGAACTCCTCGGACACCCGTGAGCTGTCCTTCGACGGGGTACGGGTCCCCCTGGCCAACCTGGTGGGCCAGGAGGGCCGCGGCTACGCGCAGTTCCTGCGGATCCTCGACGAGGGCCGGATCGCGATCTCCGCGCTCGCGACCGGTCTCGCGCAGGGCTGTGTGGACGAGTCGGTGAAGTACGCCAAGGAGCGGCACGCCTTCGGCAAGGCGATCGGCGACAACCAGGCCATCCAGTTCAAGCTCGCCGACATGGAGATGCGCGCCCACATGGCCCGCATCGGCTGGCGGGACGCGGCGTCGCGGCTGGTGGCCGGGGAGCCGTTCAAGAAGGAGGCGGCGATCGCGAAGCTGTACTCCTCGACGGTCGCCGTCGACAACGCGCGCGAGGCGACGCAGATCCACGGCGGCTACGGCTTCATGAACGAGTACCCGGTGGCCCGCATGTGGCGGGACTCCAAGATCCTGGAGATCGGCGAGGGCACGAGCGAGGTCCAGCGCATGCTGATCGCGCGCGAGCTGGGCTTCGCCGGCTGACCGGCCGAGGCACTTGATGACGCCGTCCGGCGCGGGCCACGGGCCCGCGCCGGACTTCGGCATGCCCGCGAACGGTCAGAGAAGGACGATGAGCGCGGCAGTGGGGACCAGGGTCGCCAGGGCGCACACCGGCCAGTAGACCCGGGCCGCAGCCGTGTTCCGTCGCCGCAGGAAGTCGTTGGCGAGCCACCACAGCAGCCCGAACGCGATCACGACCGGTGCCGCGATCACCAGCCAGAGCAGCATGCCGTCGTTCTCCGTGGGTTCCCGCTGGGTCCAGCCGAGGTCGGCGAGCGGCCCGTTGACGGCGACGTACCAGACGAGCCAGACCGGCACGACGGCCGGCACTCCCATCAGCAGGTTCACTCCTGCGGCTATCCACCATTGCCTTCGCATGGGCCCAGTATTCACACGCGTGATCGGATTCCGTGGATGACGGGGCGGGGTCCGGTCGCGGCCGCGGGCCGGCGGAGTCCGACGCGGGCCGATCCCCCGTCCGGTGCGCGAAGACCCCCAACTCGGGCCCTCGTCACGGGCGGTACGGGCGCCGGCCGGTCACCCCGGTTCCGGGAGGGTGATCCACCTCACGAACGGATCTTCCCCCACCGCTGGATTTATCATTAGGTTAGGCTAACCTTCTCGCTGAACGGCCCAGGCGGCCATCCCTGCACGCACGAAAGCGGACATCGACATGCCCAAGTCCCGTACCTCCTCCTTCAGCCGTCGCGGCTTCATCGCGGCCGGTGGCGCCCTCGGCCTCGTCGCGGTCCTCGCCGCGTGCGGTGGCACCGACTCGGCGAAGGGCGACAGCGGCAAGGACAACGGCGCCACGGCCTCCGCCGCCTGGACCTTCAAGGACGACCTCGGCAAGGACGTCACCACCAAGGCCCAGCCGAAGAACATCGTCGCCTTCACCGGCACCGCTGCCGCGCTCTACGACTACGGCGTCCCGGTCAAGGGCGTGTTCGGCCCGACCAAGACCGCCGACGGCAAGGCCGACGTGCAGGCGGGCTCGCTGGACATCTCCAAGGTCGAGATCCTCGGCAACGTCTACGACGAGTTCAACGTCGAGAAGTACGCGGCCCTCCAGCCCGACCTGCTGGTCACCAACAGCTGGGACGGCAGCTACTGGTACGTGCCGGAGGCCTCGAAGGACAAGATCCTCGCGCTCGCCCCGCACGCCGCGATCAAGGTCGGCGGCGACGTCACCCTCGACAAGGCGCTGGAGCGCACCGCGGACCTCGCCAAGTCCCTGGGCGCGGACATGAACTCCAAGAAGACCGTGGACGCCAAGGCCCGCTTCGAGGCCGCCACCGCGAAGGTCCGCGAGGCCACCAAGGCCAACCCGGGCATCAAGGTCCTCGTGGGCTCCGGATCCGCCGACCTGTTCTACGCCTCCTCCCCGGAGACCTCGGCCGACCTGAAGTACTTCAAGTCCCTGGGCGTCGAGTTCATCACCCCGGACAAGCTCGACGAGGGTGGCTTCTTCGAGAGCCTGAGCTGGGAGAACGCCGGCAAGTACAAGGCCGACCTGGTCCTGCTCGACAACCGCACCGGCACGCTGCAGCCGGAGGAGCTGAAGGCCAAGGCCACCTGGGCCGAGATGCCCGCCGTGAAGGCCGGCCAGGTCACCCCCCGCGTGACCGAGCCGATCTTCTCGTACGACAAGTGCGCGCAGATCCTGGAAGACCTCGCGAAGTCCATCCAGAACGCCAAGAAGGTCAGCTGACCCACGGCGCCCGGTGACCCCGGGCGCCAGGCAAGGCCGTACCGACTCCCAGGGGGACCTCTCCGCATGACCGCCACCGCATCCGACGCCCCGGCCGTCGCACACTTCCGGTTCTTCGAGCTCGAAGTGCTCCGCACGCGCCGCCTGGGCCACTCGTTCCTGCGGGTCACGTTCGGCGGGGAGTCCCTCGCGGGCTTCCGCTCGGGCGGCTTCGACCAGAGCCTGTCGCTCTTCCTCCCCGCGTCCGGCCAGGAGCACACGGTGCTCCCGTCCACGGACGAGGACACCTGGTTCGGCGCCTGGCGCGGAATGCCGGACGAGGAGCGGCCGGTGATGCGCTCCTACACGGTGCGCGAGCAGCGCCGTACGCCCGAGGGGGCGGACGAAGTCGACATCGACTTCGTCCTCCACGGCGACAGCAGCCCGGCCTCCCGCTGGGCGGGGCAGGCGGTGGCCGGCCGCCGGATCATGGCGATCGGACCGGCCGTGTCCGAGAACAAGTCCGTACGCTTCCAGCCGCCGGCCGACACCGACGAGATCTGGATGTACGCGGACGAGACCGCCCTGCCGGCCGCGGCCGCGATCCTGGACCGGCTGCCCGCCGGGACCCGGGTCAGGGCCTGGTTCGAGGTCCCGCACGAGGAAGACCGGCTCGACCTCCGGACGGACGCCGTCGCGGACATCACCTGGATCGTTCGCGAGGGCCACGGCGCAGAGCGGACGGACCGGGTGCTGGACGCGCTGCGCGCGGACGGACCCGCCTCGGCCGAAGCTCCGTACGCCTGGCTGGCGGGTGAGTCGGGCACGATCCGCGCGGTCCGCCGCCACTTCGTGCAGGAACGATCCGTCGACCGCCGCGCCGTACGTTTCACCGGCTACTGGAGGCTCGGCGCGAGCGAGGAGCAGCTCCTCGCCGAGGCGTACGCGGGCAAGGCTCCGAGTGAGGACCCGACGTCTGAGCTGTAGTCAGTCTTCTTTTTTCACACGGCAGTTGAGATGGGCCCTGGCTTTTCAGCCAGGGCCCATCTGCGTTTGGCGAAATACTAAGGTTAGGCTAACCTAAACGTCGCATGCCACACCCCACCCCCTCTCCACCCCTTGCCCGGAGGAAAGTTGATGCGCTCGCATCTGCTGAACGAGACGACCGCGGACCTCTACCGGCGCTCCGTCACCGAAGGCGTCGAGCGCGTCGCCGCCAAACTCGCGACCACGCAGCGGCCCCACACCGGTATATCCGTCGACGAACTCGCTCCGGTCATCAACGGGATCGACCTGGACAAGCCGCTCGCAGACGCGGCCGCCGTCCTGGACGAGCTGGAGGACGTCTACCTGCGCGACGCGGTGTACTTCCACCACCCGCGCTACCTGGGCCACCTCAACTGCCCGGTCGTCATCCCCGCCGTGCTCGGCGAGGCGATCCTCTCGGCCGTCAACTCCTCGCTCGACACCTGGGACCAGTCCATCGGCGGCACGCTCATCGAGCGCCGCCTCATCGACTGGACCACCGAGCGCATCGGCCTCGGCCCCGCCGCGGACGGCATCTTCACCTCCGGTGGCAGCCAGTCCAACTTCCACGCACTGCTCCTGGCCCGTGACGAGGCCTGCCGCCTCGTCATGAAGAAGGCCCTCGACGAGGGACGCGAGCTCACCAAGGCCGAGCTGCTGCCGAAGCTGCGCATCTTCACCTCCGAGGCCAGCCACTTCAGCGTCCAGAAGTCGGCCGCCATGCTCGGACTCGGCTACGAGGCCGTCATCTCCGTCCCGGTCGACCGCAACCGCCGGATGGACACCGCGGTGCTCGCCCTGGAGCTGGAGGAGTGCGCCTCCGAGGGCCTCTTCCCGATGGCCGTCGTCGCCACCGCCGGCACCACCGACTTCGGGTCCATCGACCCGCTCCCCGAGATCGCCCGCCTGGCCGACGAGCACTCCGCGTGGATGCACGTGGACGCCGCCTACGGCTGCGGACTGCTGGCCTCCCCGACCCGCCGCCACCTCCTCGACGGCATCGAGCGCGCCGACTCCGTCACGGTCGACTACCACAAGTCGTTCTTCCAGCCGGTCAGCTCCAGCGCCATGCTGGTGCGCGACCGCGACACCCTCAAGCACGCCACGTACCACGCGGACTACCTCAACCCGCGCCGCATGGCCGAGGAGCGCATCCCCAACCAGGTCGACAAGTCCATCCAGACCACGCGCCGGTTCGACGCGCTCAAGCTCTGGGTGACCCTGCGCGTCATGGGCGCCGACGGCATCGGCTCGCTCTTCGACGAGGTCATCGACCTGGCCGCGGCCGGCTGGGACGTCATCGACGCCGACCCGCGCTTCGAGGTCGTCGTCAAGCCGCAGATCTCCACGCTCGTCTTCCGCTACGTCCCCGAGGGCGGCGACATCCGCGCCGACCTCGTCGACGAGGCCAACCTGCACGCCCGAAAGGCCCTGTTCGCCTCCGGTGAGGCCGTCGTCGCCGGCACCAAGGTGGACGGGAAGCAGTACCTGAAGTTCACCCTCCTCAACCCGCAGACCACGACGGCCGACATCGCGGCCGTCCTCGACCTTCTCGCCGCACATGCCGAGCAGTTCCTGGGAGAATCCCTTGCCCTCCACCGCTGAGACCCACGACTTCATCGGCATCGGCGTCGGTCCGTTCAACCTCGGACTCGCCTGCCTGACCGCCCCGCTCGACGAGATCGACGGTCTCTTCATCGAGTCGAAGCCGCACTTCGAGTGGCACGCCGGCATGTTCCTGGACGGCGCCCACCTGCAGACGCCCTTCATGTCGGACCTGGTCACGCTCGCCGACCCGACCTCGCCCTTCTCCTTCCTGAACTACCTGAAGGACAAGGACCGGCTGTACTCCTTCTACATCCGGGAGAACTTCTACCCGCTGCGGGCCGAGTACAACGACTACTGCCGCTGGGCCGCCGACCGCCTCGACAACGTCCGCTGGTCCACCTCGGTCACCGAGGTCACCTACGACGAGCAGGCCGGCCTGTACGAGGTCCACACGGACAAGGGCGAGACCCACCGGGCCCCCCGCCTGGTCCTGGGCACCGGCACCCCGCCGCACGTCCCGCCGACCTGCGAGGGCCTCGGCGGCGACTTCCTGCACAACTCCGCCTACATGCAGAACAAGGCGGAGCTGCAGAAGAAGAAGTCGATCACCCTCATCGGCTCCGGCCAGAGCGCGGCCGAGATCTACTACGACCTCCTCGCCGAGATCGACGTCCACGGCTACCAGCTCAACTGGGTGACCCGCTCCCCGCGCTTCTTCCCGCTGGAGTACACCAAGCTGACCCTGGAGATGACCTCCCCCGAGTACGTGGACTACTTCCACGCGCTCCCCGAGGACACCCGGTACCGGCTGGAGACCCAGCAGAAGAACCTCTTCAAGGGCATCGACGGCGACCTCATCAACGCCATCTTCGACCTGCTCTACCAGAAGAAGATCAGCATGCCTGGCGCCGTCCCGACCACCCTGCTGACCAACACCTCCCTGAACAGCACCGCGTACGACACCACCACGGGCACGTACACGCTGGGGCTGCGCCAGGAGGAGCAGGAGCGGGACTTCTCCCTCACCTCCGAGGGCCTCGTCCTGGCCACCGGCTACAAGTACACCTTCCCGGAGTTCCTGAACCCGGTGCGCGACCGGCTGAACTTCGACGGACACGGCCGTCTCGACGCCGCCCGCAACTACAGCATCGACACCACGGGCCGCGGGGTCTACCTGCAGAACGGCACCACCCACAACCACTCCCTCACCTCGCCCGACCTGGGCATGGCGGCGTACCGGAACGCGTACATCGTCGGTGAGCTCCTCGGCCGCGAGCACTACAAGGTCGAGAAGTCCATCGCGTTCCAGCAGTTCGCCGCCCCGGAAGGCACCCTCTGATGAGCACCACCGAACTCCTCTTCTCCCGCACCGACACGGAACTCGGCTCCTTCGCCGTGCGCCCCCTGGACCCCTTCGCGGACGCGGAGCTGCTCCACGGCTGGGTCACCCACCCGAAGGCCTCGTTCTGGATGATGCAGGACGCGTCGCTGCCGGACGTCGAGCGCGAGTACATGAGGATCGCCGCCCACGAGCACCACCAGGCCTACATCGGCCTGCACGAGGGCCGCCCCGCCTTCCTCATGGAGACCTACGACCCCTCCGAGCTGGAGCTGGTCGGCCTCTACGACGCCCAGCCCGGCGACGTCGGCATGCACTTCCTCGTCGCCCCCAGCGACACCCCGCTGCACGGCTTCACCCGCGCCGTCATCACCACGGTGATGGCCGCGGTCTTCGCCGACCCGGCCACCGAGCGCGTCGTCGTCGAACCGGACGTCGCCAACACCGCCGTGCACGCCCTGAACGAGGCCGTCGGCTTCGTGCCGGAGCGCAAGGTCACCAAGCCGGAGAAGGAAGCCCTCCTGAGTTTCTGCACCCGCGCCCAGTTCGAGGCCGCCACGGCCGCCCAGGGGGTCTCCATATGAGCCTCGCCGACGCCGTCGCCCACCTGAACCCCGAACTGTGGGCCCGCGCCAACCGCGCCCTGGTCCGCAAGGGCCTCGCGGAGTTCTCCCACGAGCGCCTGCTGACCCCGAAGCCGCTCGGCGAGGGCCGCTACTCGGTCCTCAGCGACGACTCCACCGTGGAGTACCGCTTCAAGGCCGTCCTGCACGCCCTCGACCACTGGTCGGTCGACGAGGCCTCCATCACCCGCCACCGGGACGGCGCCGAGCTGGAGCTGGACGCCCTCGACTTCCACATCGAGCTGCGCGAGGCCCTGGGCCTGAGCCCCGAGGTGCTGCCCGTCTACCTGGAGGAGATCTCCTCCACCCTGGCCGGCACCGGCTACAAGTACACGAAGCCGCAGGTCTCCTCCGACGTCCTCGCGAAGTCCTCCTTCCAGGACATCGAGACGGGCATGACCGAAGGCCACCCCTGCTTCGTCGCGAACAACGGCCGGCTCGGCTTCGGCGTGCACGAGTACCTCTCGTACGCCCCGGAGACCGCGAGCCCCGTCCACCTCGTGTGGGTGGCCGCCCGCAAGGACGTCTCCACCTTCACGGCGGGCGCGGGCCTGGACCACGACTCCTTCATGCGCGAGGAGCTCGGCGACGAGACCATCGCCGTCTTCGCCGAGCGGATGACCGCGCTGGGCCTGGACCTGGCCGACTTCCACCTCTTCCCCGTGCACCCCTGGCAGTGGTGGAACAAGACCACGGTCACCTTCGCAGCCGAGATCGCGAACCAGCGCCTGGTGCTGCTGGGCGAAGGCCCGGACGCGTACCTCGCGCAGCAGTCGATCCGCACGTTCTTCAATCAGAGCGCGCCGCGCAAGCACTACGTCAAGACCGCCATCTCGGTCCTGAACATGGGCTTCATGCGAGGCCTGTCGGCCGCGTACATGGAAGCCACCCCGGCCATCAACGACTGGCTGCACCAGCTGATCGAGGGCGACAAGGTCCTGAAGTCGGTGGACTTCTCGATCATCCGCGAGCGCGCGGCGATCGGCTACCACCACCGCCAGTACGAGCGCGCAACCGACCGGTACTCCCCGTACCGCAAGATGCTGGCCGCGCTGTGGCGCGAATCCCCGGTCAACCGGATCGAGGGCGACGAGCGCCTCGCCACGATGGCCTCGCTCCTGCACGTGGACGCCGAGGGCAGGTCCTTCG
This sequence comes from Streptomyces venezuelae, assembly GCF_008642275.1. Lineage (NCBI taxonomy): Bacteria > Bacillati > Actinomycetota > Actinomycetes > Kitasatosporales > Streptomycetaceae > Streptomyces > Streptomyces venezuelae. Next base: position 2,709,996 of record NZ_CP029189.1, read on the forward strand.
TCGGCGCGCTGATCGCGGAGTCGGGCCTGACCCCGGCCGAGTGGCTGCGCCACTACCTGCGCGCCTACCTGGTGCCGCTGCTGCACTGCTTCTACCAGTACGACCTCGCGTACATGCCGCACGGCGAGAACACCATCCTCGTCATCGAGGGCGGCCTGGTGAAGCGGGCGATCTTCAAGGACATCGCCGAGGAGATCGTCATCATGGACGCGGACGCGGTGCTGCCGCCCGCGGTCGAGCGGGTCCGGGCGGACATCCCCGAGGACATGAAGCTCCTGTCGATCTTCACGGACGTCTTCGACTGCTTCTTCCGCTTCCTCGGCGCGATCCTGGCGGACGAGGGCATCTGCGACGAGGACACCTTCTGGCGGGCGGTCGCGGACTGCGGCCACGAGTACCAGGAGTCCATGCCGCAGCTCGCGGAGCGCTTCCAGCGCTACGACCTCTTCGCCGAGGAGTTCCAGCTGTCCTGCCTGAACCGGCTCCAGCTGCGCAACAACAAGCAGATGGTCGACCTCGCCGACCCGGCGGCGGCCCTCCAGCTGATCGGCAGCCTCAAGAACCCCGTCGCGGCCTTCGCCCGGCGGTGACACCCGGGGCGGGGGAGGCATCGATACGGTCCCTCGACGCCTCCCTCTCCCCACCCCCTGGACCGACGGCGTGACCGCGGGGCAACAATGGCCCTCCTCGCGGTCACGCCTTCGTGCGTCCGCCCCCGCGGCCGCAGTTGACGGCCCGAGTCCGTCCGGGAGCCCCCATGCCGTTCCAGATCCGCCCGGGCCGTGCGGCCGCCCTGCTCCTGTCGGCCGCGCTCGTGGCCGGGGCGCTGTCCGGATGTTCTCTCCTGTCGCCCTTCACCACCTGCGAGGGGACCGGAGCCCGGATGAAGGAGCTGGAGTCGCTGCCCCTGCTCTCCTCGCCGCCGCCCGGCGCGAGCGCCCCCCGCAGCTTCGACGGCTCCTTCTCCGAGTGCGCGGACGACAGCGGCGACGCCTGGCTGTCCGCCGGGCGCACCTACGTCTACCCCGGCACCCGCCAGGAGGCCCTCGACCACTACCGCAAGGCGGCGGAGGCCGACGGCTGGCGGTTCGTTCCCGACCCGGTGCCCGGTCGGGACCTGGGGGACGTGTGCTTCACCAAGGGCGAGGACGGGCGGGCCAAGATGTTCACCCTGTCCTTCCCGCCCGCGCGCTACCTCAGGGAGATCTACGGTCCCGAGGCAGCCGCGGAGTTCGCCACGGGGTCCGGTTTCGAGATAACGGCTGGCTCGGAGGCGGACGGGGCCAAGACCTCCTGCTGGTCGTGACCCCGTCCCCCGCCGGTCACTGCCAGGGGACGTCCGGGGCCCGGAAGAAGGCGATGCCCTGCGCGTCCAGCCGGGGCGCCTGCGCCGCCAGGCGGCGACTGTAGGAGGTCCAGTCGAGCGCCGCCGCCGGCGACCAGCCCAGTTCGGCCAGGCCCAGCACCCTCGGGAAGGCCATCAGCTCCCAGTCGCCGCGCGTCGCTACGGTCTCCGTCCACAGCGGAGCCTCCACACCCAGCACCGCCGACTCCGGGACCCCGGCCAGGTACGCCCCCGGGTCCCAGGAGTAGGCGCGCTGCACCGGGACGTACCCCGCCCAGGCCAGGCCCTGCTTCGTCGCCGGGTCGTACTTCATGTCCAGGTACAGCCGGTCCGCCGGCGACAGGATCAGCGGGTGCCCCGCCTTCGCCGCGGCCACCACGGCCGCCTTGTCCGCGGCCGCCGTCTTGTCGTGGCCCCAGTACTGGAGCACGGCTCCCCGGGCCGGACGGGCCGACGCCAGCTGGTGCCAGGCCACCACCGTCTTGCCGTGGCGCCCCACCACCGCCTGCGCCCGGTCCATGAACGCCGCGTAGTCCGCGGCCGGCGTCGCGTGCGCCTCGTCGCCGCCGATGTGCAGGTAGCGGCCCGGGGTCAGCTCCGCCAGCTCGCCGAGCACCTCGTCGACGAACTCGTACGTCCGTTCCTTGGCGACGCACAGTGAGCTGAAGCCCACCTTGACGCCGGTGTACCGCTCCGGGGCCTTCCCGTCGCAGTTCAGCTCGGGATAGGAGGCGAGCGCGGCGTTCACGTGCCCCGGCATGTCGATCTCGGGGACCACGTCCACGTACCGCTGCCCCGCGTAGGCCACCAGCTCGCGGTACTCGGCCTTGGTCCAGTGGCCGCCCGGGCCGCCGCCGACCTCGCTGCCGCCCCCGTACTCCGCCAGCCGCGGCCAGGAGTCGATCGCCAGACGCCATCCCTGGTCGTCGGTCAGGTGCACGTGCAGGGTGTTGACCTTGTACTGGGCGAGCTGGTCCACGTACCTCTTCACCTGGTCCACCGAGAAGTGGTGGCGGGCGATGTCGACCATGGCCCCCCGGTACGCGAACCGCGGCCGGTCGGTGACCGTCCCGCCCGGCACCGTGCCGGGCCCCGCCACCGGCACGAGCTGGCGCAGCGTCTGCCCCGCGTGGAAGAGCCCGGCCGGCGTCCGCGCGGTGAGGGTGATCCCGGTCGGGTCCGACTCCAGCCGGTACCCCTCGTCGCCCACCCCCTGTGCCCCCTCGTCGATCCTGAGCCGGATCCCGTCCCCCTGCGCCCCGTCGACCACCGGCAGCGGCAGCCCGCTGGGGCCGCGCAGCTGCTCGGCGAGGAGCTCGCCCACCCGCCGGACCTCCTCGTCCGGGCCGCGGCCGGTACGGATGACCGTGCCCGCGCCGAAGGAGTAGCCGGGGCCGTCGGTGCGCGCGGAGACGGGCGCGGGCAGCAGCCGGTCGAAGGGGGCGAGGGCCACCGGCGGGTCGTCTCCGGGTCTGGCGTCGTCACCGTGGGCGGAGGTGCAGGCCGTGACCAGGGCCGGGGCCGCGGCGAAGGCGAGGAGGGCGCCGAGCGTGCGTCGCAGGACTCTCATGCGCACAGGTATAGGCCAAGCGGGCCGTCCCGTCCGGTGGGCGAATCCGGGACGGACGGAAATCATCCGAAGGAGGGCACCAGGGGGGCGAACCGAGCGCTCCACTGGTCCAGACCAGAGGGATCCTGCCCGGAATCGGGCAGGATCTTTGCGTTCACCGCTGTTAGCCGCCAATATCTACGAGTGCTCGATCGCCGCCCGTCGCATGACGACCTCGTCGACCACCTGGTGCGCAGCACCGCGCTGCAGCGCGGCGAGGCGGCCCGGGTGGTGCTGGACGTGCTCGCCTACTTCGACGAGACGACCGAGGAGTTCGTCCGCCGCCGCCACCGGGAACTGCAGTCCGGCGGAGCGGTGAACGCGGAGATCTTCGAGCGGATCGCGGCCGAGCTGCCGCACCGCGCCGTGGCACCGCCGGAGCTCTCGCTCCGGCAGTTGCGCCGCATCGTCTACGGCTGAGCCGGCGGCCGCCGCACGCGGCCCCGGACGAGTACAGAACCGAACTTCAGGAGGGGCAGAACCGTATGTGTGGAATCGTCGGTTACATCGGCAAGCGTGACGTGGCACCGCTGCTGCTGGAAGGCCTGCAGCGGCTGGAGTACCGCGGATACGACTCCGCGGGCATCGTGGTCAACACCCCGAAGGCCCCGGCCCTGAAGGTGGTCAAGGCCAAGGGCCGCGTCCGCGAGCTGGAGTCCCGCGTTCCCAAGCGCTTCGCCGGCACCACCGGCATCGCCCACACCCGCTGGGCCACCCACGGCGCCCCGAGCGACATCAACTCCCACCCGCACCTGGACCCCGAGAACAAGGTCGCGGTCGTCCACAACGGCATCGTCGACAACTGCTCCGAGCTGCGCGCCAAGCTGGAGGCCGAGGGCGTCGTCTTCGCGTCGGAGACCGACACCGAGGTCATCGTCCACCTGATCGCCCGCTCCGAGGCCGACTCCCTGGAGGAGAAGGTCCGCGAGGCGGTCAAGGTCATCGACGGCACCTACGGCATCGCCGTCATGCACGCCGACTTCCCCGACCGCATCGTCGTCGCCCGCAACGGCTCCCCCGTGGTGCTCGGCATCGGCGAGAAGGAGATGTTCGTCGCCTCGGACGTCGCCGCGCTGGTCGCCCACACCCGCCAGGTCGTCACCCTCGGCGACGGCGAGATGGCCACCATCAAGGCCGACGACTTCCGCACCTACACGACCTCCGGCACGACGACCAACGCCACCCCGGAGACCGTCGAGTGGGAGGCCGCCTCGTACGACATGGGCGGCCACGACACCTACATGCACAAGGAGATCTCCGAGCAGCCCGACGCGGTCGACCGCGTGCTGCGCGGCCGGATCGACGACCGCTTCAGCACCGTGCACCTGGGCGGCCTGAACCTGGACCCGCGCGAGGCGCGCGGCATCCGCCGGGTCAAGATCCTGGGCTGCGGCACCTCGTACCACGCGGGTCTCATCGGCGCCGGCCTCATCGAGGGCATGGCCCGCATCCCCGCGGACGCCGAGCCGGCCTCCGAGTTCCGCTACCGCAACCCGGTCGTGGACCCCGACACCCTCTACATCGCGGTCTCCCAGTCCGGTGAGACGTACGACGTGCTCGCGGCGGTGCAGGAGCTCAAGCGCAAGGGCGCCCGCGTCCTCGGCGTGGTCAACGTGGTGGGTTCCGCGATCGCCCGCGAGGCCGACGGCGGCGTGTACGTGCACGCCGGCCCGGAGGTCTGCGTCGTCTCCACCAAGTGCTTCACCAACACGGTCGTGGCCTTCGCGCTCCTCGCCGTGCACCTGGGCCGCATCCGGGACCTCTCGGTCACCGACGGCAAGCGGATCATCGAGGGCCTGCGCAAGCTGCCCGCGCAGATCCAGGAGATCCTCGAAGGCGAAGAGGACATCAAGAAGCTGGCGGCCGAGTTCGCCGAGGCCAAGTCGATGATGTTCATCGGCCGGGTGCGCGGCTACCCGGTGGCGCTGGAGGCCTCCCTCAAGCTGAAGGAGATCTCCTACATCCACGCCGAGGCCTACCCGGCCTCCGAGCTCAAGCACGGTCCGCTGGCGCTGATCGAGCCCTCGCTGCCCACGGTCGCGATCGTCCCGGACGACGACCTGCTGGAGAAGAACCGCGCGGCGCTGGAGGAGATCAAGGCCCGAAGCGGCCGGATCCTCGCGGTCGCCCACCGCGAGCAGGAGAAGGCGGACCACACCATCGTGGTCCCGAAGAACGAGGACGAGCTGGACCCGATCCTGATGGGCATCCCGCTCCAGCTGCTGGCGTACCACACGGCCCTGGCCATGGGCCGGGACATCGACAAGCCGCGCAACCTGGCGAAGTCGGTCACCGTCGAGTAGTCGTCGTCCCCACGACGAGGAACCCCCGTGCGCGATGCGCACGGGGGTTCTCCACTGCGGGGCCGCGACGCCCCGGCCGCTCAGCTCGCGGCGACCGCTCCGCCGCTGCGGGCCTTGCCGAAGGCCATCGGCCAGTGCGCCAGCGCCGCGGTGGCTCCGTACCAGGCCAGCAGTCCGGAGACGGCGGCGACCCAGCCGCCCGCCTTGGCGAGCGTGCCGTTGTCCACGAACGCGCCTATCGCGAGCAGGAGCAGCGACAGGGTCAGCAGGGCGTAGACGCCCTGGCTGAACAGACCGCTCGCGGCGGCGACCGTGAGCGTCAGCGCGAGCATCGCGAACAGGACGAGAAACGTTCCGGCGGCTTCGTCGGAGACCGAACCGCCCGCGCCCTTGGCCCACGTGAACCAGAAGATGCCGAGGCCCGCGAACGCGGTGCCGTTGAACCCGTCGCCGCCGCGGTACTCCAGGAGCCCGAGGAGGAACAGGGCCGCGCCGCCGACGTACATCGCGAGCGACACGGAGCTGGCAGCGGACACGCCGTCGATGACACCGGTGTGGCCGATACCGAACGCGAGAAGGGTGAGACCCAGGGCGATGTTCCCCAGGGTCGAAGTCGAGGCCGTGCTTCCCGCAGAGACACCATTGTCCACGGCGGGCTCCCTTCGATCTGCAGTTGTTTGCTGCGTCCCAGCAGCATTTATCTACCCTTTACACGGGGGCACAACCGCACAAGCGGCTTAACAGGCGGTCACAGAATGACAACGTTGAGCAACACCGGAAGGCGCTATGCGACCCCGGTGTGCAGCGGGGGAACGGCCTGGGTCAGGGAATGACGACGACCGGCCGCTGTGCGCGTTTGGCCAGCCGGCCCGCGACCGACCCGAAGATCCGGCCGACGATCCCGTGCGTGGAGCCGACCACGATGGCGTCGGCCGAATACTCCCGGCCGACCTCCTCCAGCTCATGGCAGATGTCACCGCCGCGCTCGACCAGGATCCACGGCACTTCGGCCAGATAGTCGGCACAGGCCAGCTCCAGCCCGAGCACCTCGGTGCGGTGGTCCGGCACGTCGACGAAGACCGGCGGCTCGCAGCCGGCCCACACCGTGGTGGGCAGCCGGTTGGCGACATGGACGATGATCAGACCGGATCCGGAGCGTCGGGCCATGCCGATCGCATAGGCGAGCGCGCGCTCACTGGAGGTGGATCCGTCGAATCCCACAACGACCCCGTGCCGGAAGGCCGGATCGCAGTGCACGCGTGTCTGTTCCACCGCGCGCAGATCGGCGGCCGACGAGGGGTCGACGACGCGTTTGCGCTTGCGGTCCGCGGGTTCGGAGAATTCGTGACCGGCCATGGGTGTCTCGGCGAAGAGGTCCTTGGAGGAAGCAACAGGGGCGAAATCGGCGACGCAGTGTGACGGAGCTCTGTCCGGGAAGCATCTTCCCAAGCCCATACCCACCAGGGTACGGCGACACTCCTGTCCTGCACAGGGCATGCCGCCCTTGGAGAGCGTCCCAGGGAGCATGCCGGAGCGAGCGCGCCTTGGCAATGGCCGCTGTCCCCTACAGCCAGTGACGAGAACGGCCATCGCCACCCGTTGGCGCAGTGACCGAGCCCCGCCGCCGGGCGTTGGGACATGTGTCCGACCTCCAGGTAAGAGCCCGCAGGGAGCACGCCGTGCCCGGTCATCCGGTTCACCCCGTCCAGCCAGCTCAGCCGACGCAGTCCGCCCGGTCCCGCCACGACGCCGACCCCGCCCCGCACTTCACCCCGTCCCCCCGGCCCGTACTTCACCCGTCCGTGCGTCCCGCAGGACACCCCCACGACGACCCTGCGGGTGACGTCGTGCGCTGGGCCGCCTTCAGCTGCATGCTCGTCCCCGTGGTCCTCGTCGTCTACGGAACCTCCTTCGGCGGGGCCGCCGTCGCGACCGCCGGCCTGCTCGCCGTCACGGCCGCGTGCCGGATCCTGCTGCGCCATTCGGAGAAGACCCGGCGGGCCGCGGCCCGGGTGTCCGTGGAGGAGCCCCTGCCGCCCGCCCACCGCGGGCGGCACTCGCGCGTCGGCGCCGGGATGCGCCGCGGCTGCCGGGGCTCCGGACCGGTCTCCCCGCAGGACTGACTCATTCGCACACCCACACACGCATGTTTTCAGCCAACTTCCCGGCAGGGTGGCTTCCTTGCCGGAATGTCCCCCCGTCTCCCTCACCACCAGCGACGACGGACCACGGGGGGCGTTCTGGCCCTACAGGTACTGGCCATGGCCGGGGATCACGCTTCCTGTTCGGGTAGCGGAGTGGAACGCTTACTGATCGAATGCTTTTCGCCAAGTTGAGAAGTCGACATAGCGCTGCGTGCTGAACTTGTCACGCCGACACCACGGGACGCAGTAGATTCGATCATGTATTTACGGCGGGGGATCCACGTGCAAGGCCGAGGGGAAACGTGCAGGTGCGACCAGACCAAGGAGTCGCGACACCCAAGGGGGGCTTAGCGCCATGAGCCAGGATTCCACCGCCGTCGTCACAGCAGACGCCGGCCGGAAGCTCGCGGGGCGTCGCCGCAGGGAGATCGTCGCGGTGCTGCTCTTCAGCGGCGGACCGATCTTCGAGAGCTCCATTCCACTTTCCGTGTTCGGCATTGACCGGCAGGACGCGGGAGTTCCACGCTACCGATTGCTCGTGTGCGCCGGTGAGGACGGTCCGCTCAGGACCACCGGCGGACTCGAACTGACAGCGCCGTACGGGCTGGAGGCGATCGCCCGGGCAGGGACGGTCGTCGTTCCCGCCTGGCGCTCCATCACTTCACCGCCGCCGCCCGAGGCGCTCGACGCACTGCGTCTGGCGCACGAGGAGGGGGCCCGGATCGTCGGACTGTGCACGGGAGCCTTCGTGCTCGCCGCCGCCGGTCTGCTGGACGGCCGGCCCGCGACGACGCACTGGATGTACGCGCCGACGCTGGCCAAGCGGTACCCGTCCGTCCATGTCGATCCGCGCGAACTCTTCGTCGACGACGGCGACGTGCTCACCTCCGCCGGCACGGCGGCCGGAATCGACCTGTGCCTGCACATCGTGCGCACCGACCACGGCAGCGAGGCGGCCGGGGCCCTGGCCCGCAGGCTCGTCGTGCCGCCGCGCCGCACCGGCGGCCAGGAACGCTATCTCGACCGGTCGCTGCCGGAGGAGATCGGCGCCGACCCGCTGGCCGAGGTCGTCGCCTGGGCACTGGAACACCTCCACGAGCAGTTCGACGTGGAGACGCTGGCGGCCCGCGCCTACATGAGCAGGCGCACCTTCGACCGGCGGTTCCGCTCGCTCACCGGCAGCGCGCCGCTCCAGTGGCTGATCACCCAGCGGGTGCTCCAGGCACAGCGGCTGCTGGAGACCTCCGACTACTCGGTCGACGAGGTCGCCGGACGCTGCGGGTTCCGCTCGCCGGTCGCCCTGCGGGGTCACTTCCGGCGGCAGCTGGGGTCCTCCCCGGCGGCCTACCGCTCCGCCTACCGGGCGCGCCGGCCGCAGGCCGACGTGGCACAGGTGGCCGAGATCAACGCGGGCCCGGTTCCGCACCAGCGCACTCCGCAGCCCCACCGGGCGGCGGCGGCCCTGGCCGCGTCGGGTCCCACGGTGACGGAGCTGTACGCCCCGGGCCGGGTCCTGCGGGAACACGCCTGACCACGGGCTGAGTACGACGCACGAGGGTCCTCCACCGGCCACCGCCGGTGGAGGACCTTCCGCATATGCGGTCCGCGCCCCGGGGGACCACATAAGGTGGGACACATGAACGATCGCATGGTGTGGATCGACTGCGAGATGACCGGGCTCTCGTTGACGGACGACGCACTTATCGAGGTGGCCGCACTGGTCACCGACTCGGAGCTCAACGTGCTCGGCGAAGGCGTGGACATCGTGATCCGCCCGCCGGACGCCGCGCTGGAGACCATGCCCGACGTGGTGCGCGAGATGCACACCGCCTCCGGCCTGCTCGACGAGCTGGCCGGCGGGACCACCCTCGCGGACGCCGAGGCGCAGGTCCTGGCCTACGTGCGGGAGCACGTGAAGGAACCCCGCAAGGCGCCGCTCTGCGGAAACTCGGTCGGCACCGACCGCGGCTTCCTGCTGCGCGACATGGCCGCGCTGGAGAGCTACCTGCACTACCGGATCGTGGACGTGTCCTCGGTCAAGGAGCTGGCGCGCCGCTGGTACCCGCGGGCGTACTTCAACAGCCCGCCGAAGAACGGCAACCACCGGGCGCTGGCGGACATCAAGGACTCCATCACCGAGCTGCGCTACTACCGGGAGGCGGTCTTCGTCCCGCAGCCCGGGCCCGACTCGGACACGGCCCGCAGCATCGCCGCCAAGCACGTCGCGCCGGGCGCGTAGTACCTCCCGGGGAGGGGCGCGGGAAAGGGGGGAGCGAGCACCCTCCCGGACCCTGTACCCTTTTCTTCGGCCGGTCGGTTTTCCGACCGGACATGGTGGGTGTAGCTCAGTTGGTAGAGCACCTGGTTGTGGTCCAGGTGGCCGCGGGTTCAAGTCCCGTCACTCACCCTGCGGGAAGGCCCCGATCGCCAAGGCGATCGGGGCCTTCTGCGTTCCTACGAGGACGCCCGGACCACCAGCCGGTTCGGCAGCACGGCGGCCGCCTCGCCCGTCTCCCCCGCGATCCTGCCCAGCAGCATCCGCGTCATGGTCCGGCCCATCTCCTCGATCGGCTGCCGGACGCTGGTCAGCGGCGGATCCATGTGCCGGGCCACCACCGAGTCGTCGAAGCCGACCAGGGCCACGTCACCGGGGATCCGGCGGCCGGCCGCGCGCAGCTCCCGCCGGGCGCCGGCCGCCATCACGTCCGAGGCGGCGAAGACTGCGTCGAGCCCGGGGCGGCGCTCCAGCAGGGCGCGCATGGCCCGCCCGCCGCCCTCCTCGGTGAAGTCGCCCACCGCGATCAGCAGCTCGTCGACGGGGTGTCCGGCGGCGGCCAGGGCCTGCCGGTAGCCGTCGAGGCGGCACTGGGCCCCGTACACGTCCAGCGGGCCGGTGATCGTGGCGATCGTACGGCGGCCCCGGTCGAGGAGGTGGCGTACGGCCTCGGCCGCGCCCGCCAGGTTGTCGGAGTCCACGCAGGGCAGGGTCTCGGCGGCGGAGCGGCGGCCGCTGATCACCGTCGGGATGCCGAGCTCGGCCAGCAGCTCCGGCAGCGGGTCCCCGGCGTGGACGGAGACGAGCAGCACCCCGTCGACGCGGTGCCCGGACAGGTACTGGGCGAGGCGGCGGCGCTCGCGGTCGCTGCCCGCCAGGGTGAGGACGAGCTGGACCTCGGTGTCGGCGAGCTCGGCGCCGACCCCGCGGACCACTTCCGAGAAGTAGGGCTCGGCGAAGAAACGGGCCTCGGGTTCGGGGATCACGAGGGCTATGGCGTCCGTGCGGTTGGCCGCGAGGGCGCGCGCGGCGCGGTTCGGTACGTACCCCAGCTCGGCCACGGCGGCCTCGACGGCGACCCTGGTGTGCTCGCTGACCTTGGAGGATCCGTTGATCACCCGGGAGACCGTGCCGCGCCCCACTCCGGCGCGCGCCGCGACCTCCTCCAGGGTCGGTCGTCCCCCACTGCGCCCGTGCCCGTTCATGACTTCCTCCCGGTTGTGAATCTACCTCTTGACGGCTGTGGGAGCGCTCCCACACTGTGTCACACGACACCTGGCACGTTTCGTCCTTCTGGGAGGAAGCCACATGCGCGTCCGAGCCCGAGCCCGCGTCCGAAGAACCCTCGTCACGACCGCCGCGGCGGTCACGACCGCGACCCTGCTCCTCGCGGGGTGCGCGCAGGACCCCGACGAGAGCCCCGACCAGGGCGCCCCGGCCACCGGCACGTCCGGCGGCGCCGCACAGACCACTCTCACCGTCGGGGTCTTCGGGGCCTTCGGGCTCCAGGAGGCCGGGCTCTACGACGCGTACATGGCGCAGAATCCCGGGATCCGCATCGAGCAGACCTCCATCGAGCGGAACGAGAACTACTACCCCCAGCTCCTCACCCACCTGGGCACGGGCAGCGGGCTGGCCGACATCCAGGCGGTCGAGGTCAACAACATCGCCGAGATCACCGCCACCCAGGCCGACAAGCTGGTGGACCTGGCCAAGGCCCCCGGCGTGGACAAGGCCGCGTACCTGCCGTGGAAGTGGGCCCAGGGCACGGCGCCCGCCGCCAAGGGCGGGGCCACCGTCGGCCTCGGCACCGACATAGGCCCGCAGGGCATCTGCTACCGCAAGGACCTCTTCGAGGCCGCCGGGCTGCCCTCCGACCGGGCGGCCGTCGGGGCGCTGTGGGCGGGCGACTGGAACAAGTACCTGGAGACGGGCCGCACCTACAAGGCGAAGGCCGGCGAGGGGAAGGCCTTCGTCGACTCGGCGTCCGGCGTGATGGCGGCGGTGACCGGGAGCAGCGCCCAGCGCTTCTACGACGACCAGGGCAAGGTCGTCTACAAGACGAACCCGGCGGTGCGCGGCGCCTTCGACCTGGCGGCCACGTTCGCCACGGACGGGCTGAGCGCCAAGCTGCAGCAGTTCACCCCGGCCTGGGACCAGGGCTTCTCCAACGGGAACTTCGCCACCGTCTCCTGCCCGGCGTGGATGCTCGGCTACATCCAGGACAAGGCCGGCCCGGCGGGCAAGGACAAGTGGGACGTGGCCCAGGCGCCGAAGCCCAGCAACTGGGGCGGTTCCTTCCTGGTGGTCCCCAAGGCGGGCAAGCACGCCGAGGAGGCGGCGAAGCTGGCGGCCTGGCTGACGGCTCCGGCGCAGCAGGCGAAGCTCTTCGAGAAGCGGGGAAGTTTCCCGAGCGCGAGTGCCGCGTACAAGCTGCCGTCGGTGTCGGGCGCGCAGCACGCGTACTTCGGCGGCGCCCCGATCGGCGAGATCTTCGCGAAGGCCGCCGAGGGCGTGCCGGTGACGGTGGTCGGCCCGAAGGATCTGGTGATCGCGCAGAACCTGGCGGACATCGGGATGCTCCAGGTCGACCAGAAGGGCCGCAGCCCGCAGGAGGGCTGGGAGGCCGCGGTGAAGGCGATCGACAACGCCCTGGACCAGTGAGGCGCCGGTGACGGACGAGACGGCTGTTCTGTCCCCTTCCGCCGTCGGCCCGAAGCGGCCGGCGGCGGAAGGGGGCGGCCGCAGCGGACGGGACGGGCGCGGCCAGGTGTGGCGCTCGCGCCGCTACCGCTGGGACCTGCGCTTCAGCCCGTACGCCTTCGTGGCGCCCTTCTTCCTCTTCTTCGCCGCCTTCGGGCTGTTCCCGCTGCTCTACACGGGCTGGGCGGCGCTGCACCAGGTGGAGCTGACCGATCCCGGCAGCATGACGTGGGTGGGGCTGCGGAACTTCACCCGGTTGTGGGACGACGAGTTCTTCTGGAACGCGCTCCGCAACACGGTGACCATCGGGCTGCTGTCCACGGTGCCGCAGCTCGCGATCGCGCTGGGCCTGGCCCACCTGCTCAACTACCGGCTGCGGGGGTCCGCGTTCTTCCGGGTCGCGGTGCTCACCCCGTACGCGACCTCGGTGGCCGCGGCCACGCTCGTCTTCGTGCTGCTCTTCGGCCGGGACTACGGGATGGTCAACTGGGCGCTGTCGGCGCTGGGTTTCGACGCGGTCGACTGGCAGAACGGCACCTTCGCCTCCCAGCTCGCGGTCTCCACCATCGTGATCTGGCGGTGGACCGGCTACAACGCGCTGATCTACCTGGCGGCCATGCAGGCCGTACCGGGCGAGCTGTACGAGTCCGCCGCGCTGGACGGGGCCTCGCGCTTCCAGCAGTTCCTCCACGTCACGGTGCCCTCGCTGCGGCCGACGATCTTCTTCACCTGCGTGGTGTCGACGATCGGCGCGACGCAGCTGTTCGGCGAGCCGCTGCTGTTCAACGGCGGGGCGGGCGCCACGGGCGGCTCGGACCACCAGTTCCAGACGCTCGGGCTGTACCTGTACGAGCAGGGCTGGGTGAACCTGCACCTCGGCCGGGCCTCGGCGATCGCGTGGGCCATGTTCCTGATCCTGCTGCTCGTCGCCGGGGCGGCGCGGCTGCTGCGCGGACGGAAGGACTCCCGATGAGGTCACTGCGCGCGGGCCGGCTCACGTACGTGGTGCTCGCCCTGTTCACGGCCGGCTCGCTCTTCCCGCTCGTGTGGACGGCGATCGCGGCGTCCCGGAGCAACACGCGGCTGGCCCAGACCCCGCCGCCGTTCTGGTTCGGCGGGAACCTGGGACGCAACCTCCAGGTCGCCTGGACCGACGCCCACATGGGGACGGCCCTGCTGAACACGGTGATCGTGGCGGGCACGGTCGCCGCGGGCACCGTGTTCTTCTCCACGCTCGCCGGTTTCGCCTTCGCCAAGCTCCGCTTCCGCGGCAGCCGGCCGCTGCTGGCCCTGGTGATCGGGACGATGCTGATCCCGCCCCAGCTGAGCGTGGTTCCGCTCTACATGCTGATCGCGAAGCTGTCGTGGACCGACCGGCTCCAGGCGGTGATCCTGCCGACCCTGGTGGGCGCCTTCGGGGTGTTCTTCATGCGCCAGTACCTGGTGCACGCGCTGCCGATGGAGCTGGTGGAGGCGGCCCGCACGGACGGGGCGAGTTCGCTGCGGGTCCTGTGGCACGTGGTGTTCCCGGCCGCCCGGCCCGCCATGGCGGTGCTCGGGATGCTGACCTTCGTCATGGCCTGGAACGACTTCTTCTGGCCGATCGTCGCGCTGACCCAGAACGGCAGCCCGACGGTGCAGGTGGCCCTGACCGGGCTGGGCCGGGGCTACATCCCCGACCAGTCGGTGATCATGGCGGGCGCGCTGCTGGGCACGCTCCCGCTGCTGCTGGTGTTCCTCGTCTTCGGCCGGCAGATCGTCGGCGGCATCATGCAAGGAGCGGTGAAGGGATGACCCAACTCCCGACGGACAAGACCACGGACGTGAGCACCACCACGGCCACGGCCACGACCACGACCACGACCCCGGCCGTGAGCACGGACTCCGGCGGCCGGGAACTGCGCTTCCCCGACGGGTTCCTGTGGGGGACGGCCACGGCTGCCTTCCAGATCGAGGGTGCGGCGGCCCTGCGCGGACCGTCCATCTGGGACACCTTCTGCCGTACGCCGGGCAAGGTGCACGGCGGTGACACGGGCGACGTGGCCGTCGACCACCACCGGCTGTGGCGGGAGGACGTCCGGCTGATGGCCTCGCTCGGGCTCGGCGCCTACCGGTTCTCGGTGTCCTGGCCGCGGGTCCTCGCCGGCGGGATCGGCTTCTACGACGCGCTGGTCGACGAGCTGCTCTCGTACGGTATCCGGCCCTGCGTGACCCTGTACCACTGGGACCTGCCGCAGGAGCTGGAGAGCGCGGGCGGCTGGCCCGAACGGGAGACGGCCTACGCCTTCGCCCGGTACGCCGAGCAGGTCGCGGCGGCGCTCGCCGACCGGGTGGACCTCTGGACCACCCTCAACGAGCCCTGGTGCAGCGCCTTCCTCGGCTACGCCTCGGGGGTCCACGCCCCGGGCCGCACCTCCCCCGCCGACTCGCTGCGCGCCGCCCACCACCTCAACCTGGCCCACGGGCTGGCCGCGGCCGCCCTTCCGGCCCGGGCCGGGACCGGCATCGCGCTCAACCCCAGCGCGGTACGGCCGCTGACCGGCTCGGCGGCCGACCGGGACGCGGCCCGCCGGATCGACGCCCTGGCCAACCGGGTCTTCACCGGCCCGCTGCTGCACGGCGCGTACCCGCAGGACCTCCTCGCGGACACCGCCGCGGTGACCGACTGGTCCTTCGTGCGCCAGGGCGACGAGGCGCTGATCCACCAGCCGCTGGACTTCCTCGGGGTGAACTACTACACCCCGGCGGTGGTTTCGGCCGCCCCCGACGGGAACGGCCCGCGCGCCGACGGGCACGGGGCCGCGGAGCACTCCCCCTGGCCCGCGGCGGAGTCGGTCGCCTTCCACCAGCCGCCGGGCGAGCGGACCGACATGGGATGGTCGATCGACCCCACCGGCCTGTACGACCTGCTGATGCGCTTCACCCGGGAGGCACCCGGACTGCCGCTGCTGGTCACCGAGAACGGCGCGGCGTACGCCCCCGACCTGCACGACCCCCGGCGCATCGGCTACCTGGAGGCCCACCTCGCGTCCGTCCACCGCGCCCTGGCGGACGGCGCCCCGGTGGGGGGCTACTTCCTCTGGTCGCTGATGGACAACTTCGAGTGGGCCTACGGGTACAGCAAGCGCTTCGGCATCGTGCACGTCGACTACGAGACCCAGGCCCGCACCCCCCGCTCCAGCGCCCACTGGTACGCCTGCCTGGCCCGGAAGGGTAGCTTCCACACCTTCGAGGACGAGCTGCTCCAGGCGCCTCCTGCCGGAAGGCCTGGGTGACCGCCGAGGACCGCCGAGGACCGGCGTCCGGACCGGCGGCCCGACCGGTCAGGTCCCCATCGCCGCCAGGCCCCTCGCCAGGTCCTCGGCGTTCATCACCGGAGCGACCTCGACCTCGGCGTTGAACTGCAGGAACAGGTCCTCCATCAGCGGCGGCATCTGCGCGCTGTCCTGCAGGTCGAAGACGATCCAGCAGGAGCGCACGCCCTCGTGCAGGCCGAAGTAGGCCGCCTCCGGCTTCACCCGGTCCATGAGGGTCTTGATCGCCTGGGGCATGGCCCCCGTCTTGATGCCCTCGTTGGTGGCGGCCGTGTCCATGTGCGCCCGGAGCATGACTCTCATGCGTGGCTCCTTCCGTCACGCCCACCCTCCGGGCGGCCCAACGGCGCGGCAACATATGCGCCCCCGTCCGGGCCCGGCCCCATCCGGGCCCGGACCCGCCCGGCGCTCCCGGACTGCGCTCCCGGCCTGCGCTCCCGTCAGGCGCCCTGGACGTGGAAGTTGAAGTCCGCGTGGCCGAGCGCGCCCATCAGGCGGAGCCAGACGGGGAGCAGCATCTCGGTCCCCCGGGCCGTCTCGATGCCCCCGAGGTCCAGGACGCTCGCTTCCGGCCACCCGAAGGCGTACAGCAGTTCGCGCACGGACTTCTTGGCCTCCGCGTCCTCGCCCGAGAGGAAGACGTGGTGCTCGCCGGGGACCCGCGCCGGGTCCACCATGATCTGGCAGTTCATCGTGTTCAGCGTCTTGACCACCCGCAGCCGCGGGAAGGTCCGCTGGATCAGCTCCCCGAGGCTGTCGTCGTTGACCGGGTCCAGGACCGGCGGGAACCCCGCCGAGAAGTCCAGCGGGTTCGCGATGTCGACGAGGACCTTGCCGTCGAGGTGGGCGGCGTCCGCCTCCGTCAGCGCGGCGATGCCGGACCGCCCGCCCGTGGCGTTGACCAGGATCTCGCCGTCCCGCGCCGCCTCCGCGAAGGGGGCCAGTGCGATCCCGGGGTGGGTCTGGTGCCACTGCGCGTACTCGTCGCGGCCGGCGGTGGCTTCCGGATCCCGGGTGCCGATGACCACCTGGTGGCCGAGGCCGTCGAGCCGGGCGGCCACGGTACGGCCGACGATCCCGGTGCCGAGGACTGCGTAGCGCATTGCGGAGATCCATTCGTCGAACGGAAGCCGGGCCGCCCGGGCCGGGTCAGCCCATGATCCCGACATCGTAGAAGAACCGGTACTGCTTCGGATGGCCCGGGAGGAACCAGTGGAAGCCCTCCTCCAGGAAGACCACGAGCATGCTCACGCCGATGACCAGGCCCAGGAACCACAGCGCGCACATGCCCGCCGTGCGCAGCGCCCCCGGACGGACCGCCGGGACGGCGCGGTCGGCCGTCGTGTGGGCGAAGGCCAGGGCGACGCCGATGGCGACCACCGAGAGCTGGAAGAGGATCCACGCCCAGTGGTACAGGTGCAGGCCGAGCACCTCGCTCCCGTACCCCTTGGCCCCCGGCAGAACCTGCAGCGTGGTCTGCCGCCAGGACGTGAAGGAGCCACCGATCGCCGCGACCAGGGACATCCCCCAGCCCGTCATGTAGACGCGCGCCGTGACGACGCCGCTGATCAGCGCCGAGCGGATGATGTACGCCGCGCCCAGGGCCGCCAGCAGCATGAACATCCGCTGCGCCACGCACAGCGGGCACGCCTGTCCGCCCGGTCCGAGCTGGTCGTAGAGCCCGGCGCAGACGACCCCCGTCCAGCCGAGGGCGAAGGTGCAGGCGAACCAGTACTGGGCCCGGCCCAGCAGGCCGCTCTCCGGCGGGGCGTCCGGCACGAGGGTGTGCATCGTCGCGGCCACGGTCAGTAGCTCAGATTCAGGGCGACGCCGCTGGTGAGGTGGTGCACGGTCAGCAGGGTGACGGCGATCAGCACCGCCCACCACGCGCCGAGCACGACCGTCCGGGACGCGCCCCGGTACAGGGCGATCAGCGTGGCGAGGAGCCCGCCGAAGATCAGGGTGTCCATGCCGCGGACCGTACCGAGACCGCGACATCACTCCTGCGAGGCGCGCCCCCGGTTACGTCGGTTGCCGCGTCGGCCGCGCCCCGCCCGCCCCGCGCCGGGGCCACCCAGGCTCCGGCCGTCCAGGCCGATCCAGACCCGGACCTCGGTCCCGCCGAGCACCGAGCGCCCCAGCCGTACGTCGCCGCCGGTCGACTCCGCGACCCGCCGCACGATGTCCAGGCCGAGGCCGGTCGAGCCGTCGCGGCCGCCGTCGTTGCCGCGGCGCAGGGCCGCGTCCGGGTCGGAGATGCCGGGACCCGCGTCCGAGACCAGCACGATGACGGCGTCGCCGGCGTCGTGGACGTCCACCGCGAAGGGGGTGCCCTCGGGGGTGTGCCGGAAGACGTTGCCGAGCATGGCGTCGAGGGCGGCGGCGAGTTCGGGCCGCGCCACCGGGATCCGTACCGTGCGGTCCACGCCCGCGAGCCGTACCTCGCGGCCCTCGTCCTCCGCGAGCGCCGACCAGAAGGCCATCCGGTCGCGGATCACCTCGGAGGCGTCGCAGCCCGCGCCCGCCCCGGCTCCGGGGCCGGTGGCCGGGCGCTGCTCCCGGGCGGTACGGATGATCGTGTCGACCTCGCGCTCCAGCTGCTCCACGGCGGCCCGGGTCTGTTCGGCGGCCGGACCGTCGCCGAGGGAGGCCGTGTTGAGCCGCAGCACCGTCAGCGGGGTCCGCAGCCGGTGCGAGAGGTCGGCGGCCAGTTCGCGTTCGTTGGCGAGGAGTTCGACGACCTGGTCCGCCATGGCGTTGAAGGCGGCGGCCGCCGAGCGGAGTTCCTTCGGCCCGTCTTCGGGCACCCGGGCGCCGAGCCTGCCCTCGCCGAGCTGGTGCGCCGCGTCCGCGAGCCGTTCGGCGGGCCGGACCAGCCGGGCGCCGAGCCGGTCGGCGACCCCGACGGAGCCGACGATCAGGGCCAGCCCCACACCCGCGAGCACGAGCCAGGCCGTCGCGACGCCGTTGCTGACCTCGCTCTCCGGTACGAAGATCTCCACCACGGCGATGTCCCCGGAACCCAGCGCGGTGGGCTGGAGCAGCGCCGAGCCGCCGCCGGACACCTTGGCGGTCGTGGCCCGCCCCATCCGCCGGGTCTCCGCGACGGCGCGTTCCCCGGCCCGGCCCTGCCCGATGTCCACCGGCGGGCTGTCGCCGATGGCGGGTACGTGGACGGCCATCCGCCGGGCGGCGCCCATCTGGGTGGACTCCACCGCCTTCCGCAGCTGCACGGGGTCGGTGGTGATGGACAGGGTCGGCCCGATGCTGGCGGCCTGCCGCTCGGCGTTGGAGAAGGCGCGGTCGCTGGCCATCTCCTGGACGACGAGGCCGAGGGGGACGGCGAAGGCCACGACCACCATGGCCGTGACCGCGAGGCACACCTTGACGAGCGCCCATCTCATCGCGCGCTCACCGGGGCGGCTCCAGCTTGACCCCGACTCCCCGCAGCGTGTGCAGGTAGCGCGGGCGGGCGGCGGTCTCGCCGAGTTTGCGGCGCAGCCAGGACAGGTGGACGTCGATGGTCTGGTCGTCCCCGTACGACTGCTGCCAGACCTCGGCGAGCAGTTCGCGCCGGGCCACGACCACCCCGGGCCGGCCGGCGAGGAAGGCGAGCAGGTCGAACTCCCGGCGGGTGAGGTCCAGTACGGCCCCGTCCAGCTCGGCCTGGCGGCGCAGCGGGTCGATGGCGAGCCCGCCGACGCGCAGGACGCGCGAGGGCGGTTCGGCCCCGGCGGCGGCCCGGGCGCGGCGCAGGACGGCGGACATCCGGGCGGAGAGGTGCTCCACCGAGAAGGGTTTGGTCAGGTAGTCGTCGGCGCCGTCGTTGAGCAGCCGGACGATCTCCGCCTCGTCGTCGCGCGCGGTGGCGATGATCACAGGTACGTCGGTGATGCCGCGCAGCATCTTGAGGGCCTCGGAGCCGTCCAGGTCGGGCAGTCCGAGGTCGAGGATGACCACGTCGAAGCGGTGGTGCGCGACCTCGCGCAGGGCCTCCAGGGCCGTGCCGACGCTGCGCACGGTGTGCGAGGCCTCGGTCAGGTGCCGGATGAGGGCGGAACGTACGAACTGGTCGTCCTCGACCACGAGCACACTTGCCATGGGCCGCACCGTAGTCCATCCGGGCGACTCGGCGGGGTGTCGGGCCACGGTTGTGGCGGGTGGTGCAGTATGTGCCCTGATGCGACGAGGACTTCTTCATGCCATGGCCTGGATGCTGGCGACCGGCGCGGCCGTGACGCTGTCGTGGTGGGGCGTGCACGCCGTCATGTCGGGCACGGCCTACGACCGGCCGCTCGCGGTGCCGCTGACCGGCCATCCGCTGTCCTCGTCGACGCACAGCGCTCAGGCGTCCCCGTCGCCTTCCTCCACCCCCTCCTCCTCCGGGTCCGCGTCCCCGTCGCCCTCCGGGTCGCCCGCCCCGGAGGCGTCGCCGACGGCTGCCGGGGGCTCTGCGGGGAAGTCCCCGGAGCCGTCGGCCGCCTCCGGCGCGTACCGGCGGGCGGAGGGCCAGGACGCGGGCAAGGTGCAGGCCTATCCCGTGTCCGGTGGCCGGGTCGTCTTCTCCCTGGGCGCGTCCAGCGCGGAGCTGGTCTCGGCCACCCCGGCGGCCGGCTGGCGGATGCAGGTGTGGAAGCAGGACTTCTGGATCCGGGTCACCTTCACCAAGGACGGCCGTGAGGTGTCGGTCTTCTGCACCTGGCACGACCACCCGCCGATGGTGGAGATCGTCGACCCCTGAGCGGCTGGGATTGAAGAGACGCCCTACTGGGCCGCAACCGTGCCGACCAGGACGAACTCGTTGTACGGGAAGACCTTGCCCACCGGTCGGGGGAAGGGGAACGAGTACGTCCGCCTGACGGCGATCCCGGCCCGGCCGGCGTGGGCGCGCAGCTCCTCGAAGCCGACCCAGCGGATGTGGGTGGCGTCGGAACGGTAGCCGACCTCCTGCGGGGTGATCATGACGACCGCGCCGCCCGGCTTGACCAGCGGAAGGTAGAGGTCCAGCAGTGCGCCCGCGGTCTCCTCGTCGACGTGCTCCAGCACGTGCGCGATCAGCAGGCTGTCGAAGGATCCGGGGCCGCAGTCCGGGGCGGTTGCCAGTTCGTCGGGGGTGTAGGCGTTCAGGCCGCGCTCGCGGCAGGTCCGTACCGAGTGCGGGTTGTGGTCGACCCCGACGCTGCCGGGTCCGCAGTTGAGGAGGTTGCGTCCCAGCCCGCAGCCGACGTCGAGGACCCGGCCCAGGTGCAGCCTGCGCAGGTTCCAGCGGTAGGGCGCCTGGGTGGGCAGGAACCGTTTGAGGCCGGACACCTCCAGTCGGGCGAGGCGCCTGGTGTAGTCGGAGGTGGTGGTGCCGGGGGTGCTCGGGGTGCCCGGGGGCGGACTGCCGGGAGTTTCAGACATGGCTGTGCCGTTTCTGAACGCGTATCGGAATGAGCCCTTCCAAGTGGCCCACAGGCTACGCGGAACATGCCCGTCCGGGGAGTCTTCCGCGCACTTCCGTACGAGCACCCCGGCCGCGTCCGGAGCCGGGCCCGCACCGCCCGTCCCGCCCGTCCCGGCCCGTCAGCGGAAGACCGAGGGCGGCGGCTGCGGTGAGGCCACCGCCGAGGCGTCCGCCACCGGCGCCGCGCCGCCCGCGAAGCCGACCAGGGCCCGGCCGTGCTCGACCCGGCCGGGGTGCGGGTCGCTCGCGACCCGGCGGGTGAACTCCGCGACGGGCAGCTCGCGGTCGGCCGCCACCAGGACGGCGTTGCCGAACCGTTTCCCCCGCCACACCACCGGATCGGCGGCCAGCGCCAGCTCCGCGAACCGGGACGCGGCCGTCGCGATCTGCCCCCGCAGATGGGTCAGCGGCGGGCCGTCCGCCAGATTGGCCACGTACCAGCCGTCCGGCGCGAGGGCACGGCGTACGTCGTCCAGGAACTCGGCGCTCGTCAGGTGCGCCGGGGTACGGGCCCCGCTGAACACGTCCGCGATCACCAGGTCCGCCCAGCCGTCCGGAACCTTGGCCAGGCCCGCCCGCGCGTCCACCGCCCGGACCCGGACCCGCGCCTGCGGATCCAGCGGCAGGTGTTCCCGTACGAAGGCCACCAGGGCGGCGTCGATCTCCACGACCTGCTGGGTGGAGCGGGGGCGGGAGGCCGCGGTGTAGCGGGCGAGGGTGAAGGCGCCGCCGCCCAGGTGCACCACGTTCAGGGGCTGCCGGGCGGGCGCGACGAGGTCGATCAGGTGGCCGATCCGCCGCTGGTACGCGAAGTCCAGGTAACCGGGATCGCCCAGGTCCACATGCGACTGCGGGGCCCCGTCGATCAGCAGGGTCCAGGCTCCGGCCCGCTCCCGGTCCGGCTCCAGCTCCGCCCGGCCGCCGTCCACCTGCCCGACGACCGCCTCGGCGCCGCCGCGTCCGCGCTGCCTGTCCTTGTTCCTGTCCTTGCCTGCCACCACCCCATTGTGACGGGCGGCGGCACGGGACCCGGCCCGCGGACGTCAGCGGCAGTTGTCCGCGGCCTCGATCAGCCGGGCCGCCTCACCGAGCGCCGCCCGCAGCACGTCCGGATCGGTGACCGGCCCCACGGCCTCCGGCGGGAGCAGCCATCCCGTGGCCCCCGCGGCGGGCGAGACGACGTCGTCGCCGAACCGCATCCCGCGGCCGTTGGTCTGCGTACACGCACTGCCCGGCAGGTCCCACGCGTCGGCCGTCCCGGACGGCACGAGGAAGCCGAGGGTGTCGCCGGATCCGTCGTGCAGGACGGGCCCGACCCCGCCGGCCTGGCTGGCGGCGCGGCGGATGATGTCCACCGCCTCCAGCCCCTGCCGCGTGGGAACGGTCACCAGGTCCAGGTCCAGGTCCGGAGCCGGGGAATTCGTTCCAGTGCTCTCCATGCCGCCCTCCACCAAGGGAACCCCTCCTCGATCCGTATCCGCATGGGTTCAACGCACGGGAACGTCAACGGGTGCGGTAGCAAGACGCCGCAAAGGATGGCAGTTCATGGCGGATCGCGGGTGAGATATCCGTTTTGTAGCCAAACATCGCATGAACACCCCCTCGTTGGCGGTACGTTCATGCGCGCCGGACCCCCTAGTCACAGCACCGGCGCTGCGTTCCTGCCAGAGAGGTCACGTCCATGGCGGCGTCCCCCCACTCACCCAACTCCACGTTCCGGCGGCTGCGCGGGCAGCACTCCCCCGCCGAGTTCGCGGCCCTGGTACGCCGGGCCGCGAAGGAAATCGGAGAAACGGTTTCCTGCGACGCGCGCTACATCGGCCGGGTCGAGTCCGGCGAGATCCGCTGCCCCAACTACGCCTACGAGCGGGTCTTCCTCCACATGTTCCCCGGCCGCACCCTGGCCGACCTGGGCTTCTCCCCCCGCGAGAGCGTCCGCGGCCGCTCGGCCCACCGCGATCCCCGATCCCCTTCCAGCTCCAAGGAGAGCGACGTGCTGCGTCGCGCGTTCATGGCGGGCGGCTCCGCTACCGTGGCGGCCGCGACGCTCAGCCTCACCCTGCTCGGCGACACCCGCAGGCTCCCCTCCCGGGCCGGCGAGACCGAGGCCGCCGCCGTCGAGGACGCGGTACGCCAGATCCGTCTGCTGGACGACCGGCACGGCGCCGACGCCCTGTACCGCAGGGCCGCCGAACCCCTGCGCACCGCCTACGCGTTGCTCGACGCGGGAGCCACCCGGCAGTCCACCGAGGACCGGCTGCACTCCGGCGCCGGTGAACTGGCCGTCTCCGTCGGCTGGCTGGCCCACGACTCGGGCCGCTTCGACGACGCCCGCTCGCACTACGCGGAGGCCCTCGCGACGGCCCGGGTCGCGCGGGACCCGGGCCTGGAGGCGCACGCCTTCAGCAACATGGCCTTCCTGGCCCGGGACTGCGGCCGCTCCCGCGAAGCGGTACGGGCCGCCCAGGCGGGCCTGCGCGCCGCCCGCTCCCTCGGCTCCCCGCGACTGCTGTCCCTGCTCGCGCTGCGCGAGGCCGGCGGCTGGGCGGGGCTGGCCGACCGCAAGGCCTGCGAGGAGGCACTGGCCCGGGCGCACACGGAGTTCGCCCGGGGCGAGTCGGAAGCCGACCCCGAGTGGATGTCCTTCTTCGGGCAGGCGGAGCTGGAGTCCCTGGAGGCACGCTGCTGGTCGACCCTCGGCGAGCACGCCCGCGCGGCCCGGCACGCCCGCCGCGCCGCCGACCTCCAGGACCCGCACTTCGCCCGGAACGTGGCCCTCTACACCGCCGAGCTGGCCGGCGACCTGGCCCGCGCGGGCGCCCCGGACGAGGCCGCGTGGGCGGGGGGCCGGGTGCTGGACCTCCTCACGGAGGTCCAGTCGACGCGGGTCCGCTCGATGCTCGCGGAAACGGCCGCCGCCCTCGTCCCCCACCAGCGCTCCCCCCGGGTGGAAACCTTCCTGACCCGCCATGCCCCTGCGGGGCGCTCGGCGGTGTGAGTACCCCCGGCGGGGCCCCTGCGGGGTGCTCGGCGGTGTGAGGCTCGGGCCGTGCCCCTGCGGGGTGCTCGGCGGTGTGCGGCTCGGCCCGTCCCCCTGCGGGGTGGCTCGGCGGTGTGCGGCTCGGGCCGTGCCCCTGCGGGGTGGCTCGGCGGTGTTAGGTTCGGGCGGTCCCCGCCGGGGTGGGCGCCTCAAACGCCGGCGGGGCTGGGTGGTGTGGGGTGGGGTGGTGCCCCGCACGAGGATCTCCTCGGCTCGGCGCGCGCGGGGCGTCCCGGCCAGACGGCCGTGGTCGCGCCTCGTCCTGCGGGGACCCTCCTACGTGCCACCACCCCACCCCGGTGCTTCGACAGCCCACGCACATCAAGCCCCGCCGGCCATTTCAGCCCCGCCGGCGATTGAGGCGACCACCCCAGGCAGGGACAGCCCGCACACATCAAGCCCCGCCGGCGATTGAGGCGCGGGTCCGGGCAGGGCCCGGGACACGAATCCCACCGCCGAGCCGCCCGCAGGGCAGAGGCAGGGCCCGGCACACGACACACACCGCCGAGCCGCCCGCAGGGCAGGGGCAGGGGCTACGCGTCCAAGTGACCCGTGTCGTTCCAGCGTTCCAGCGCCGCCGACCCGTAGGCCCACCCCAGCACCGAGAGGGACGTCGGCTCCAGCCGGATACGGGCGCCGAAGGACGCGTCGAAGCCCAGCCAGCGCGCGGCCAGCGTCCGCAGGATGTGCCCGTGCGCGAAGACCAGGACGTCGCGCTCCGCCGAGCGGGCCCAGGCGATCACCTCGTCCGCGCGGGCCGCGACGTCCGCCACGGACTCGCCGCCCGGGACACCGTCGCGCCAGATCAGCCAGCCCGGCCGGACGGCCTGGATCTCCGCCGGGGTCATGCCCTCGTAGTCGCCGTAGTCCCATTCCATCAGCGCGTCCCACGGCTCGGCCCGGGCGCCGAAGCCCGCCAGGTCGCAGCTCTCGCTCGCCCGCACGAGCGGGCTGGTGCGGACCTCCACGCCCGGCAGACCCCGCCACGGGTCCCGGGCCAGCCGCTCCCCGAGCAGCTTCGCGCCCTGCCTGCCCTCCTCCAGCATCGGCACGTCCGTGCGTCCGGTGTGCTTGCCGAGCTGGGACCACGCCGTCTGGCCGTGGCGGGCCAGCAGGATGCGGGGGGCCATGGAATTCTCCCGGTTCGTTCGAGGATTCGTACATCATCCATCACCCGCCCCCACGGCCGGATTCCGCGCTACGTCCCCGATTGTCAGTGGCGGATGGGACACTTCCGCGGGTGAGCTCCTACCCGCCCAGCAGCCCCGCGCAGCCGACGACTCTGCGGCAGCGGCTCGCCGGCCTGCGCGGCCCCGCCGTGCCGCCCCGTCCGCTCGACGCCCGGGCACTGGCGGCCCTCGCCGCCAATCCCGGCTGTGGCAGGCGCGCCCTGCTCGACGGCGCCGGTGTGGACAAGACCGCCCTCGCGTCGGCGCTCGGTTCCCCCGCCTCCTTCGGGCAGTCGCAGTTCGCCATAGTCCGCGGGAACTCCTTCGAGGCCAAGGTCAAGGGCGACGGCGGAGCCGAGCTGCTGCGGCTGGTGCACGGGCACCTCGATCCGGCCGCCGAGCCGCCCGGGGCCGCCGCCCGCGTCCCCGACCTGACCGCCGCCGGCCCCGAGGGCCGCGCCGCGCGGACCGCGCTCGCGCTGCGCGAGGCGACCGCCGCCGGCCGGGACTCCGGTGCCTGGACGCTGCTGGACCACCCGATGCTCGCCCTGGAGGTGGCCGGCTCCCCCGCCTACCTGGAGCCCGACGCCGTCGTCGTCCACCCCGACGGCCGCTGGACGGTCGTGGAGATCAAGTCGTTCCCGATGATCGACGGTGCCGCCGACGCCGCGAAGGTGGGAGCCGCCGCCCGGCAGGCCGCCGTCTACGTCCTGGCCCTGGAGAAGACCGCCGCGAAGCTGCCCGGCGCCGAGGTCGGGCACACCGTGCTGCTGGTCTGCCCCAAGGACTTCTCCAACCTGCCCACCGCCTCCCCCGTCGACGTCCGCCGCGAGCGCGCCGTGACCCGCCGCCAGCTGGAGCGGCTGACCCGTGTCGAGGAGCTGGCCGCCGCCCTGCCCGAGGGCCTCAGCTTCGACCCGGCGACACGCACCGCCGAGGAGCTCACCCGGGCCGTGTCCGCGGTCGACGCCGCCTACGCCCCCGAGTGCCTGGCCGCCTGCGAGCTCGCCTTCCACTGCCGTGACCGGGCCCGCGCCGCCGACCAGGTCACCGCGCTGGGCCGGTCGGTACGGGGTGAGCTGGGCACGCTGACCACCGTCGAGGCCGCCCTCGCGGCCGCCGCCGGGGCCGCCCCCGGGGCCGGCGGCCCCGAGGACCCGACCGCCGCCGCGCTGCACCGCGCCGCCCGGCTGCGCGCCGAGGCCCTCGAACTGGCCGCCGCCCGTCCGACGCACCCCGCCCCGGAGACCCCCGCATGCCCCTGCTGAGCACCCTGGCCCGGCTGGAGGCCGTACGCGCGGGCCGCGCCCAGCCGCTCGCGACCGTGCGCCACCGGCACCTGGGCGAGCGCCCGATGGTCTTCGTCCCGCTGACCACGGCCGGTGAGGCGGGTGCCCCGCTCGGAGCGATGGTCGGCTCCGACCGGCACGAGCCGCGGGTGTTCGTGATACCCCAGCCGCGCGACCGCGACCGGCGCTGGGCCTTCCTCGCGGAGCTGGCCGTGGAGGTGCTGGCCCACATCGACGCGTACGCGGACGTCGTGGAGCCGGCCGAGCGCAGCGAGACCGACCCGGAGACGGGCAAGCGGGTCAAGGTCGAGACCGAGCTGTGCGTGGACGCGCCGCAGCTGATCGTGCCGAGCCGGGCGGGCATCGAGTACGTACGGCTGCTGGGGCGCTCGATGCGCTTCCGGCGCACCGCCGAGGAGGATCCGGAGAATCCGTATCCGGCGCCCTCGCAGGTGCCGATGCTCGGCCGCTGGTTCACGCACCTCGCCGAGCGTTCGCGGGTGCCCGGCTCCTCGATGCTGCTGTCGGCCACCGATCTGCTGTCCCGGCACTGGGCCACCGGCCAGAGCAATCTGGAGGACCAGCACCTGGGCGCGCTCCTGGGCTGGATCGACCCGCCCGCGGGCCGGTCGGGTGCCGAGGCGGCCCACCGGGCCGAGCTGGGCCGCGACGAGGACGGCCAGCTGCTGTGCCCGCCCGCCGGTCCGGCCACCGACCCGGCTTTCGACAACAAGCTGCTGGCCCCGGCCATCGCCCGCTACGACGCCGCGCGCACCGCCCTGGCGGCCGGTCCCGGCGACGACGACCGGCATGTCCGGACTGCCGAGCAGGAGGTGCACCGGCTGGTCGAAACCCAGCTGTCGAGCACCTGGCGCATGACCTGGGAGGCGATCGACCTGCTGCGATCCCTGCCGCCGGGCGAGCGCGCGGAGGAGCGCTGGACGCGCGACCGCTGGTCCTACACCGGTCACCGTGACCGCGTACGGGCGGGTGAGCCGCCGCAGCCGCGCCGCGACGACGCGGTGACGGCGGCCCAGAAGCTGGCCACGCGGGAGACCGAACAGGTGCGGCTCGATGCCCAGGAGGCCCTGGACGACCCGCTGGTGATGGCGGGCCGGCGCTTCGCGGGCGAGGCCTTCGCCGGTGAGGTCACCGAGGTGGTGATGGAGTGGACGGAGTCGAAGCGGCCGAGCCCGCGCCCGCTGGTGACCGTGGTGACGGAGGACCTGCCGCAGCTGGCGGAAGAGGGCGGCGGGAAGGTGTTCCGTTCGCTGGACGGGCGCCCGCAGAGCGCGCAGTTCGTCCGCTTCGAGGGGGACGGGCGGCTGGTGCTGCGGCTCCTGGACAAGATGGGCCGCGGCCGGGACCCGGATCCGGGGACGGTTCCGGAGAAGGGCGACCGGCTCTGCTGGACGCTGTTCGAGCACGACGCGCGCGGCGGCCCGAAGCTCCCGGAGCCGGAGCAGACCCCGTGGACGCACGGTGGCCCGCCGGGATCGGCCGGCGCCCTTCCCCTGCCCGACTCCGTGACCGACGAGGACCTGCTGTGACCACGACCGCCCCCTTCGACCCGGGCGCGGCGGCGGCCCGGGCGACCGCCGCGATCCTGGCCGACACGCTGCACGGGAGCGAGCGGGGTGTCGTCGTCGACTCCCCGCCCGGTGCCGGCAAGTCCACGCTGGTGGTCCGCGCGGCCCGGGAGCTGGCCGCGGCCGGACGCCGCCTGATGGTGGTGGCGCAGACCAACGCGCAGGTCGACGACCTGGTGCTGCGTCTCGCCGACAAGGACCCGGAACTGAAGGTGGGCCGGCTGCACAGCAGTGACGGGGACGCCTACGACCCGGCGCTGCGCGAGCTTGCCTCGGTCACCCTGTCGGCGAAGCCGAAGGACCTCGCGGAGCTGCCGATCACCATTTCCACGGCGGCCAAGTGGGCGTTCGTCAAGGACGTCGAGCCCTGGCAGCACGCCATCGTCGACGAGGCGTACCAGATGCGCTCGGACGCGCTGCTGGCCGTGGCCGGGCTGTTCGAGCGGGCACTGTTCGTGGGCGATCCGGGGCAGCTGGACCCGTTCAGCGTGGTCGGTGCGGAGCAGTGGGCGGGCCTGTCCTACGATCCTTCCGCCTCGGCGGTGAGCACCCTGCTCGCGCACAACCCGCAGCTGCCGCAGCACCGGCTGCCGGTGTCCTGGCGGCTCCCGGCGTCGGCGGCGCCGCTGGTCTCCCGCGCCTTCTACCCGTATACGCAGTTCCGCAGCGGTACGGGCCCGGGCGAGCGGCGGCTGTCGTACGGGGTGCCCTCGGACGGGTCGGGCCCGGACCGGGTGCTGGACGAGGCGGCGGAGGCGGGCTGGGGCCTGCTGGAGCTGCCCGCGCGGCACACCCCGCGCACGGACCCGGAGGCGGTGCGGGCGGTGGCCCTGGTGGTCCGCCGGGCCCTGGACCGCGGGGCGGTGACCTCCGACGAGCAGTCCCCGTCCCCGGCCCCGCTGACGGCGGACCGGATCGCGGTCGGCACGGCGCACCGCGACCAGGCGGCGGCGGTGCGCGCGGCGCTGGCCTCGCTCGGGGTCACGGGGGTCACGGTGGACACCGCGAACCGGCTGCAGGGCCGCGAGTACGACCTCACGGTGGTCCTCCACCCGCTGTCGGGCCGCCCGGACGCGACGGCCTTCCACCTGGAGACGGGCCGCCTGTGCGTGCTGGCCTCCCGGCACCGGCACGCGTGCGTGGTGGTGGCCCGGGCGGGCATCGCGGAGCTGCTGGACGACCACCCCTCGACGGAACCGGTCCAACTGGGCGTGACGGTCAAGTTCCCGGACGGCTGGGAAGCGAACCATTCGGTGCTCGCCCACCTGTCCGAGCACCGGGTCCCCTGGCGGCCCTGAAGATCGGCGCGGGTGGAACCGAGACCCTTCCGGACACGTCCTTGAACATGTTCAAGTGAGCGACCAGGGGGTTCTCGAATGATGTCCGTACGACGCAAGCGCATCACGATATGGCTTGCGGCGACCGCCGCGGCAGCCACGCTGACCTTCGGGGGCTGGTACGCCTACCAGGTGTCGGCGGCCATGGTCGGCACCTTGGGCGTGCCGTGCGACAGGGCGGCCAAGTTCGTCCGCGCCGCCGAGCTGCCCGCGGGGACGCATGACCGGCGGTGTACGACGGGGCAGTGGTTGAGCATCTCGTACGAGCTGGACTTCCGTGCGCCCCGGGAGGAGACGGAGGCGTGGCTGCGGGCCTCCTATCCCGACACGGAGCCGTCACGGGAGTACTGCTCGGGCGCCGACGCGTGCGCGAACCCGCAGCAGAAGCCGGTGCCGGCGAGCGACAAGGACGGCCACCGGCTCGCGGACGGGGTGGGTGTCGAGCTCGACTACGAGGACGGGGGCGTCGCGCACGTACGGGTCTCGGGATGGACCATCTGAGACCCGCGCGACCGCCGGGTCAGGGCTTGCGGCGGGCGCCCGTGCGGGCGTGGAGGGTCTCGCCGACCTCGGCCAGGGTGCGCAGCTGGTCCGGGGTCAGGACGTCGATCAGGTGGCGGCGTACGGATTCCACGTGGAGCGGGGCCGCGTCCGTGATCGTGGCGATGCCGGCGTCGGTGAGGACGACTTCCGCGCCCCGGCCGTCGGCGGCCACTTCCTCGCGGCGGACGGCGCCGCGCTGCTCCATGCGGGTGAGCTGGTGGGACAGCCGGCTGCGGGACCAGCGCATCAGCTCGGCCAGCGCGCTGATGCGCATCCGGTGGCCGTCGGTGGAGCCGAGTACCGACAGGACGTCGTAGTCGGCTTCGGAGAGTCCGCTGTCCTGGCTGAGGTCGCGTGCGATCTCCGCGTTGACCAGCGGGAACATCCGCCGCCACGCGTACCAGGCGTCCTGTTCGGACTCGGTGAGCCAGCGGGGCCCGGGCTCCGGTGCGGGGGTCATGTGCGCCACTCTAACCAGGTCGGTGACACATCACTTATCTGATTGACATGTCACCCATTTCCTGGGTTTGATCAGCTGACACATCAATGATCACGCCGACCGGGAAGTCCTCACCATGACCCGCCTGCACGTCATCTCCGCCGCCACCCGCCCCACCTCCTCCGGCCGTCCCCTCGCCCGATGGGTGACCGAGCAGGCCCGCGAGCGAGGCGGCTTCGACGTCACCCCCGTCGACCTCGCCGAGATCGCCCTGCCCTTCCTCGACGAGCCCGAATACGCCTCCACCGGCAACTACGCGCACCAGCACACCCGCGACTGGAGCGCCCTGGTCGACTCGGCGGACGCCTTCCTCTTCGTCCTGCCGATGTACAACGGCGGCTTCACCGCCCCCTTCAAGAACGCCATCGACTTCCTCTACAACGAGTGGAAGGGCAAGCCGGTCGGCATCGTCAGCTACAGCGCCGGCCCCACCGGCGGCGTCCCGGCCGCCGAGATGCTGCTGCCGGTCCTCACCCGTCTCGGCATGCTGCCCGCCGAGCACTCCGCCGCGGTCCCGGGCATCCCCAAGCTGGTGGGCCCCGAGGGCTTCCAGGCCCCGGAGACGCTCGTGGGCGAGCTCGCCGCGGTCCTGGACGACGTGGCCGAGCTGGCGGCGAAGCGCGCCGCCGAGGCCGTCACGGTGTGACCAGGCTTCCCGCCAGGTGGTCGTACGCGGCGTGCGCGTGCAGCCGTACGCCGTAGCCGAGGGCGCCGCCCGCCTCCACCACCCGGACGGGCGGCACGGGCGCGGCAGCGGCCGCCCGGGCGCGGAGGCGTGCGACTGACGGCCGGTCAGCGCGACGCGGTCGGGACGGGGCACGTTCCGATCGCCTGTGCGACTCCCTCGCCACCGGGCCCTTCCACCTGCTCGTGCGCCTCGTCGGCCGGACGGGTGTTCCAGCCCGTCGAGCAGGGGTCTTGCGCGGCGTTGGACAATGGACGGTGGCCCGGAATCACTTCGCACGCGCAGCAGGAGGACACGCATGGCAGAGCCCGAGCGGACCGAGCGGCGGCTGCGGCCGGCGCCTCTGCTCTTCGAGCCCTCGGAGGCCGTGGCGGACCCGGAGCACTTCTTCGACCTGGAGTCGATAGAGGACCCGCGGGAGCTGCTGGCCCGTGCGACCGAGCTGACGCTGGCCTTCCGGGCCGCGCAGGAGCGGGCGGTCGAGTTCCAGGCCCTGGCGGCGGCGCAGCTGGCGGATCCCCGCCGGTTCGACCGGCTCTCGCCGGCCCTGATCGCCGAGCGGGCGGAGTGGACCGAGGACTACGCCCGCAAGATGATCGAATTCGGCGAATCGCTCCAGCGAGGCGCGGGTACGCCGTAGCGCCGCACCGGTCGGCCGCCGGTCCCCACAAGCGCGCAGGGGCGGGAGATCCAGCCCCTGCGCCGCGTGAAGGGCGCAAGATACTCCGGCGGCGGCCCCGCTGTCCTCGTTTTTCGTAACTCGTGGATACCGCTTCACTACGGCGGGTAGACAGTGGCATATGACGACGCTGACGAAGGCTCCCGGCTGCACCGCCCTTCACGCGCGCGGCGAACGCACCCGCACCGCACCCGCCACCCACGTCACCCCCCAGGGCGCCGCCTGGCTGACCTCCGCGGCCGCCCACCCCCGGCGCACCCTCGCGGTGTGGGAGGCGCGGCCCGGGCTTCCGGCCACCCTGCCCTGCGGCGACCCCTTCGACGTCGTCAACGTGCCGCTCGTCCTCGGGCGCCGGATCCTCGACCTGCTGTGGGCCGAGGGTCCCGGCTCCGGGCCGGTCGCCGTGCACCGCGGGCGGATGCTGCTCTTCGCCGCGCCCGGGACCGCGCACCGGCTGCCCGCCCTGCTGGCCTGGGAGGAGTGGGGCGGCTCCCGCACCGCGCCGGCGCCGCTGTGCCACGGCCGGGGCGACGCCGTCACCGTGCCGCCGCTGGCGGCCACGCCCGGGCCGTCCCGGTGGCTGGTGGCCCCCGACGCGCGCGAGCCCTGGCTTCCCGGGCCCGAGGCCCTGCTCTGGGCCTTCGTACGGGCGGCCCGCAACCCGGCACCGACCGGACCTGGGGATATCGATTTTTCGTTCCGCCGATCCTCCTGCTAATGTCTTCCACGTCAGACAAGCGCCGCTAGCTCAGTTGGTTAGAGCAGCTGACTCTTAATCAGCGGGTCCGGGGTTCGAGTCCCTGGCGGCGCACAGACGGAAGAAGGCCCCCACGCGAGTGGGGGCCTTTTTCGTCGTCCCGCGGGGTGCCCGCGGTCACGTCGTGATCTTCACCGTGTACGCGCCGGACCGGGTGCGGTCCGCCACCTCGATGGTGATCCGCTCGCCCGGCACGGTGTACGTCTCGCCCACCTCCAGCGGTGCGTCCGCCAGCGGCGGGTACACCGAGCGGTCCCAGCACGCCTCCGTCGACGGGTGCGCGTCCAGCACCTCGATCGGGCCGCCGCCCGACGACGCCTCGTTGCGCACCCGGTAGACCAGGACGCCCTCCGTGCAGGTGTCCCCGTCGTTGCCGGCGGAGCCCCGCGCCTCGACGGCGATCGCGCTTCCGGGGCCCGTACGGATCACCGCGAGGCGGGTGCCGCCCGTTGCGCCGCTCGGCGGGGCCTGGGCCAGCGGCTGCAGGGTGTGCATCGAGGAGCCCGACTGCACGCAGTCCACCTGGGAGGCGTCGAGCCAGCCCAGCTTCCACTTGTGCCAGGCGAAGAGGTCCGGGGCCATGCCGAACTGGCTGCCCATGACGTCCCAGTCCCCGACGTAGGTGTCCCAGTCGCCCTTGCCGTCGGTGGGCCGGTGGTAGAGGTCGGGCAGGTCGAAGACGTGCCCGGTCTCGTGGGCCAGCACGTTCCGGTCCGGCGGGTGGCGCTCGAAGACGGTGACGATCCGCCGCAGTTCCGTGCCGTCCGCGACGATCGGGTGCTCGAAGTTGACGACCTTGGTGGCGTCGGAGTCCACGCCGGGCGCGTCCGGGTCGGCGACGAAGTAGACGACGTCGTACTTGCGGAAGTCCACCTGGGCGTCGGCGGTGGCGACCGCGTCGCGCAGGTAGGAGGCCCGGTCCCCGGCGGCCCAGTCCCGCTTTATGCCGTACGCCGTGGACGGCTTGGGCATCTGGATCCACTTCTTCTGCGGGTGCGGGACCAGCCGGAACCGGCCGTACGAGGCCTGCTCGAAGAAGTCGCTGGTGGCGGGGAAGTAGTCGCCGACGATCTCCTCGGTCTTCAGGGTGCTCCGGTGGTCGGGGAAGGAGAGGAAGACCATGACGGCGTTGAGCGTGCGCTCGGGCCTGGGGTAGGCGCCGTTCCAGGTGTCCAGGCCGAGGGAGTGGTGCGCCGAGGTGCGCGTCAGCGCGCAGGGCGCGGATCCGGAGTCGGCCACCGCGGGACCGGCGACGAGCGACATGGCGGCGAGCGCCGTGAGGGAGGTGAGCGCCGCGGCGGTACTTCGGATGCGGGAGCGTTCCACTCCCCCGGGTGTCTGCTGTCGCGCCACATCGACCTCCGGTGGTGGATTCGTACCTGTTCATCCACCTTGAGGCGATTGTCTTACTAATGCCCTGTTCCGCTGCCCCACACGAGTGAGTAATACGGCAAGTCGGTGACCCTCCAACTTCACGCCACTGCCTACAGAACGTCACGACCGATCACCTGAGATCAGCAGAAGCCCCCGCATGCTCAGAGCCGCGCAGAAACGATCGCCCCGTCTTTCGCCGACGATCCGTCATCACGCCGAACCGAACCGTCTCAACCGGTGGCGCCGCTGGATAGGGCCTCCCGGCAGCCTCTATGATCGGCACACTTTCCTGCGCGGACACTCACGAACACTGCGGGAGCCAACGGTGAGCGGAACCTCAGAAGGAACCGGTTCGGCGGCCGACAGCATCCGATCGGCCATTACGGAGCGTCACCCGGCAGTGCCGGCAGTGCCGTCGGCTTCGGCCACCCCGGCCGCTCCGCCGTCGCCGTACCGCGCCGCCGACTCCGACCTGCGCGACTACCGGGCCGCCTTCAACGCGGCCCACCTCGCCATGGCCGTCGTCGACCGCGAGGGCTACGTCGTCGCCGCGAACCAGGCCTTCGCCGGGCTCCTCGGCAGCGAACCCCACGCGCTCGTGCACCGGTCCGCCGCCGACCTGGTCGACCTGGCCGCGGAGGCCCGCACCTGGGCCGCGTACCAGGAGGTGCTCCGCGGCCGGCAGGCCCGGCTGCGCTGCACCCGCCGCCTCAAACACCCCGACGGGCACTCCCTCTGGACCGAGGTCACGCTCGGACCCGTCCCCGGCACCGGGGACGTCCTGCTGTCGGTGGCCGACATCAGCGACCGCCGCGACCTCCAGGCCCGCCTGCGCCACCTCCAGATGCACGACCCGGTCACGCGCCTGCCCAACCGCGCCCTGTTCTTCGAGCGGCTCTCCGCCGCCCTGGAGGCCGCCTCGTACGAACACGGCGGCGGCACCGGCCGGATCGGGCTGTGCTATCTGGACCTCGACGGGTTCAAGGCCGTCAACGACACCCTCGGCCACCGCGTCGGCGACCGGCTGCTGACCGCCGTCGCCGCCCGCCTCACCCAGTGCGCCGACCAGTCCGGCTACGGGCGCACCGGCGGCCACCTGGTCGCGCGCCTCGGCGGTGACGAGTTCGCCCTGCTGGTCGAGGACTCCACCGGCACCGAACAGCTCGCGGACCTGGCGCGGAGCGTACTGACCGCCGTACAGGAACCGTTCGACCTGGCCGGGCAGCGGCTGTCCGTCTCCGCCTCGATCGGGGTCGTGGAACGGACCGCGGCCGGCACCTCTGCGACCGGCCTGATGCAGGCCGCCGACACGACGCTGTACTGGGCCAAGGCGGACGGCAAGGCCCGCTGGACGCTGTTCGACCCGGAGCGCAACGCGCACCGGATGACCCGCCAGGCGCTCTCCTCCACCCTCCGGCCGGCCGTGGAACGCGGGGAGTTCGAGCTGGAGTACCAGCCGCTGGTGGATCTGGAGAGCGGTGCGGTGCGCGGGGTCGAGGCGCTGGTGCGCTGGAACCACCCGCAATTCGGCACACTCACGCCGAATCGGTTCATCGGGATCGCCGAAGAGGACGGGTCCATCGTCCAGCTGGGGCAGTGGGTCCTGCGGACCGCCTGCCGGCAGGCCCGCCGCTGGCAGATCGAACAGCCCAGCGACTGCCCCGTCTTCGTGTCCGTCAACGTCGCCGTCCGCCAGGTCTGGGACTCGGACCTCGTGGGCGACGTCGCGGAGATCCTGGCCGAGACGGGCCTCGCCCCGCAGCTGCTGCAGCTGGAGCTGACCGAGTCCGCGGTGATGGGCTCGGCCGGGCGCCCCCTCCAGGCCCTCCAGGCGCTCAGCGACATGGGCGTGCGGATCGCGATCGACGACTTCGGCACCGGCTACTCGAACCTCGCCTACCTCAGCAGGCTCCCGGTGTCGGTCCTGAAACTGGACGGTTCCTTCGTACGCGGCTTCCGCTACGAGGAGGGCACGCACCCGAACCCGGCCGACGAGACCATCGTCGAGGCCCTGGTCCAGCTCGCGCACCGGCTCGGCCTGACGGTCACCGCGGAATGCGTGGAGACCGCCGGACAGGCCGCACGGCTGCGGCGCGTGGGCTGCGACACGGGCCAGGGCTGGCTCTACTCACGCGCCGTCGCCCCCGAGCGGATCGCCGAGATGATCGGCACCCGGCCGGGCGCTGAGCCGCACGAGCCCCGCCCCACATGAGAACTCGCTGTAATTCGGGACGGTGGGACTCCCGGCCCTTGCATGAACGGTGAACAAGAGGAAACGTATCGCTGAACAAGCCATCCACCGCTGTTCCTGACCGCGCCCTCCGCTCAGGACACCCGAACATCCGGCCGAGGACGTACATGCAGGGAATTCGCCGCCTCTCCCTTCCGGCCGGGCTGCGCAGACTCGCCCGCACCGTGCGTGGCCGCGGCGGCATCCCGCGGCAGACGGGCCCCTCCGGCCGGGAGCACACGGGCGACGGGCCCGCACGGGGCGGCCGGGCCGCCGACCGCGAGGACGAACTGCTGGCGGCCGTTCCGGCCCTGGTCCGCCACCGCGGCAGGCTCGCCCTGGTACGGGACGACCTGCTCCCCGCCGACGCCCGCGACGCCAACCTCCGGTCGGTCGCCGAGGCCCTCGAAGCCGCCGCCGTCCCCTACGGGCTCGTCCCCGACGGCCGGCTCCGCCACCGGGTGGCCATCGCCCCGGGCGACCGCGACACCGCGCTGAAGGCCTGCGCCGCGGCCTTCACGGGACTCCCCCTCTACGCCCGCCTGATCACCGCCGACGGCGAGGCCGGGGACGTACTCGCGGAGGACCTCCCGGCAGCGGTCGAAGCCGCCGAGGCGCACCCCGCCCGCGTCCGGGCCGTACGCCTCCACCATCCGGTCGTCACCTCCGGCCGGACCCTGGCCTACGGCCCCGAGACCGGCTGCGACCTGGAGTTCTGGGAGGCCCCCGACTCCGGCGAGGGCGCCCTCGCCACGCTGTGCGAGACCCCGTACGGCTGGTGGGTGCCCTCCCTGGCGGCCTCGGCCACCCGCCGGATAGGCGACCGGGACTACCCCGTCGTCGACTGCTTCGCCGGCCGCTTTCCGGACGACATCGACTTCCCGGTCGACGCGGTGATCACCTGGGTGGACGCCGCCGACCCCGCCTGGCGCAGCCGCCGGGACCGCGCCGCGCAGGCCGGGTCCGCCGCCGGCACCGGCGGCGGGACGGGGGTCGACCTCGCGGACAACCGGTACCGCGACCGCGGCGAGCTCCGGTACTGCCTGCGCGCGATCGCCGCCTACGCGCCCTGGATCCGGCACGTCTTCCTCGTCACCGACGACCAGGCCCCGGACTGGCTCGACACCTGCCACCCCGACATCACGGTCGTCGACCACCGCGAGCTCTCCACGGACCCCGACGCCCCTGAGGTGTTCAACTCCCACGCCATCGAGAGCCGGCTGCACCGCATCCCGGGCCTCGCCGAGCATTTCGTCTACTTCAACGACGACATCTTCATCGGCCGCCCGCAGCGCCCGCAGGACTACTTCCTGCCCTCGGGGCTGCCCAAGGTCTTCCACGACCAGCGCGCCGTCGACCCCGGCAGCCGGGTGGGCGACGACGTGTTCACGTCCTCGCAGAAGGTCACCCGGCAGGCCGTCGAGGAGGTCGTCGGCCGCACCTATCCGCACATCCTCGCCCACACCCCCTACCCGCTGACCCGCTCGCTCTTCACCCGGGTGGAGGAGCTGCTGCCCGGCCGGCTCGACGCCACCGCCCGCTCGGTCTTCCGCAGCACCGACGACCTCGCCCCCGTCACCCTCGCCTCCCACCTGGGGCTCGCGGAGGGCCACGCCGTCGAGGGCCACCTGGCGCACACCTACGTCAGCACCTCGTGCCAGGACGTGGTCGAGACCCTCCCGCCGCTGGCCGCCGAGCGCGGCCACGACGCGTTCTGTCTGGCCGACGACGAGGAGACCGGGGCGGAGGGCACACTGACCGCGACGCAGCAGCAGAACGTCGTCGCGGCCTTCCTGGAGGCCTACTTCCCGGTGCCGTCGCCGTTCGAGCGGCCGCCCGTACCAACGGGCTGAGCCTGCTCAGAGGCTGCGCACGAAGACCGCAAAGGCTTCTGGAGCCACGGTGAACGCGGGCCCGCCGGGGTTCTTGGAGTCCCGGACCGCCACGAGGCAGGGCTGAGCGGCAACCTCGACGCAGTCACCGCCGTTGGTGCTGCTGTAGGACGACTTACGCCACGGCACGGCCGTCAGATTCAGAGTGGTGCCCATACCGTTCCTCCATTACGCGCGCGATCAGAAGGGCCGAGGCCGCCGGCGAAAGGGCGTCGGCTTGCAGGCGAGCGTATCCGACGGAGCGTTCCTTGATCACTTTCGGGTTTGCCGTCATACGGCCTGAGTCATAGCTCTCCGTGTAGAAGAGGTCGGGGTCGTCGTCGAAACGGAGGAGGTTGAACGAGCCCGTCATCCCGGTGTGTTCACCGGCCGAGAAGGGCATCACCTGGATCTGCACCCACGGCCTGTCTGCGACGCTCAACAGGTGGGCCAGCTGGTTGCGCATGACCTCGCGGCCGCCGACGTTCCGGTGCAGCAGCGCCTCGTCCAGCACCACCAGCAGCACCGGCGGCTCCTCACGCATCAGAATGCGCTGGCGCTCCATTCGGGCCGCCGCGATCTCGTCGGCCCGGTCGGGAAACTCCACGCTCACCAGGGCCTTCGCGTACTCCTCCGTCTGCAGCAGCCCGTAGACCACCTGCGCCTGGTACGTGGAGATGAACGTCGCCCTGGCCTCCATCTCCGCGTACGCCTGGAACCACGTCGGCAAGATACTCCGCAGGACGAGCCCCACCAGGCGGGAGAAGTGGCCGTCCGTGCCCAGCGCCACGTCGACCCGCTCCGAGAAGTCGCGGGTCGGGACCCGTTTGCCGTTCTCGATCATGCCGATCAGGGACCCGGTGCAGAAGATGCTCGCGCCCAGCTGCGCCTGTTTCAGCCCGGCTTCCTCCCGCAGGCGGCGCAGCTCGTAACGGTAGTAGTCCAGCGGCGAAGCACTGGGATCGATGTCACGGACCACGGCCATCAGACGGCACCTCCAGGCGGAGAACGAGCTTGTGGCCGAGCGTAGCGATCCCGACACGGAGTGATGTGCGGAATCCCGCAACCATGTCACACACCTCCGCCCCGCCCCCGGAGAGGGGACAGGGCGGAGGTGTCGCTCGGCGCGGGGTGGGGGGAGATCAGCAGGCGCCGAGGTCCTTCCAGACGCCCCACTCACCCGTGGTGCCCGGGGTCTCGTTCTGCGTCCACCACTGGGCCTTGTACTTGCGGCCGTTGTGCGCGACCTCGTTGCCGGCCGTGTAGACCGTGCCCGCGACGTACGCCGGGGTCGAGCCGCAGCCCGTCGGCGGGGTGGTCGGGGGCGTGGTCGGCGGGGTCGTGGGCGGAGTGGTCGGAGGCGTCGTCGGCGGGGTGGTCGGCGGGACCGTGGTGCCGCCGAGGGCGTCCGAGATCTGGTTCAGCAGGGTGGTGTTGTTGTCCAGGCCGAGCAGGGAGTACATCATCGCGCCGGCCAGGCCGCGCTGCTTGCCGTAGTCGACCCGGGCCTGGATGGACTTCTGGTTGAGGCCGGTGAAGAACTCGCCGTCCTTGTAGAAGTACGAGGCCTTGGCCTGGTCGTCCCAGAAGGTGGTCGCCGGGTTGTCGACGAGGCCGCCGAGTTCCTTGTAGTTGGCGATGCCGGCCTGCTGGCTGGTGGGCCGGGCGCCGGAGGCGCCGGTGGCGGACTGGGCGAGGCCGTTGTTCGGCCCGGCGGGGACGCCCTTCCAGCCGCGGTAGTAGAACTCGTAGCCCAGCGTCAGCTTGTTCGCGGGGAAGCCGCCGGTGATGCCGTAGGCCGGGTTGCCGTCGATCCAGGAGTCGATCGCGTTGTCGATGCTGTACTTCTGGGTGCCCGGCGCGATCGGGTCGGTCGGGTCGTTGGCGCCGGAGTACAGCGGGGACTGGTGGTACGTCGGGCCGTCGCCGTCCCAGGCGCCGTGCATGTCGTACGTCATGATGTTCGCGTAGTCGAGGTACGCGCCGATCTTGTCCGTCTCGATGTACTTGATCTTGTCCTGGCCGGCCGGGAGCGCCGAGGTCAGCAGGTACTTCTTGCCGCCGTTGGCCTGGCCGTAGGCGTCGAGCTGCTCGCGGAACTCCTTGAGCAGGAGCGTGAAGTTCTGCTTGTCCTCGGGGGCGTAGTGGTTGCCGAGGTGGCCGCCGGAGGAGCCCGGGTACTCCCAGTCGATGTCGATGCCGTCGAAGATGCCGGCGGCGACGCCCTGGCCGCCGTAGCCGCCCTCGACCGGGAGGTTGCCCTTGATGTACTGGTCGATGCAGGAGGAGACCAGCTTCTTGCGGGAGGCGTCGGTCTTGGCCGCGTCGCTGAAGTACTTGGAGTAGGTCCAGCCGCCCAGCGAGATGTTGATCTTCAGGTGGGGGTACTTGGCCTTGAGCTGCTTGAACTGGTTGAAGACGCCGACGATCGGCTGGTCCCACTTGTCGGCGACCCCGCTGACGCTGTCCGCGGCGCTGAAGGACTTCTGGTAGTCGGCGTACGAGTCGCCCGCGCCGTCACCGGCGTTGGGGTTGTTGTCGTCGCCCGCCGCCTTGTTCGCCTCGAAACAGGTGAGGTTGGTGGGGTGGATGTTGCCGAACGAGTAGTTGATGACGTCCAGCTTGCCCGCTATGCCACGGGTGTCGAGGTGCTTGGGGTAGAAGGCGTTCCCGTACACGCTCCACTGGTCGTAGTAGGCGATGCGGACCCCGCCCGCCGCGGCGGTGGCGCCCGCGTCGGCGGCCTGGGCGGTGCCGAGTCCCGCGAAGGAGGCCAGCGCTCCGGCGGCCAACGCGGCCGTGGCGGCGGCTGCGAGGAGTGGTTTACGGATGTGCATGAGCTGTCTCCGTGGGGGTGGGAGGGGAGTTCAAGCGGTTCGGGTGAGAGAAGTGATAGCGATCACTCCACCCCCACGTCAATGGTTCGGACCAAAGAAGGACTAGACCACTCAGGTGCTATTTCCCCAAGTCAGAGACCTGAACGCACATCAGAAACCGCCCGCCACCCCGGGTGACGAGCGGTTTAAGGCTGCCTTCAGGCAGCTCCGTGCAAGGTTTCGGCAACAAACCAGCCAAACGCCGTTCGCACGCCGTCAACCGGCGGCGGGTACCTCCACCGGCATGCCGTACGCGTCCGCGACGAGCTCGTACGAGCGCAACCGGGCCGCACCGCCATGGGCGTTGGCGGTGAGCATCAGCTCGTCCGCGCCCGTGCGCTTCGCGAGGTCATCCAGCCCGGTGCGGACCTCGTCGGGGGTGCCGTGGACGACGTTCGCGAGCCAGCCGTCGACGAACTCCCGCTCCAGCGGGGAGAAGGCGTACGCCGCCGCTTCCTCGGGCGTCGGGATCAGGCCGGGCCGTCCCGTGCGCAGCCGCAGCATCGAGAGCGCTCCCGTGAGGACCTGGGAGCGGGCCTGCGCGTCGGTGTCGGCGGCGAGTGCCGAGACGCCGATGACGGCGTAGGGGGCGTCGAGGACGGCCGAGGGGCGGAAGCTCTGGCGGTAGAGGTCGAGCGCGGGCAGGGTGCCGGCCGCCGAGAAGTGGTGGGCGTAGGCGAAGGGCAGGCCGAGCTCGCCGGCGAGGCGGGCGCTGAAACCGGAGGAACCGAGCAGCCACAGCGGCGGCCGGGCGGCGGGGCCCTGGACCGGGCCGGGTACGGCGTGCACGCGGGCGTACGGATGCCCGTCGGGGAAGTCGTCGTCCAGGAAGCGGGTGAGCTCGGCGAGCTGCCGGGGGAACGCGTCGGCGGCCTCGTCCAGGCGCCCGGAACCGCGCAGCGCGGCGGCGGTGCGGCCGTCGGTGCCCGGGGCGCGGCCGAGTCCGAGGTCGATCCGGCCCGGGGCCAGCGCCTCCAGGGTGCCGAACTGCTCGGCGATGGCGAGCGGGGCGTGGTTGGGCAGCATGACCCCGCCGGAGCCGAGCCGGATGCGGGAGGTGTGCGCGGCGAGGTGGGCCAGGATCACGGCGGGTGAGGAGCTGGCGACGCCGGGCATGGAGTGGTGCTCGGCGACCCAGTGGCGGTGGTAGCCGCGGGATTCGGCCAGGCGGGCGATCTCGACGCTGGTGCGGAGGGAGGCGTGGGCGGTGCTGCCCGCGCCGACGGTGACGAGGTCGAGGACGGAGAGCGGTACGATCGCCCGGCCCGGCGCGGTGGCGCGGATCCCGTTCGCGTTCCGGTTCGGCGCTCCGCCCGCGCTCGCGTCGCCCCGCGCGTCGTCCCCTGCGTCACTCATCGTCGCTCCCGTTTCGCTCTCGCGTACGTACGACATCAGTGCGACACCGTACGAAGAACTCGAACCGTGAGCGGTCGCCGGGCATTCCCGGAGGGACCGGGCTAAGCTCATGACCTTGGCATATGCCAATAGGGTAGATCCTGGCAGACGGACGTGATTGAGCCAGCAATCTCCCCAACAGGCGCTCCACATGGGCCTCTTGGTGGCTATCGTGGTAGGGCAAGCGGTAACAACCTGCTAGGGGGAAACCGTGGCGCTGAAGCCCGAGCCGACCGCGCCGTTCCACTCGGTGCAGTACGCACTCCGCGTACTCGAAACGATCGCACGCCACACCGGTGGTGTGACGGACGTGCAGATCGCGCGTGAGACCGGCCTGCCCGCAGCCCATCTCGCGCCGATGCTGCTCATGCTGCGCCGGGAGGGGTACGTCCTGCAGGTGTCGGACGGCGCATACGCCATAGGGGATTCCCTCGTCCTGCTCGGCTCCGGCATCGACCGGCAGCAGGCGCTCACCGACAAGCTGCAGGAGACCCTGGACCGGCTGCGCGACTCGGTCGGCGCGGCCGTCTACATCAGCCGGTACGTGGACGGCGAGGTCAGGATCACGCAGTTCGCGGACAGCCCCCGCACCCCGAAGGTGCACGAGTGGGTCGACTTCCGCTCCGCCGCGCACGCCAGCGCGGTCGGCAAGTGCCTGCTGACGCAGCTCGACCTGAACGGGCGCCGCGACCACCTGTCCCGGCACAAGATCGCCCGGCTCACGTCGAAGACGATCGTGAACGAGCGGATCCTGTTCTCCAAGCTGGACGCCCAGCCGGCCACCGTGCCCATGCTGGACCTGCAGGAATACGCCGTGGGCACGGTCTGCGCAGCGGTCCCGATCACGGCCGGGGCCTCGGTGGGCTGCCTGGCCCTGTCGATGCCGGTCGAACACGCGCACCGGCTGCGGGCCGCCGCGGACACCCTGAACCGGAAGGCCGCGCCACTGCTGCTGTCGCTCACGCTCTAGAAGAGCGGGGCGGACGGCGGCACCGGTACTGCCGGCGGACCCGGAAAACACTTCGGGCGGTTCCCGGTGAACCGGAAACCGCCCGAAGGACAGGTGCGCCGCCAGGGACTCGAACCCCGGACCCGCTGATTAAGAGTCAGCTGCTCTAACCAACTGAGCTAGCGGCGCCTGCTGACAAAGAAAATACTACCCGGTCCTCAGGGGTGCTCAAAACCATCAGCCGCGGAGGTACGCCAGGACCGCCAGAACCCGGCGGTGGGTGCCCTCGGCGGGCGGCAGGTCCAGCAAGAACCCGGGGCACCGCCCCGGACCCCCGCGCCCTCATCGCCGGCAGGGCTGAGATGCGGCCCCGCCGGCGATCGAGGCGGGTCAGTCGGGGAGGAGGGCCGCGCGGCCGTGGGTCTCGTACGCCGCGAGGAGCGCCGCCCGCGCGGCCGCGTCCAGGCGGCGGTAGCCCCCGGCAGGGGACCGGTGCCAGACCTGGTCCGCGCGGTGGAAGCCCTCGCGGCGGAGGGAGACCCGGTGGATCTTGTTCGTCGCCGTGGTCGGCATGGTCTCGACGATGCGGACGTAGCGCGGGGCCATCTTCGTGCCCAGATCCGGCTGCCGGGCCAGGAAGTCCTCGAAGGCGGACGGGTCGAAGGCCGCGCCCTCGCGGAGGGCGAGGGCCGCCATGACCTGGTCCCCCGCCACCTCGTCGGGGACGGCGTAGACGGCGACCGCCGCCGCGTCCGTCCAGCGGGCCAGGATGTTCTCGATCACCGCCGCGGCGAGGTTCTCGCTGTCGACGCGGAGCCGGTCGTCGGTGCGGCCCGCGAAGTAGAGGAAGCCCGCCTCGTCGCGGAAGAAGAGGTCCCCCGTCCAGTACCAGCCGTCGCGGGTGCGGTCGGCCTCCGCGTCCGGGTTGCGCCAGTACCCCTCGAACAGGCTGCGGCCCCGGTTGACCAGTTCTCCGATCGCCGCCGACCCGCCCAGCAGACGGCCGTCCGGGCCGAGGACCGCGGGCGGGCATTCCGCGCCGGTGGCCGGGTCGATCACCGCCAGGT
Organism: Streptomyces venezuelae; assembly: GCF_008642275.1. Taxonomy (NCBI): domain Bacteria; kingdom Bacillati; phylum Actinomycetota; class Actinomycetes; order Kitasatosporales; family Streptomycetaceae; genus Streptomyces; species Streptomyces venezuelae. The sequence continues at coordinate 2,754,484 of NZ_CP029189.1, forward strand.
CGTCGCCGGCGCCCGCCCGGCCCAGGGCGCCCGGCGGGGTGTCGGGGGTGCGCTGGACGGAGGCTCCGCCCTCGGTGGCTCCGTAGCCCTCCACCAGCCGGACCCCGAACCGCTCGGCGAAGCGGGCCGCGTCCACCGCTCCGGCCTCGGTGCCGAAGCCGAGGCGCAGGGTGTGGTCGCGGTCGTCGGGGCGGGCCTCGGTGGCCAGGAGGTACTGGATCGCCCGCCCGACGTAGGTGAAGTACGTGGCCCCGTACGCCCGTACGTCGTCCAGGAACGCGGAGGCCGAGAAGCGGCGGCGCAGCGCCACCGGGGCTCCGCCGACGAGGGCCGGCAGCCAGTCGGCGATGACGGCGTTGCCGTGGAAGAGCGGCATGCAGATGTAGTGGACGTCGTCCGGGGTGACGGTGAACTGGCGGGCCAGCGCGGCTCCGGCGGCGGCGAGCCGGCCCTGGCTGCAGATGGCGGCCTTGGGGGCACCGGTGGAGCCGGAGGTGAAGTAGAGGAGGAGGCGGGAGCCGGGGCCGGGGGTCCGCAGGGCGGCCTCGCCGGGCTCGGCGGCCGCGTAGGGAGCGAGCAGGGCCTCGTACTCCTCGGTGCCGGTCACCAGGATGCGTACGCCGGGCAGGTCGAGGCCGCGCAGCAGCGGCAGGTGGGTGCGTTCGGTGACGAGGATCCGGCAGTCGGTGTGCAGGATGTCGCGGGCCAGTTCGGGGCCGCGGCGGGTGGGGTTGATCCCGGCGACGGCGGCCCCGGCGAGGGCCGCCGCGCCGAGCCAGAACGGGAACTCGGGGGTGTTGTCGAGCAGGACCCCGAGGTGCGGCTCGGCCCCCGGGGGCATGAGGTCGACGAGGAGCGCGGCGCGCGCGGCGGCCTCCTGGGCGGTCCGGTGGTGGGTGAGGACACCTTCCTCGTGTTTCAGCCCGGGCCGGTGGTCGCCCCATTGGCGCGCTATGAGCTCCGCGACGGTTTCGGGTGCAGTCGTCGTCCGCATGCCGCCGGAGGGTAGCTGACGATACGTCAGAACTGAACGTCGGAGCAGGCGTAGAAGGCCATCGGGGTGTCGTTGACGGTCCAGACGGCCAGGATCAGGTGCCGGCCCGTCTTGCCGCTCGGCATGGCGCCCTGGTGGACGGTGGTCATGGCGGGACGGGCGCCGTTGTAGGCGACCGTGAGGAAGGGCTGGGGTTCGAGGTCGGCTCGGGTGAGGGCCTTGGTGCCGGTCCAGCCGTTCTTGGTGACGTAGTACTTGAAGTCGGTGGTGGAGTGGTTGGCGGTGAACTGCCACCGGAAGGAGTAGCTCTGCCCGCTGGTCACCTTGGTGGTGGGCCAGGCGCCGCCGCGCGGGTTGTCGAGCTCGGAGAACTGGGAGAGTCCGCCGGAACATATCTTGCCGTCGGCGGGGCCGGCGGCCGGGAAGCCCTTGAAGCCCTCGACGCTCTGCGGCTCCCACTGGATCGCACCGCAGTCGGAGACGGTCCGGTTGGCACAGAGCTTCTGGCGGCTGATCGGGGTGTCGGTGTAGCCGTGACTGCTGGCGGTGGGGGCGCCGACGAGGGTGATTCCGGCGACGAGGCCGACGCCGAGCGCGGCGACGCCGGCCCGCCGGGGGATTCCGGGCATGCGGATGGGACGCATGATGCTCCTTGAACGTGGGGGGAGTTCGGTGAGAGCGCGCGCACGTGGGGATCAGGTCTAGACCAAGTCCCAGATTATTGACGAGAGTTGGCCATGTCCATACCAATGGGAAAACGGGTGGTCCGTTACCTTCCGGCCACCCGTTCCCGTACCGCCGAACCGCCGCTCCCTACTCGGAGCGGCCCGTGTAGAAGGCGACCGTGAGGTCCTTCACCAGCGCCTTGCGCTCGTAGTCGTCGAGCTCGACGAGCCCGCGCGAGGTCAGCCGGTGGACGGTGTCGTCGACGGCGTCCACGACCGAGGACAGCACGGTGTCCCGGTGCTTGGCGTCGATCGCCGCGACCCGGCGGCGGCGCATGGCCTCGGCCACCTCGGCCGCGTACTCGATCCGGGTCGGCTGGGCCGAGAACACCTCGATCCCGACGGCCTCGGTCTCGGCCGCCAGCATCCGGGTCAGCGCGTCGCCGACGGCCTCGGCGTCGCGCAGGGTCGGGGCGTCCTCGTGGAAGGCGTCGGCGGGCAGCTGCGACAGCACGCGGGCCATCGCCGACTCGACCTGCTCGGCGAGGTACTCCGTGTGGTCCTCGACGGCGAGGGTGGCGCGCGCGGTGTCCCTGACCTGCCAGACGACCTGGACGACTACCTGGAGGGCGAGGCCGCCCGAGTCCACGGCGGGCATCGGGTCGCTGCGCCAGTGGCGCAGGCGTACGTCGACCCGGCGGCGCAGGAGCAGCGGACTGACCCAGGTCAGGCCGGTCCGCCGGACGGTGCCGCGGTAGCGGCCGAAGAGGGTGAGCACCCAGGCGTGGCCGGTGCGGGACCGGCCGAGTCCGCCCAGCGACACGAGGGCGACGATGCCGAGGAAGGCGAGCGGCGGCCAGTGGGTGGCACGCAGGCCGTGATAGGCGCGGGGCGTCGCGCCGAAGGCGGCCACGAACGCGGCGGGGACGGCCCCGGCCCGCCAGAGCACGGCCAGGCAGCCGGCGAGGGCGAGCCCGCCGACCGCTACGCCGACCCAGCCGGGCAGCACCGGGCCGCGGTGCTCCCGGAGCCGGTCGTCACCGCGGGGCACCCGGCGGCCGGGGGCGGGGCGCGGGGAGCGGGCGGTGGGTGCGGTGGCCGCGCGTGCGGGTGCGGTGGCCCCGCGTGCGGGTCCGGGTACGGGCGCCGGTACGGGTGCCACCGGAAGCTGCCGCGTACCGCGGAACGGGAGGTGCACGGGCACCTCGGTGACGGCGGTGCCCCGGTGGGCTCCGGGGCCCGGCAGGTCCGGGGCCCCGGAGTCCTCGTCCAGGCCGCGGGCCACCGCCTGGGCGACGATCTCGACCGGGCCGGGGCCGGGGATGCCGGAGCGCGGTGTCGCGTCCGCGGGTTCGGGAGCGTACTCGGGCTCGGGATCGGGATCGGGCTTGGATTCCGGACCGGGCTCGACGACGGCCGCCGGTCCGGGCCCGGGGACGTGGAAGTCCGGCGGAAGTGCCGCGTCCACGGGGTCGGAAGCGGGCTCGATTCCGTGCCCGTGTTCGTGCTCCGGCTCCGGCTCCGGCTCAAGAGCGGCCGCCGGTCCGGGCCCGGACTCGGACTCGGCTGTCCGCAGGCGCAGGGTGGCCACCCCGGCGGGGGTCTCCGCCTCCTGCGGGTGCGGGATGTCCAGGCCCGGGCCGGCCCACGGGGCCGCGGCGCCCTGGTCCCCCTCGTCGTACGGATGGGCCCGGGCCGCCGGGACCTCCCAGCCGTGCGGCGGCTCGGGGGCCGGGCGGGCGGCCCGCGCCGCGGCCCAGCCGAACGAGGTCTCGGCGGCGCCGGCGTGCTCCGGCGCGGCAGGGCCGCCCACCAGGGCGGGCGGCGGGAACGGCGGGGCGGCCTCGCGCGGGGCCGCGAGGGCGACGGCCGCGTGCACCGGCTCCGGTACGGGCGGCGGCTCCGCGGCCCACTGCGGGTGAGCCGCCGGCAGGACCGCGGGCGCCGGGGCCGGAGCCGGGGCCTGGACGGGCGCCGGAGCCGGGACGGGTGCGGGAGCCGGGGCGGGCGCCGGGGCCGGGGCCGGGGCCGGGGCGGGCGCCGGAGCCAGGACGGGTGCGGGAGCCTGGACGGGAGCCGGGGCGGGCGCCGGAGCCGGGGCGGGTGTGGGTGCCGGAGCCTGGACGGGCGCCGGAGCCGGGACGGGTGCGGGAGCCGGGGCGGGATCCGCCGACCGGACCGACGCCGGGACCGCCGACCGGACCGACGCCGGGACGGCCGGCGGCACGCGGAGGGTGCCCGTCGTCGAGGTGGTGCGCGTGGGGAACATCGTTACCTCCGTCATGCGAACAGCCGGCGCCAGGTTTCCGGGCCCGGGTAGCCGTTGGCCGAGGCGCCGGTCCAGCCCTGCGCACGCTGGAAGGCCTCGACGTTGCGGCGGTCGGCCTCGCTCCAGCGCAGGCCCGGACCGGATGTGTAGTACTTGCCGAAGCCCTTCTTCACCAGCTGGCGGCCGAGCGCCCTGATGGCCTCGTGCGACTGGCCCGGGCGGAACACCCCGGCGCCCGGGAAGGCCCGTACCCCGCCCGGTCCCGGCGCGGCCCCGACCGTCGGCGGGATGTTCTTGCCCTGCTTCTCGACCAGCAGCTTCCACGTGTGCGTGCCGGGAATGCCGTCGGCGTCCGCGCCCGTCCAGCCCTGCGCGCGCTGGAAGGCAGCGGTGGCGAGCTTGTCGTGGTCGCTCCACGTCCGGTCGGCCACCCCCTTGGGGTAGAACCGGTAGGCGCCGCGCTCGATCAGCATCCGGCCGAGCTGGGCGACGTGGTCGTTGGTGGCGCCGGGGCCGAACTTGTCCGCGCCCGGGAAGACGGTCGCGTCCCCCGGCTTCGGGCCCGCCGGCGGCGGGGCGCCCGGAGTGTCGGGCAGGATGCCGGCCGGCACCCCGTTGAACCGGTACGGGACGTACTTGGTCGCGTTGCTCCAGTACCCGTAGGGGGTGGCCAGCTTCCGCGTGTTCGGGCGCGTCTGCTCGTAGGCCACGTAGTGCGTGTGCGTCGAGTCGACCCAGCCGCCGAAGATGACCACGTGCGAGCCGTTGTTGGGGTCCGCCGGGTTGTGGAAGAGGAGCATGTCCCCCGGCAGCAGCTCATCCTTCGTGATCTTGGTGGCGAACTTGTCGAGGCTGCCGGTCCATTCGTTCGACCCCAGGTTCCAGACCATGGAGACGTAGCCCGAGCAGTCCTGGCGGTACCCGTCCATCCAGTACTCGGACATGCTGTACGGGACCTGCGCGTCCAGCCACAGCTTCGCCCGGTTGATGATCGTCGCGCGGTCGATCCGCCGCACGACGCCGGGCTGGGCGGGAGCGCCGGGCTTCCCCACCGGCCCGCCCTTCGGGCCGTGCAGCGGGGTCCGGGCGCCCTGCGGGGAGCCCGGGTCGTCCAGGGCGACCGGCCCCGGGGCCGGGGTGGTCACGGCGACCGCGGCCGTGGTGCCGCCGCCGCCCAGGACCACTCCCGCGGCGGTGGCCAGCACCAGCGCCCGGCGGGCGCCGCGTGCGGCCGGGTGCCCACCGTCCCGGAGCGGTACGGCCCGCCCGCGGGCGAGGGCGCGGCGGCGCTGGGCGCAGCCCCGGCACACGCAGTCGCCCGCGGGCTGGTACTCCTCGAAACCGGGCATCGGCATCTGCACATGCGTCGGAGGCTGCATCGTCATGCGGTTCCGTCCACTCCCCTGCTCGTCCACTCGTCCACCGGTCGGCCGGAGCCGCAGCTGATGAGGCATCAGATGCGGCACGCGCAGACATATGGTGCACGATAAACCCCTCAAACATGGGTTAATCGGACAAGGTGGGCGTGGCTGGTCACGGGCACCCCTGGAGGTGGGGTAGAGTTTTCCCTGTCAGCAAGCGCCGCTAGCTCAGTTGGTTAGAGCAGCTGACTCTTAATCAGCGGGTCCGGGGTTCGAGTCCCTGGCGGCGCACAGACGGAGGAAGCCCCCCGCAGCGAAAGCTGCGGGGGGCTTCCTCGTTGTGCCGGGGCGGCGCGGGCGCTCAGGCCGCGGTGCCCGGCGCGGCCGGGCGGGCTCCCACCCCGGTCAGGTAGGCGGAGACCACCACGTTCGCCGTGTACTCCTTGGCCACCTTGTCGTACGTGCCCCCGCAGGTCACCAGCCTCAGCTCCGCGCGGCCCCGGACCCGCGGGCCGTAGGCCTTGTGCGCGTCGAAGGCCGCGCGCGGGTAGACCCGTACGTCCTCGACCGTGAACTCGGCGACCGAACCGTCCGTCCGCACCACCCGCACCTTGTCGCCCGGCTGCGTGGAGCTCAGGCCGTAGAACACGGCCGGCTTGGAGCGGGTGTCCACGTGGCCCACCATCAGCGCCGTCCCGGCCGTCCCCGGCTGGGTGCCCCGGCCCCACCAGCCCACCGTGCCCGGCCGGTCGTACGGGGGCGGCTCGATCGCGCCGTCCTTGTCCAGGTCCCGGGAGATCACCGGGGCCTGGATGCCTATGGAGGGCACGTCGACGCGCTGGGGCGGGGCCGCGGCGAGCGGGGCGTGCGCGGCCGGCAGTCCCGGACCCACCGCCCCTCCGGCCTGCCCGGCGGGCGGGGGAGGCGCCACGGTGAGCTGGCGGCCCCACAGCCACAGACCGAGCACCAGCACCGCCCAGGCGGCGAAGGTCAGCAGCCGGCCGCCGGCGGAGGCCTTGTCCTCACTCACCGCTGCGGCGGCGGCGCAGGGCCAGCGCCCGGCCCGCGACGGCCAGGGTGGCCACCGCTGCGAGGACGGCACCGATGACCGTGTGCGGCAGCCCGGGTCCGTCGGCGCCGTGGGCCTTCTTGGCCGACTGCGCCGCGAGCTCGGCGGACATGCCGCCGCCGCCCGCGTGCACCGGCCAGACGGGCGTCGCGTGGTGGGACGGGTGGCGGTACTCGGAGACCTGGACGGAGCCGCTGAACTTCTCGTGGCCGTCGCACATCACCCGGACGGCGTGCCAGCCGGGCGAGGCGTGCGAGCTGATCATCGCGTCGCCGTAGAGCGGGCTGCGGCCGCCGTCCCGGCCGTAGAGGTCGACCTCCGACACGAAGACGGCGGACCTGGCCGCTCCGCGGGTTCCGTCACAACCCTGGACGCGCAGCTTGACCTGCGCTCCGGGGTGAGCCGGACTCGGGTCGACCGTGACGCTGCCTCGATCTCCGCGGTCACCGCGGTCCTCCTCGCCCGCGAGGGCGATCGGCGCGGTCACCGCCGAGAACGCCGCCAGGACGACGGCCATCGCGGTGGCGCGGACAGCGATCGGAACACTGCGCATGGTGAACCTCCTCGACAAGGAGATTCACGCGCGGCGCGCCGCCGCGCATCCGGAGCGGCGCCGTACGGGTCGGCCGTACGCCCCAAACGCGGTACGCCCGTTCGGCCGTACGCCGTACCCGTGTGCCGCGGGCATGCGGCCACGCGCCGGGGCGGGCACGCCGGACGCGTCAGACCGGTCCGGACGCGTCAGACCAGGTCGACCAGGTCCGCGATCGACGCGACCGTCCTGGTCGGGCGGAACGGGAACTTCTCGGTGTCCTGCTCGGTGGTCAGGCCGGTGAGGACGAGGAACGTCTGCATGCCCGCCTCCAGACCGGCCAGCACGTCAGTGTCCATCCGGTCGCCGATCATCGCGCTGGTCTCCGAGTGCGCGCCGATCGCGTTCAGGCCGGTACGCATCATCAGCGGGTTCGGCTTCCCGGCGAAGTACGGCTTCTTGCCGGTCGCCTTGGTGATCAGCGCGGCGACGGCGCCCGTGGCCGGGAGCGGGCCCTCGGTGGAGGGGCCGGTCTCGTCGGGGTTGGTGCAGATGAAGCGCGCGCCCGCGTTGATCAGGCGGACCGCCTTGGTCATCGCCTCGAAGCTGTACGTCCGGGTCTCGCCGAGGACCACGTAGTCGGGCTCGTGGTCGGTCAGGATGTAGCCGATGTCGTGGAGGGCGGTGGTCAGGCCGGCCTCGCCGATGACGTACGCCGTGCCGCCCGGACGCTGGTCGTCGAGGAACTTCGCGGTGGCCAGCGCCGAGGTCCAGATGTTCTCGACGGGGACCTGCAGCCCCATGCGGCTCAGGCGGGCCTGGAGGTCGCGGGGGGTGTAGATCGAGTTGTTGGTCAGCACCAGGAAGGGCTTGCCGGACTCGCGCAGCCGCTTGATGAAGGCATCGGCGCCGGGGATCGGGGTGCCCTCGTGGATGAGGACCCCGTCCATGTCGGTGAGCCAGGATTCGATCGGCTTGCGCTCTGCCACTGGACTGTTCTCCGCTCTCGGTGACCTGCGACCTCTGGTCTCTGCCACCCTAACGGGGCCGGGCCGTCGACGTCCCTGCCGTCCACAGCCCGGACCGCGGGAGGGGGATCAGCCCAGGCGGACGTTGTCGACGGTCCAGAACCAGTTGTTGTTGCCGCTGTAGCGGAAGCGGACCTGGACGTCGGTGGCGCCGGCGGGGACCTGGAGGGCGAGGGACTCGGACCTGGCGACGGCGTCGGCGGTGTAGGTCTTCACCACGACCGGGGCGGCGCCGTTGTAGGAGACCAGGACCTGGCCGGTCTGGCCGGCCTCGTGACGGTAGTGCGTCTGGAAGGTCAGGTTCCGTGTGCTGCCGCCGGCGACCGTCCACTTGGGGGTGACGAGGGTGGAGTCGAAGGTGCCGGTGTGGCTCTTGTCGTCCCACTCGTCGGAGTCGGCGACGGCGAAGACGTCACGGGAGCGGACGTTCAGCTCGCGCCACTGGTCGCGCTGCGACTGGCTCCAGAACTCGTCGGTCGCGAAGGCCCAGCCGGCCCACTCGGTGACACCGCCCGTGCCCATCTTGGAGTTGTCGACGGACCACCCGGCGGGCGGGGTGTGCGTGAAGCCCTTCACGCCGGCCGGGATGCCCGTCTCGTCCACCCGGGCCTGGAGGTTCGGGCGCAGGCCGTCGAACGGGTCGTCGTCCGGGGCGTTCAGCGGGACGCCGTCGAGAGCGGAGGTGCTGACGCCGACCTGGGCGAGCGCGGTGGCGGCGACGTCGGCCAGCCGCACGTCGGTGCGTACGGAGCCGGCCGGGATGCCCGCGCCCTTGGCGATGACGAAGGTGCCGCGCTCCTGGATGGTGGAGCCGCCGTGGCCGCCGGAGTCGGTGTGGCCGTGGTCGGTGGTGACGAGGATCTTCCAGTTCTCCTGGGCGTACGTCGGGCGGTTCTTGACGGCCGTGAGGAGCTGGCCCACCAGGGTGTCGACACGGGCGATGGTGTCGAGGTACTGCTGGCTGGCCGCGCCGTAGGAGTGGCCGGCCGCGTCGATCTCGCCGAGGTAGACGAAGGCGGCGTCCGGGTTCTGGCCCTGCAGTTCGGCGGCGGCCGCGGCGATCTTCGGGTCCTCGGAGCGGTAGCCGTCGCGGTCGCCCTTGAGGGAGAGCCGCTTGTCGACCTTCGCGGAGAAGATCGGGCCGTTCTGGTCGGTGGAGGTGATGGGCTCCCAGTCGGCGGCCGCGTAGGTGTTGAGCGCCGGCCTGGCGTTCTCGATGCGGGTCAGGAAGTCCGGGTGGGCGGTGTAGTTCTTACCGGTGAAGGAGTTGTCCTTCACGCCGTGCTTGTCGGGCCAGACCCCGGTGGCGATGGTGGACCAGCCGGGGCCCGAGGAGGTGGCGGCCATCGGGCTCGCGTAGAGGGTGCTGCGGGCGGTCAGGCCCTGGGCCATCAGACCGTTGAGGTGGGGTGCGTTGGCCGCCTTGACGCGGTCCAGGACCGCGCCGTCGATGCCGATGACGAGGACCTTGTCGGTGTTGGCCGCCGCGCCGGCGGCGCCTGCGGGGGTGGCCGCGACGGTGGCGGCGATCAGGGCGGAGGTGACGGCGGTCGCGGCGAGGGCGCGACGTCCGGGCAGGACAGGGGACACGTACTCCTCCTGGGAGCAAGTGAGCGGCGAAAGGAGCGGGGATCTTCGACGTTCCGTCGTGCGCCGGGTCCGGACCGAAGGTGCGGTCTTCGGTCCAGACCCGTTATGCAAGAGTCACTCTGCCGGTCGGGAGTGGCCAGGAAGTTGCCGGTCAGCTTCCGGTTGCCGACTTCCACGCGTCGACGTAGCCGGTGAGGTTCGCGTCGATGTCGGCCCAGTCCGGCTCGAAGATCTCCACGCCCGTCATGAGCTTGGTCAGTTCCACGGCGTTGGCGTCGGTCGGCTTGACGTCGGTGCGCGCCGGGAAGCCGCCGCCGACCCCGCTGACGAGCTGCTGGGCCTCCTCGCTGAGCAGGAAGTCGAGGAGCTTCCTGCCGTTCTCGGCGTGCGGGGCCTTGTCGACCAGACCGGCCGCGTACGGCAGCGCGAAGCTGGTGGGCCTGCCGCCCTCCTTCGCCGGGAACCAGATGCCCAGGTTCGGCATGGACTTGGACTGCGCGAAGTTCATCTGGACGTCACCGTTGGCGACGAGCAGCTCGCCCTTGTCGGTCTTGGGCGCCAGCTTGCTGGTGGAGGAGGACGGGCCGACGTTGTTGGCCTGGAGCTTCTTCAGGTAGTCCATCGCCGACTCCTTGCCGCCGAAGTCGTGCATCGACTTGATGAGCACGGCCGTGCCGTCACCCGCGACGCCCGGGGTGGAGTACTGCAGCTTGCCCTTGTACTTGGCGTCCAGCAGCTCCTCCCAGGTCCTGGGGGCCTCGGCGAGCTCCTTCTTGTTGTAGACGAACCCGAAGTAGTTGTTGACGACCGAGGTCCACTTGCCGTCGGCGGCCTTGTCCGCGCCGTTGACCTTCTCGGAGCCCTGCGGCCGGTAGGACTGCAGCAGGCCCTTGCCGTCGGCCTGCTGGATGAACGGCGGCAGGGTGATCAGCACGTCGGCCTGGGTGTTGGTCTTCTCGCGGACGGCGCGCTGCACCATCTCGCCGGAGCCGCCCTCGACGTACTTGACCTCGATGCCGGTCTTCTTGGTGAAGTCGGCGAAGACCTTGTCGTACCAGCCGTCGCCCTTCTCGCTCTTGAGGCCGTCGGCGCTGTAGACGGTGACGACCTTCTCGCCGCCCTTGGAGTCGGCGGCGGAGGAACCGCCACCGCAGGCGGTGAGGGAGGAGGCGAGGGCGAGGCCGCCGGTGACGGCGGTGGCGATGCGGAGGAGTCTCTTGCCGGTCATGGAACTTCCTTACGGGGAAAGGGAGTCTGCGGGGGTGTGAGTGCGGGTGCGGGTGCGGGGGTGTGAGTGCGGGTGCGGGCCCCGCGGGTTCAGCGGTAGGAGGCGCTGGTGCGAATCCGGGAGACGGCCAGGAGGACCAGCAGGGTGGTGGCCATCAGGACCACGGCGACGGCGGAGCCGCTGTAGAGCGAACCGCGGTCGGTGGCGGTGAAGATGCGGACCGGGAGGGGCATCCAGTCCGGCGGGTAGAGCATCATCGTGGCGCTCAGCTCGCCCATGGACAGGGCGAAGCAGAGGCCGGCCGCGGCCGTGAGGGACGGCAGCAGGAGGGGAAGCCTGACCCGCCACAGGACGTACGCGGGACGGGCGCCCAGGGAGGCGGCGGCCTGCTCGTACGCGGGGTCGAGCCGTACGATCGCCGCCGCGACCGACTGGTAGGCGAACGCCGTGACAAGGACGGTGTGCGCCAGGACGACGATCGAGCTGGTGCCGTTGAGCAGGACCGGGGGCCGGCTGAAGGCGACGAGCACGGCGAGCCCGACCACCACGGACGGCACGGCGACGGGCAGCATGAACAGCGCGTCCAGCATCCGCTTGCCGCGCTCGCGCAGCGTGGCGGCGGCGAGGGCGGCCCAGGTGCCGACGGTGAGCGCGAGGAGACTGGAGACGAGGGCGGTGACCAGGCTGGTGGTGAGGGCCTGGAGGGATTCGCCGCGCACGGCGGCCGCGTAGTTCCCGGTGGTCGGACCGGAGGGGAAGGCCCCGGACCAGTGGGTGGCGAAGGAGGCCGCGACCACGACGAGCAGGGGCAGGGCGAACAGCGGCAGGAAGAGAACGCCGAAGAGGCCCCAGGCGGCCCGGCGGCCGCTCTTGCTATGCACCAGCACGCTTGCCCACCACCCGGTAGAGGCCGAACAGGCCGACGGATATCGCGATGTTGACGACGGCGACCACGCAGGCGGCCGAGTAGTCGGATTCGAGGATGGCCTTGCCGTAGATGAGCATCGGGAGGGTCGTGACGTCCTTGGCGCCGGTGAACAGGACGATCCCGAACTCGTTCAGGCACATGACCAGGACGAGGCTGCCGCCCGCGGCCAGGGCCGGGAGCGCCTCGGGCAGGATCACCTGCCGGACGATCCGGCCGGGCCGGGCGCCGAGGCCGGCAGCGACCTCCAGCTGGGCGGTGTCCAGCTGGGAGAAGGCGGCGAGCAGGGGGCGCATCACGAAGGGCGTGAAGTAGGTGACCTCCGCGAGCAGGACGCCCCAGGGGGTGGTGAGGAACCGGAAGGGCCCGACGGCAGCGCCGGTGAGGTCGGTGACGAGGCCGTTGGCCATGCCGACCGTGCCGTAGACGAAGAGGAGGGCGAGGGTGATGAGGAAGGAGGGGAAGGAGAGGAAGACGTCGATGAACTTGGCGACGGCACGGGCCCCGGGGAAGGGCACGAAGGCGATGATCAGCGCCAGGGTGAAGCCGAGCACGAGGCATCCGGCGGTCGCGCCGACGGCCAGCCAGACGGTGGTGCCGAGGGCCTCGCGGAAGCTCTGAGAGGCGAAGACGGAGGCGTACGCGTCGAAGGCACCGCCGCCGTTCTCGGGGCTGAGCGACTGCTGGACGACGAGCGCGAGCGGATACAGGAACCCGAACGCGAGCAGGGCCACGGGCGGCAACCCCCACACCCAACGCGGCACCCTTCCCGGCCGCGCCGGGGCACCATCCAGCCCGGCCCGGACACGATCCAGCCCCGCCGGGGCACCATCCAGCCCCGCCGGCGTTCGAGGCGCGGGGCCCGGGGCGGAGCCCCGATCTTCCAGCCCCGCCGGCGTTCGAGGCGCGGGCTCCGGGGCGGAGCCCCGGTCCTGGGCCGGGACCACCCGCGCCCGCCGGGCGGCGTCAGGCATCGGACACCCCCGCCGCCAACAGCACCGCGTCCCCCGGCTCGAAGTGCAGCGTGACCCGGTCCCCCAGCGCGGGCGTCACCCGCAGCTCGGGGAGGTCCGCCTTCACCCGGTGCCCGTCGACGTCCACGTACAGCCGGTGCGTCGACCCGCGCCACTGGACCTCGGCGACGGTGCCGCTCAGCGCGTTGGGGCCGGCGCCGAGACCGAGCAGGTGCGGCCGTACGCACAGGGTCGCCGTCGAACCCGGCGCCGCCCGCCCGCGGTCGAGGGTCAGCGTCCGGCCCTCGAAGACCGCGCCGCCCTCGGCGACCGTCACCGGCAGCAGGTTGGCGTTGCCGACGAACGAGGCGGTGAACTCGGTGCGCGGCGACCGGTACAGCTCCTGCGGGGTCCCGCAGTCCCGCAGCCGGGCCTGGTCCATGACGGCGATCCGGTCGGCGAGGGTGAGCGCCTCCACCTGGTCGTGGGTGACGTACAGAATCGATACGTCGGGCAGTTCGCGGTGCAGCCGGGCCAGCTCGGTGAGCATCCCGGAGCGCAGCTGCGCGTCGAGGGCGGACAGCGGCTCGTCGAGCAGGAGCACCCCGGGGCGGATGGCGAGGGCGCGCGCGATGGCCACGCGCTGCTGCTGGCCGCCGGAGAGCTCGCGGGGGTGGCGCCGTGCGTAGGCGGCCATGCCGGTGAGTTCGAGGGCCTCGGCGACGCGGCCGGGGATCTCGGCCTTCGGGGCCTTCTGGGCCTTGAGGCCGAAGGCGACGTTGTCCTCGACCCGCATGTGCGGGAAGAGCGCGTACTGCTGGACGACCATGCCGATGCCGCGCTTGTGCGGCGGGAGCGCGGTGACGTCCCGGCCGCCGATCAGCACCCGACCCGCGACGGGCCGTACGAAACCGGCGACGGCGCGCAGGGCCGTGGTCTTGCCGGAACCGGACGGGCCGAGCAGGGCCATCACCTCGCCCGGTTCGACGGTCAGGTCGAGGGAGTCCAGGACGGTGTTGCCGCCGTAGGCGACGCTGACCCCGTCGAAACGGATCCCGCTCACGCCGACTCCACCAGGAGGGCGGGCAGTTCGGCGACGGAGGCGAGCACGTGGGTCGCGCCGTTCCGCGTGAGCGCCTCACGCCCGTGGGCGCCGGTGAGGACGCCCGCGACGGTTCCGGCGCCGGCCCGGCGGCCGCTGAGCATGTCGTAGGCGGTGTCGCCCGCGACCACGACGTCGCGTACGTCGGCCACGGCGCCGGTGCGCAGGAACGCGGTCAGCACCATGTCCGGGTACGGGCGGCCGCGCCCGCCCGCGTCGGCGGGGCAGAGCGTGAGGTCGGCGAGGTCCTGCCAGCCGAGGGCGTCGAGGATGGCGTCCTGGGTGACTCGGGCGAAGCCCGTGGTCAGGACGACGGTGCGGCCGTCGGCGCGGAGTTGCTCGATCGCGGCGCGGGCGCCGGGGAGCGGGGTGACGAGGCCGCCGTCGACGAGGGCGCCGTAGGCCTCTTCGAAGGCGGTGTTGGCGCGGCGGGCGAGTTCTTCCGTACCGAAGAGGTGGCGGAAGACCGAGATCTTGGACTCGCCCATGGTGTCGAGGACGTACCGGAGCTTCTCGGCGTGGTCGGGGGTGCCGGGCTCGACGCCGAGGTGCTCGGCGGCCTGCTCGAAGGCGCGCTCGACGAGGCCGCCGTCGGCGACGGTGGTGCCGGCCATGTCGAGGACGACCAGCTTGCCCCCGGTGTTGTCGGTTTCGTGCGTGGAGTCGCTCATCTGACTTACCAGCCCAGTTCGTTCGCGGTGGTCTCGGCTATGGCGGGCGAGCAGGTCATGCCGCGCCCGCCGGGTCCGGTCACCAGCCAGACGCCGTCGGCCACCTGCTGGCGGTGGACGACGCGGGTGGTGTCGGTGCACTGCGCGTACACGCCCGCCCAGCGGTGGCGGATCCTCGGCAGCGGACGGCCGAGGAAGGATTCGGCCACGGCGGCGACGTGCTCGTAGGGGTCTTCGAGGGTGTCGAAGGCGAAGGGGTGCTCGTACTCGTGGGTGTCGCCGATGGTCAGCCCGCCGTCTCGGCGCTGGACCATCAGCAGTTGCATCTTGTGCTCGGCGGCGACCGGCGCCTGCTCCTGCTCGGCGTTGAGGACGTCGAGCGCGGGGGACCGGTAGGCGGGGTAGTAGCGGAAGCTGTCGGGGTCCGCGACCGAGGTGGTCAGCGGTTCGCCGAGCGGGTCGGTCTGCATCATCTGCAGGCGGACGCGGCGCACGGGCAGGTCGGGGGCCAGTTCGCGGACCAGGCCGGAGAGCCAGGCACCGGTGGCCAGGACCACCGTGTCGGCGCGGTGGACGTCGCCGTGGTCGTCGCGGACGGTGCCGGGGCCGGTCACGTCGCGGACCTCGCGCCCGGGGAGGAAGGTGTAGCGGCCGTCCGCCCGGGCCCGCAGGGCCTCGCGCAGGTGCAGCTGGGCGGTGCGCGGCTCGACGGCCGCGTCCCGCTCGCACCACAGGGCCGCTTCGAACGCGCCGCGCAGGGCCGGGTTGACCTTTCGGGCCTGGGCCGCGGTGAGCAGTTCGTAACCGCGGGCGGCGGCGTCCGGGCGGGCCAGGGCCGCTTCGGCGACCGCGAGTTCACGCGGGGTGCGGACGGGGGTGAGGGAGCCGTTGGCGCGGAAGCCCAGGCCCGGCACCTCCGCGCCGATGCGCTCCCAGAGCTCGCGGGCCCGCAGGGCGGTGTCGAGCTCCTCTCCCCCGGCGCGTCCGCTGACCCATATCTGGCCGAAATTGCGCAGGGACGCGCCGCGGGCCTCCGCCTCTCGCTCGATCTGGACGACCTCGTGGCCGCGTTCCACTGCTTGCCAGGCGTGCATGGTGCCGACCACGCCGCCTCCGACGACTATGACTTTCACGCCGCCAACGGTGGGTCGGGTCCGTGACCCGGGAGGAGCGGTCCGGCGACGTGCCGGTGAACAGCCCTCGAAGCTTGGACTAGACCCGTTATCTTTTTGTGACTTAACTATGCCCCTTTTCATTTGGTGTGTTCGGATTGGCGGGCTGCTATTCGGCCCGCAGGCGGGTCGTGAAACTGAACCGGTCACCACGGTAAAGCGAACGCACCCGTTCCAGCGGCCGGCCGTCCTGGTCCCGCGAGAAACGGTGGATGAGCAGCATGGGCAGAGCGGGCGGAGTGCCGATCAGCAGGGCTTCGCGCGGGGTCGCCAGGACCGTCTCCAGCTTCTCGTCGGCCTCGCCGAAGGAGATGCCGAGGCTGTCGCGGAGGTAGCCGTAGAAGGAGGAGTCCGGCTGGAAGTCGCCGTCCAGGCGAGGGGCCCGGGCCACCCGGATGTACGTGCTCTCCAGGCCGACGCGCTCGTCGTCGGCGAGCAGGACCCGCTCCAGGTGCCAGACGGGCTCCCCGGGCTCGGCCCCGATGCCGGGAGCGAGGTCGGGCGGGCAGGGGAACTGCTCCAGGCCGATGAGATGGCGGCCAGGACGGCGGCCCTGGCGGCGCACGCCCTCGGTGTAGCTGGCGAGGGAGAGCGGCTGCTCCAGCTTGGGGCCGGCGACGACGGTCCCGCGGCCGGATCGACGCAGCCGGCCCTCCAGCAGCAGCTCGCGCAGGGCCTGTCGGACGGTCTCGCGGGACACCTCGTACCGCTCGGCGAGATCCCGCTCGGTGGGCAGGGTGCCGCCCTCGCCGAGCTCGTCGAGGAGCTCGGCAATGCGGGCCTTGACGGCGTAGTACTTGGGGATGCGGCCGTGCTCGGGAATGCCGGAACGCACGGGTGAGCCGGGGCGGTGCCGCTGGGTCTGTTCTTCCACGGTGGGACTCTATGCGGGGCGTACGCCACCGCCGCGGGGCGGCGGGGGTACGGGCGGGGTGGGGATGGTCGGGGGTCGACGGCAGGGGGTCGACGGCAGGGGGTCGACGACCGGGGATCGACGACCGGGGATCGTCAGGGGGCGGGGCGGCGCAGTCGGCGGGCCCCCAGCAGCAGGCCGCCACCGGTGACGAGCGCGGCCACGGCGCCCGTGCCGTACACCCACTCGCGCGGGCCCGTGTGGGCGAGGGAGCCCGCCTCGACGGGCTCCTCCGGCCCCTCGACCGAGAACCGGTAGCCGCCCGCCTCACCGATCCAGTCGCCGTCGTCGCCCTTGCGCTGGACCAGGGCGGCGTCGGCGACGACCTCGCCGACGGGCGCGTCGGGCGCGAAGGAGAGACCCACCTTGACGGTCCGGGAACCGCCGGGGCCGACGGTGAAACCGGGGAAGGCGTCCCCGCCGTCGAACACGGCGATGATCTCGTCGCGGTCGCTGCTCTCCAGGCTGACGGGGAAGGTACCGCCCGGGGCGTCGAACTCCATGCGCAGGTGCGCGGGGCGCAGGGTGCGGGCCTTGTCCGTGAAGACGACGATCGGGTGGATGGCCGTGCACTCGGAGTTGGTGGTGTTGGTCAGGTCCAGGTACCAGGTCTGCAGGCCGGCACCGGTGCGGTACACGGCCGGGCCGCCGCGGATCCGCGCTCCGATGGGAAACGCGGTGCTCTTCCCGTCGCCGCAGGTGGCCTGCGTGCGCGAGGGCAGCGCGGGCGCGGGGCGCCCGCCGCCCGCACCGATGTCGGCTCCGGCGGTGGGCGCGGTGGTGGCGACCAGTGCGGCGGAGAGGGCGGCGGTGAGGGCAAGGGCTTTGCGCAGTCGCATGGAAGACCTTCGCTGCTCGCCGGACGGGACGATGATCGGACGAGGTGACAATCACCCCGGCCCTGCCCGCACCCTGCCACCCCCGCGCGACGCCCCACCCGGAGCCACGCCTGAGTTGATCCGGTTTACGCCCGAATGGTGGATGAGGTCAAGCCCCGCACCGCCGTTAGAGCCCCAGCCCCGCCCACGACGCCCCCACAGCCACCCCGGCAGCCCCCCGAGCCCCGCCGACACGCGATGCGACTCCGGCCCGTCGGCGATCGAGGCGCGGTACCCGTCTCGCCACCACCCCAGGGTGCAGACCCGGCCGGCCATCGCGACCCCACCGACGGCTGAGGCGCGGCCCCCGGCCACGGTGCACCCGCCGACAGCGGAGGACCAGCCTCCGGCAGCCACCCCAGCGCTCGATGCACGCCCCTCGGCCCGCCACCGTGGCGTCACAGACCGCAGCGGCACCCCAGCCCCGCCGGCAACTGAGGCGCGGTACCCGGGTCGCCACCACCCACGGCACAGCCACCGGCAGCCACCCCAGCCCCGCCGGCGATTGAGGCGCGGGGCTGGGCAGAGCCCGGGTTCGGCAGCACGGCACGGCTCAGCGCCGCGACACCGCACGGCTCAGCGCCGCGACACCGCGCAGCGACACCTCACCCCGGACGCCCGAACAACGGCGCCAGCGCCAGCTCCGCCGCGCCCTCCGCCACACCCGCCCCCGCCAGGGCGACCACCGGCCGGGCCGGGTCCAGCGCGCGGGCCGCGAGAACGGCCCCTACCCCGGCCACGAAGACCTCCGGCGCCGCCGCCACCACGCGCCCACCGAGCAGCACACGGTCCACGTCCAGCAGCGCGACCAGGTTGGCGGCACCCTCACCCAGGATCCGCGCCGCCTCGGAAAGATCCCCCCGGGCCACCGCGCCCAGGCACAGCACCTCCACGCAGCCCCGCGCACCGCACCGGCACGGCGGGCCGTCCAGCAGGAGCACCTGGTGGCCGAACTCCCCCGCCGCCGAGCGCGCACCCCGGTAGACCCCGCCGCCCAGCCACAACCCCGCGCCGAGCCCGGTCCCGACGTGCAGGTACACACAGGTGCGGGACCCGCTCCCATACGCGTCGGCATCGGCTTCCACATCCGCGCCGACGCCGACGCGCACGCCCGGCCCGGCAGCACGCGCGGCACCCACGCCCACGCCCACGCCCGCGCCGTCCGCATCCGCATCCGGCCAGGCGGCCCGGAGCCATGCCCCGGCAGCCGCGGCCGCACCGGCGTTGGTGTCCTTGTCCAGCAGCACCGGCAGGCCCAGCAGCCCCTCCAGCACCCCCCGCAGCGGAAAGCCCTTCCAGCTCGGGAACCCCGTCACCCGCCCCATCGCCCCGGCCCGGTGGTCCAGCGGTCCCGGTGCGGCCACCCCGACGCCCAGGAGCGGCAGCCCGGACGGGTCCCCGAGCCTCGCGACCGCCCGTACGACCGCGTCCACCGCCGCCTCCGGGCCGGCCCCGAAGTCCAGCGGGCCACCGCTCTCGGCGACGACGCGGCCCGCCAGGTCGACCCGTACCGCACGGAGCTCGTCGCGGTCCAGATGCACGCCGACGGCGTGACGTACACCCGGCACCAGCCTGAGCAGGGTGCTCGGCTTGCCACCGGTGGACGCGGCACGCCCGGCCTCCGCGATCAGCCCGTCCGCACCGAGCCTGGCCGTGATCTTGCTGACGGCCTGCGGGGTGAGTCTCGTACGGGCCGCGAGATCGGCGCGGCCCAGGCCCGCCGGGCCGGCGCCGCGCAGGAGATCCAGCAGCAGCGCCTCGTTGTACCCGCGCAGCGCCGGCAGGTTCACCCCGCCACGACTGTCCCCGCTACCCGTGTTCACCCGACCATTGTCCACCTTCCTTGCACTTCAGCAACACTGTTGCCAAAGTGGTCCCATGAGCACCCCCGCCTCCTCTGACTCTTCCCCCTCCCCCGCCCCGCTGCGCGTCGGCCTCGTCGGCTACGGACTCGCCGGCTCCGTCTTCCACGCCCCGCTCGTGGCCGCCACGGACGGGCTCACGCTCGACACCGTCGTCACCTCCGACCCGACCCGGCAGGCGCAGGCCCGTACCGAGTCCCCGGACGTGCACATCGCCGCCTCCGCCGCCGAGCTGTGGGAACGGGACCTCGACCTGGTCGTGATCGCCTCCCCCAACCGGACGCACGTGCCGCTCGCCACCACCGCCCTCGAAGCCGGCGTCCCGGTGGTCGTGGACAAGCCGCTCGCCGCCACCGCCGCCGAGGCCCGCGCCCTCGCCGCCCTCGCGGACCGCAGCGGCACCTTCCTCTCCGTCTTCCAGAACCGCCGCTGGGACAACGACTTCCTCACCGTGCGCCGCCTCATCGCCGACGGCGAACTCGGCGAGGTCCAGCGCTTCGAGTCCCGCTTCGAGCGCTGGCGCCCGCAGCTGAAGGGCGGCTGGCGCGAGTCGGGCGCCCCGGAGGAGATCGGCGGCCTGCTGTACGACCTCGGCAGTCACGTCGTGGACCAGGCACTGGTGCTGTTCGGCCCGGCCGTACGGGTCTACGCCGAGGCCGACCTGCGCCGCCCGGGCGCCGAGACCGACGACGACACCTTCATCGCGATCACGCACGCGAACGGGGTCCGTTCCCACCTCTACGTCAGCGCGACCACCGCCCAGCTCGGACCGCGGTTCCGCGTGCTGGGTTCGCGGGCCGGCTACGTGAAGTACGGCCTGGACCCGCAGGAGGGCGCCCTGCGCGAGGGGCTGCGGCCGGACGGGGACCTGCCCTGGGGAGAGGAGCCCCCGCACCTGTGGGGACTGCTCGGTTCCGGCGAGTCCCCGCTGACCGGCGGCGGGATCCCGGTCCCGACCGAGCAGGGCGACTACCCGGCGTACTACGCGGCGGTGGCCGCCGCGCTGCGCACGGGCGGGCCCGCGCCCGTGACGGCGCACGAGGCCGCGGCCTGCCTCGACGTACTGGAGGCGGCCCGCCGGTCGTCCGAGGAGGGCGTGATCGTGGAAATCCCCGCCACGGTGTCCGATTCGGACTGAAAGCCCGGGAGGCGGCCGGGGTCGAGGGGAGGGGTACGAGGACGCCCGGGCCCGGACACACGCGGACCCGGGCACACGCGCACCCGGGCGAAGGGGCACCCGGGCAAAGAGGCACCCAGGCACACCGGCACCCCGGGGCAGGGGCAGGGTCGCGGCCGCCACTGGCAGCCCGCCCCTGCCCGCCCCGGTCCGCGTCCGACTGCGGGGCCGGCCGCGTCCGCCTACGCGCCCTTGAACTCCTGGCGCTGACGGCCGAGACCCGTGATCTCCACCTCCACCACGTCACCGGCCCGCAGGTACGGCTTCGGCTCCGGCTGGCCCATGGCCACGCCGCCCGGCGTACCGGTGACGATGACATCGCCCGGGTACAGCGTCATGAAGTGGCTCAGGTACCGGACGACCTCGCCGACCGGGAAGATCTGGTCCGAGGTGTTGCCGTCCTGCTTGAGCTCACCGTTGACCCACAGCTTCACGTCCAGGACCTGCGGGTTCGGGACCTCGTCGGCGGTGAGCAGCCAGGGGCCGATCGGGGTGAAGGTCTCGCAGTTCTTCCCCTTGTCCCAGGTGCCGCCGCGCTCCGTCTGGAACTCGCGCTCCGAGACGTCGTTGACCAGCACGTACCCGCCGACGTGCGCGAGCCCCTGCACGGCGGAGTCCAGGTAGCGGGCGGTGCTGCCGATGACGACGCCGAGCTCCGCCTCCCAGTCGGTCTTCACGCTGCCGCGCGGGATCAGCACGGTGTCGTCGGGGCCGACCACGGTGTCCGGGGCCTTCAGGAAGAGGATCGGCTCGGTCGGCGGCTCCGAGCCGATCTCGGCGGCGTGGCCGAAGTAGTTCAGGCCGATGCCCACGACCTTGCCGATGCGGCCGACCGGGGCACCGATGCGCAGGCCTTCGCCGTTCAGGACCGGAAGCTCACCGGACTCGGCCGCGTCCCGTACCCGGGTCAGCACGGCGTCGTCCGCGAGCAGGCCGCCGTCCACATCCGTGATCAGGCCGGACAGGTCTCGCAGGGTCCCGTCCCGGTCGAGAAGCGCGGGGCGCTCCGACCCTACGGGTCCGACACGCAGCAGCTTCATGGGCATTCTCCCGTGGTCGTGGGTGGTCGGCCCAGGGCGTACCCAGGGCCGGCCGATGGGTTGCGGCCATCGGAGGATTTGGCTGATCCTCCAAGATGTCCACCCAATCCGCAAGACCCTGTTCACGGACTGGAACGCACCACTCCGTCGGCCGGCCGCCCGGCGGCGGGCAGGGCCGCACGCTCGGCGGCGCGCGCCTTGCGGTGTTCGAGCCAGGCCCGCTCCGCCACCGACCACGCGGTGGTGGTCAGCAGGTAGAGCCCGGCGGCCAGCGGCACCACGGCTGCCGTGATCAGCGTCCCGAAGGACAGCAGGGGCAGTACGCCGCCCAGCTTGCGCATGGCCTCCTGCTGCTCGGCGCTCAGCTCGGGCAGCGCCGCACCCCCGGCGGGCTTCTTCTTCGGGGCGGAGGCGGCGGCAGCAGCCTGCGCGCCCGCGGCCGCGGCTGCCGACCGGCGGCCACGCACCGCACTCCAGGCGGCCACCACCGCGATCGCCCCGAACAGTGCGAGGAACACCAGCCCCTGCGCCCCGAAGGGGCCGCCCTCCCCGAGTGCCTCGGTCCACCGGGACCCCAGCGGCGCGGCGAACAGCCGGTGGTTCAGGAGCTCGCCCCCCGACGAGAACGCCTGGTACATGAGGAAGAACACCGGCAGCTGCAGCAGCAGGGGCAGACAGCCGGCAGCCGGGGTCGCACCGCGGAAGGCGGCCCGGCTCAGCGGGTGCAGCGCGAGCCTTACGAGCACGGTGAACAGCACGATCGCGGCAGCGGTCGCGGACTGCGCCAGCACCGGCTCCAGAAGCCGGCCCAGCTCAGCAACAAGGTGGGTGAAAACGGACACGCGGGCCCTCCGGAGGGTCTCGTCGAACGTCGAAAGAGGTGCATTTCGGCGCGACGACCCGCGAGGGGCGACGACAGTGATCAGTCAGGAGAAAGCGAGAAGTACTGCGCGCCCCTACGCGGCCGTCGGGACGAGACGGCCGGGCGCCCTGGGCCTCGACCGGCCCGAGGCATCGGGATCACGCTGCGGCAGGAAAGCCGTGCGCTGCTCGCGGTCACGGATCGCGGTGCGTATTCGGTGCGGCGGCACGGGCCGCACGAGCCGCGCGGCAGCGGCGAGAGCCGCGGTGCCCACGGCGACGGTGGCCGCGAGGGCGACCACCACGGCGCCCAGCCCGCCTTCCCCGGCGAACAGCCCGAGGAGTCCCCCGAGGAGCATGAGCGGGAGCAGCAGGGCAAGGAGCCGCGAGGTCCGCGCGTACAAGGCGTAGGACAGCAGGCGGCCGCCACGTCGATCTCGTCGAGCCATACGGACCTCCCCCTCTCCACTCCCGCGCGCGAACTCCCGTACGAAATCGATGATAACCACGCCCACCGACAGATCCATCGCCCGGAAGTATCAAGCTCAGGAAGACCTGAGTAGGGTCCCCCAGACCACCAGCCGGTACTTCGAGCTGTACTCGGGCGTGCAGGTGGTGAGCGTGATGTACGCCCCGGGCTCGCTGTACCCCTGGTCCGGTTTCACCACGCTGCGCGGCACGGGCGCGATCACCCCGGTGTCCCGCGCCGTGGTCTCGCTCAGGATCTTGCCGACCACGTACGTGTACCGGTGCCCTCGGATGTCGACGATCAGCTCGTCGCCCGCCCGCAGCCGGTTGACGTACCGGAACGGCTCGCCGTGCGTGTTCCGGTGCCCGGCCAGCGCGAAGTTCCCCTGCGCCCCGGGCCCGGCGGTCCCCGGGTACTGCCCGGCGTAGCCCTTGTCCAGAACGGTCCGCTTGTCGACGCCCTGCGCGACGGGCACGACGAGCCCGAGGCGCGGCACGCGCAGCACGGCGTACGCCCGGTCCCGCTCGGACGCCCCGGCGGCGGGCCGGGCGCCGGTCCCGGCGGGCCGCGTCGCCGCAGGCACCGCCGCCCCGGAGCCCGCCGGCGCACTCGGCTCCGGACCCACCACCGGAACCCCACCGTCACCGTCACCGTTACCGCCACCCACCCCGGCTGCGGAACCAGCGGCGGGCTCATCCCCCCAAGCCCGCTCCAGCTCCTGGACCTGCTCCTGCGCGGCAGCCGCGGCCTGCCGGTTGGTCCACCACACCTGGTGCACCACCAGCAACAGGACCACCACCCCCACGGTGACGATCAGCTCGGCGCCCGCCCACAACACGCCCGCGAGACCGGCCCGGCGCGCCCGCCGGCCGCCCCCCTGCACCACCACGGGTACGCGATCTCGCACGGGCGGCACCTTAAGTCCTCCCCCGCCAACTGACCAGCGGCAGTACGGTGTGAACCATGCGCCCCGACACGCCTGCCGAGCACATCGCCGAAGCCGAGCGCCTCATCCGCACGGCGACCCGCTACCCCGAGGACCAGGAGCCCTTGCTCCTCCAGGCCGCGGCCCACCTCGAACTGGCCGACGCACGCGACCGGGCGAGTGCCCTCTACGACCAACTCCTCTCCTCCTCACCCGCCGACCCCCACCTGATCAAGGCCCTGCAGGCGGCGAACCTGTGGGAGTACGGCCACGAGGCGGAGGCTCGCGCCCTCATCTCGGGCATCCGCGCCGCCTCACCCAAGGAACCCGCACCGTGGGAGGTCATCGCGGAAGCCCTGGAGGCCCACGACGAGTTGGAGGCCTCGCACGACTGCTTCACCGAGGCGGCCACCCTCCTGATCGCCGAGGACGACCCGCTGACCCCGGCCACCACCGCCCTCCTCACGGGCCGCCACCGCGTACGCCGCCTCCTCGGGCTCCCCCACGACGACTGGGACATGGTCGCGGACACCCGCCACATCGGCCCGATCCCCCTCGACGAGCTCCACGACCCGAAGCGCATCTGGGCCCTGGGCTCCGACGACCCCGCCGAACTGCGCGCCGAGATCGCCCGCCTGCGCGCCGAACTGGGCGACCGCCGCGCGGCCCTGTCCCGCCCGTTCCCGGTGGCGATCCTGCACTGGCCGCAGCGCGAACTGTCGGAGCTGCTGAGCAGCTACCCGACCCTCGCCTCCGAGTACCCCTCGCACGAGGCCCACCTGAGGGAGATCGAGAGCTCGCTGCGCGCCCTGGCCGCCTCGGGCACCACGAACCTGGGCATCGTCACGGCGAGCGTCCCCTCCTACGAGGCCTTCGCCGCATCGGAGAAGACCTCCCCGGCCTCCCCGTCCCTCCTGGCCGAATACGCCACGACCCTGGCCGCCCGCGGCAAGGCCACCCCGTGGCCCCCCACACCCACGGCTTCCTGCTGGTGCACCTCGGGAAAGCCGTACGCGGAGTGCCACGGGGACACCGGCACGACCGGCGGCAGATGAGCCGGGGCCGCCTCGTCCTCCAGGAGCCGGGGGATCTCTGCATGGGCACCAACACGGGTGAGCACATTCTGCGTGCGCCAGCCGAGGACTCCGAGCTGCAGGACGTCCTCAGCTGGCTGGCCCCGCACGATGTCGCTGGGCTGTACACAGGGGCCATCGCGAACGCGATCGACTATGTGCTTGACGGTGCCAGAACAGGCCGCTACGACCTCCAGTCCGGCGAGGTGCACCCTGGAGAGAGGGCATCCGTGGGCGCGAAACTGGAGTACGAGGTCCTGCGTTCCTTCAGTCTCCCGAAAGCTGCACCTCTCGACACCCTGATAGCTGGCGTCCCCGTTGATATCAAGGCGACCGTCGGAGCGAACTGGGCCATTCCCTCAGAGGCGCACTGCCACCTCTGCATCTGCACCCAGATACAGCTTGGCCGCAACCGGCACCGTTCCTGGCTGGTCCGTACACACAAATCCTGGCTCTACCGGGGCAAAGGGAACCGGGATGGCAAGCGGGGCCTCGCGGTGCAGGCCTGGGACAAGTGGAGCGTTCCGCTCTACGACTGGACCCCACTGCCCGTCAATCCTCTGACGCTGCTCACACCGGAGCAGACGAGCCGCGTCCTGGCCGAGAAGCCCGGGCAGGAGGAGCGCCTCACGCTGATGTTCCGGTACCTCGCGGGTCACATCATCCCCCGCAGTGTGATCTCAACAGTGGGCGCCGGACGGCACGATCCGCTGCGAAGAGCCCGCGGCGTCAGAAACAGACTGGCCAAGGACGGTCTCACCCTCCTGTGCGGCAAGTTCCCCGAGCAGCGGGACACCGCCGCGGCCCACGCGATTACGCTGGGGCCAGAGGACTGGATTGCCCTGAGGACAGATGGAGAGCACGAAAGTGCAGGATGAAACGCCCTGGCAGCCTCCTGAGGGTTCCTGGGCTTCCACCGCCGCGCGCCGACGCAACATGCAGGCCATCCGGAGCCGTGACACCAAACCGGAGAAGGCAATCCGGCACCTCGTGCACGCCAAGGGGCTGCGGTACCGGATCGCTGCCCGCCCCCTTCCTGATCTTCGCAGGACAGCCGACATGATCTTCCGGCCCGCGCGGGTAGCGGTCTTCATCGACGGCTGCTACTGGCACGGCTGTCCGGAGCACTACGTGTCTCCGAAGACGAACCCGGGCTACTGGTCAGGAAAGGTCGCGGGGAACATAGCCCGGGACCGCGACACGGACCGGAGACTCGAAGAAGCCGGCTGGCTCGTGCTCCGTTTCTGGGAACACGAGGAGCCCGCCGCGTGCGCTGAGGGGATCGCTTCCGCGGTCCAGGAGCGGCGTAGCCGCCCCCGGACCACGGCAGGCTAGATGCCGCCTTCCGGCTCGCCGATGGTCATCGGGCCGGCTAGACGCAGAACCTTCGCGATCGATTCGCCTACCGCCTGTGCCACGGGCGGCGGGAAGGCATTCCCGACCTGCCGGTACTGAGCCGTCTTGCCCGGAGTCTTCTCCCGCTCAGGGTCTCCTTCGAAGTCCCACTCCGGCGGAAAGCCCTGAATGATAGCGGCTTGCTGGACGGTGAGCATCGGGCCGTCAGGCCGGAACAGATCGCGGTCTTCGCTCTGCTTCTTTTCGAGCTCCACAATCGAGTTGGCGACGCCCAGAGCGTCGACGCCAAGGTGCCTCCACGCTGCCTTGGCGCGGCTGGGCCCCAGGTCCGCTCCCCCATGCTTCTTCGACCCGCCGACGAGGGTGGGCGCGATACCGCCGCTCTTGCCCTGCCACCGTTCGAGCGCCTCCCGGGCCTTGCGCTCGCTCTCCCCGCCCTGCTGCAGGAAGGGCGCGTACCTGGCCTTCATCGTCTCGTCGAGCGCATCACGGACAGTCCGGATCTCCTCCTGCGGGGCAGGCCACTGGAACTCCTGGCCGCCGAGGACATCCTTATGGATTGCCACGAGAATCGCGCGCGGGCGCAGCTGCGGAACGCCGAAGGTACTCGCTTCCAGGACGCGCCATCCACACACCTTGTAACCAGCGCCCTCGTAATGCTTCTCAACGCCGGTCTGGGGATCTACCGCATCGCCGCCTTGCAGCCGGGCCTCTACCCAGGTTCGATACTCCTCGAACTTGTCATCCTTGATTCCGCGAACGTTTTCAATCATGACCGCATGCGGCAGCACTTCATCCACGAGGTCAAGCATGCGCGGAAACAGGTCACGCTCGTCGTCCTTACCCAGCTGCTTACCAGCATGCGAGAAAGGAGGGCAAGGAACACCGCCAGCCAGGAGACTGAGCTCGCCGCGCCGCAAGGGCCGCTCAAAATATTTGAGCGGCTTCTTGAGGTTATCCATGGGCTTGAAGTTGTTCACGTCATCTTGAATGACGTCGCAATAATCTCGCTCGAATTGCCAGCCGTCGCGGTCGTCAACGTTGCGGCGCAGCGTCGCCGCCGCGTGCTGATCGATCTCGACGAGTGCAAGGTGACTGAAACCCGCCTGGTGGAGGCCGATGGCCTGCCCCCCGGCTCCCGCGCAAATCTCAATCGAGGTCA
Organism: Streptomyces venezuelae; assembly: GCF_008642275.1. Taxonomy (NCBI): domain Bacteria; kingdom Bacillati; phylum Actinomycetota; class Actinomycetes; order Kitasatosporales; family Streptomycetaceae; genus Streptomyces; species Streptomyces venezuelae. The sequence continues at coordinate 2,781,759 of NZ_CP029189.1, forward strand.
GCGTGTGATCGCCGGCTCCCATCGAGTCCTCCTGGTGTGGCAGATGCAGACAGGCAAGTGTCGCACCTGCCACCGACACCAGCGGCACTTCGGCCCATGCTGACGCACTGGCCTCGCAGCCCAGGGCTCCCACTCGACGCCCTCGTCACACCCTGGCGGCTCCCATGTGATGCAGCAGCGCCCGCATATCGGCGTCGTCCATACCTGCTGCCACAGGCCGCTCCTCCTGCAGATCGCCCAGCTGCCGCACGGCGGGGTCGTCCAGGATGGCGCCCATGAACTCAAGCTTTTCCGCCAGGCGGAGTGTCACCACCTCATCGATGGTCCCGCCGGAGGCGAGCACAGTGACGCGCGTCTCAGTGCCGGGTGCCAGCCCCAGACGGTGGATCCGGTCGAGGCTCTGCAGGAAGCGCCCAGCCATGAAGTCGCGGTCGACATAGACGGCGTCGTGACATTCCCGGTGGAGGCTGATGCCTTCTCCGAGAGTGGCCGGATTAGAGATCAGGACGCAGCAGTCAGGATCTTGCCGGAAGCGTCTGATCTGCTCCTCACGATCCGGTGTCCCCCCGTGGACTACGGCAGGCCGATAGACGCTGAGCAGCCGCTCAAGGCTCGTGATATTCCGGACAAAGGTCGACCACACCAAGGTCTTGCGCCCTGCTGCCGCGTTCTGGGAAACGATGTCCCGCACGGCCTGATACTTCGGCGGCATTTCGTGCTGGGGAAGCTTGTGCAGCAGCGTGAACAGTGACTCATCCTCCGCTGCCTCCAAAGGGGGCACCTGGAAACTGAGAGGTTCGTATCTGCTGCTGCCTTCCACCAGCAGGGCTGGACTCGTCGCAGCCATCAAGAGCCGCAGCATTGCCTTGCCCAGAGCATCGAAGTCATCTCTTGACGCTTCAGCCCGGGCAGTGAAGCGCCCGACCAGTGCGTCGTAGATCTCCCGGTGCAGACCATCCAGCTCTACCGTCCGGATTACCGGCTGGAAGGGCGGGAGTCCCAGTTCACTCTTGGTCGTGCGCGTGAAAAGCGGCCGCAGCACCGAACTGGCGCGCGCGAGATCGCCGCCTGCCACAGCCTGCGTGACGACGCGACGCCCGTGGCCGGGCCAGACAAACGAAAGCAGGTTCTCCAGATCACGCGCTCCGTTCGGAGCTGGCGTGCCTGTGAGGATCAGGCGGCGGCGGCTGAGCGGACCCAGCGCCATACAGGCGCTGCCATACGTTCCCTGCGCTCCGAGCTTCATCCGGTGCGCTTCATCCAGGATGACCATCGAGGGCACCGCGCGCAGCCATCCGGCCAGACCGGCAAGCGAACGGTCGAGCCTCTCGTAGTTGACCACCAGGATCTCTGCGTGCGGATCGGGCAGACCGCCCATGATCCGGATGGCCGGGGGTGAACCGAAGCACTCCCGGCTCTCCGACAGCCATGACTCATAAGCGGACTTGGGGCTCACGACCAAGAGGCGCCGCGCCAGCCCGCGCTCCTTCATGGCCGCGTAGACAGCCAGGCCAACCCTGGTCTTCCCGGCACCAGGAACACTGAAGTTCGCACCATGGCGCATGGACAGCAGGTGGCCGATATCCCTGACTTGAAAAGGTGTCAGATCTGCTTGCCAGCCCGGGCCCAGGGCTTCCATGACGGACTCATCGCTCGGGACAGCAGACTCGGCCGCCCCCTGTCCCAAATAGCCCTCCGCCTGATCCGCATCATCAAGCACGTCGTTGACCAGCGTAAAGAGATCACCGTCCCAGTGGACGGACTCCGCGGCCGGCCAGTCCGACAAGACGTCGAGGCCTGTCAGGAATCCATCGAGCGGAACTTCCACCATCAGCAGCCCGAGCCGCACGCCCTCCGGGAAGCCTGCTGCCAGATGGGTCAGGTCAGTGGCATACGGCGCAGTCGCCTGGAGCACTGCCTTGGTGCGGGATACGTCGAAGCCAAGCCGCAACGAGGGTTCTGTCACCTCGCTCACTCCGCCCCCTGCCGCATCGCGGCAAGCAGCCACGCCACCCCGTCACCGGGTTCCTCAACACTGCGCGAGGTCTCCCGTGCCAGTTTGAGCAGGCTCGCCTTCAAGGCCAGTACCGCCTCGTCGAGGCTCTCCTCGTCCAGACTGCGCGAGGCGCGGGCCAGCGCCAGGTCCGTAACACACTGGTCAATGTCCTGGACGGCATCATGCAGCCGGTCCGGGGCCGCCTGCTTGCGCTTGCGCACCCGGGCGTCCTTGCCCGCCGGCACGAGTGCCTCCTCAACCGCGTCCTTGGCCTGCTTCCAGATGGCGGCCGCTTCGTCTGCCTGCTCCCGGGGCACTGCCCCGGGAGCCTTCTCCACAGCTTTGGCCTGCAGTAGCACGTTGGTGAATGCCTTGGCGGCGGCAACCTGGGGACTCTCGGCTCCCACACTCCGGTTCAGGCCCGGGATGACGCGCGCAACGGGTGCCGCTGGGGGCTGCTTCAGCTGCTCCGGAAGGTGACGGTGCAGGTAGCGCGCCCTGAAGTCCACGTCGGCGAGCCGGACGTCCGTCTTGGAGAATTCGAGGACGATCAGAGCGAGCTTGTTCTCCTTTAGCAGGTCAGCCTGCCCCGGGTTCTGCTTGGACTCCTTGACAAAGGCCCCGTGCAGCTCGCGCAGCTTCTCCTGCTGATCCTCAAAGTCCATCAGCTTGAGCTGAACTGCCCCCGTATTGGAGCGGTTCACCAAATCCCTCAGCGTGGTCAGCACCCACTGGTCCTGCTTGGCCGTTTCGGGCCTGATCCGGAACTCCTTCGCAATGTCCGCGAGCGGCCTGCCATTGCCGACTTGCTCTTCAATCGTGAGAAGCCGGTTGATGTAGGAGTACGGCCGGCGGGTGTCATGCCGAAGCTGCAGCGAGAGCTCGACCGAATTGATGTCGGACCATGTACAGGTCTCGGGCAATACTCCTACGCGGACGCTGAGCACGCCGAGTTCACGGAGGGCTGCCACACGGGTGTTGCCGTTGACTAGGATTCCGTCCCGGGTGATGAGACCCGGCTCGTTCTGACGGTACTCCTTAAGGCTGGTTTTAAGGTCGTCGAAGTCACCGTCACGCTTGCCCGGGTTCGAAGGCAGTGCCTGCAGCAGGTGGCGGAGGTAGTCCTGGCTTTCCTCACTCCATGCATCAGCCGTAAGCAGCTCGTCACGGTCAGGGTCGAAGCTGCGCTGCGCCCGGATCCGGTGCGTAGAAGGGTTGAAGTACACCTGATCGATGGGCATGTCGATGACCTGGACGACCATCGGCTTGGTCCGCCACTCAATGGTCAGAGTCTCTTGAAGCCCCTGGCCAGCGGCAGCCTCCTGCAGCCGCTTCTCAACCAGTTCCTGGTTCTCAGCGGCACGGGGCGGTCGGCCAAAGTCCATGCTCACGGTGTGTTGCCTCCAGTACAAGTGCGTGGGTGTGCAAGGGGCGGGACCGGGGGTCGTGCGCGACCCCCAGCCGCGTGGCCGGCGTTACGCCGACGGTAGCGCCAGGGCTTCACGGACCCTGCCCCGGGCGTCAGCCGGCAAGGTCCGGATGTCTGCCCACAGCCGCTCCACCTCCGCGAACTCGCGGGTGTCCGCGACGAGCCAGTCGGAGATCGTTGCGCGTTCCAAGGCTCCGAGCCGGCCCAGCCGGTCGAGGACGGACTTCAAGTCGGCGGTCAGGCCACGCCCACCGACCCGGCAACGGTTGCATTCGGCCACGAGTTCCACCGAGCTGCTTCCATCGGGCAGCAGCACCGGGCGCCGCGCAATATCGAGCTGGGCCGACTCGTAGGTACCCGCGAACGTCTCACCGGGCGTAATTCCGCAGGACCGGCAGTGGTGTCCGTCCCGGGCGAGCACCTCGCGGCGCTGGGTGTCTGTGATCGAGCTTCCCGGCTTCGTCCCCTTGCCGGGCTCCCAGACCGGTTCCCCCTGGGCCACGAAACGCTGTTCGTGCTGCCCCAGAGTGACGTCCTCGCGATGGGTGTCGATCCTCCAGCCGAAGTCACGCAGATCACGCACCCGGCGGTCGGCCTGGCTGACCCCGGGAAACGCGGCCTTTACGTCTTCCTTGGTGAAGGCATTCCCTTCCCCCACCACAGCGACGAGCCACAGCGCCGCGCGCTTCATGGTGCCGAGCTTTTGATCCGTCCATGACGGAAGACCCATCGAGTCTCTCCTAAATCCGGTCATACAGGAGCTGCTCAGCAGGGTCCGGGGACCGATACCCCCACCGGCAGCTTCAGCGGATGGCTCAACTCTTGCCGACGCGCAGGCCCAGAAGCCAGCATCAGTCCGGTATCGAGGGCAGAGGAAACGCCCGGCGCTTCGCCAACAGCTGTGGTTGCAGCAAGACTTCGGTCTATGAAGAAGCCCGGCATGAATGGAGAGACGGTGCCGCGCAAGACCAGGTGGAAGGAACTCCCAGACCTGCCCGAGGACCACCGGAGACTCGTAGTCATGCTTCGCAGGCTGCGCGATTGCACGAACCGGACGCAGGCTGAGATCGCTGCTCAGGCATTCCTCGTAGCTTCCAGCCTCTCCAACCACCTCAACGGTGGCCGGATACCGGAGGAATCGCTGCTCGGCGCCTTCTTCACCGCCGTGCAGGCAGATGCCTCAGAGCAGGGAACGGAACTGCCCTGCACGCTTGGGGAGCTGCTGGAGCTACGGCGACGCGCCCGGATTCAGCACTGCGACTGCCTGCCACACTCTGCCAGCGTGCAGCCCTCAGATGGACCCGACGGTGATCCGCCGGCTTCCACGCTGATACCGGCTCGCGCTACTCACCGGTTGCGCTCCCGCGCCCATCTCCTCACCGCCCGTGCGAAGGCTCGCTCCTGCTCCACAGCACACGCCGTCCCGCCAGAAAACACGCTGCCGGTCCCCCCTGCAGAGGGGGACCGGCAGCGCACAGGACTCTCAAGAGCAGCATGGACGGAGCTCGAAACAGTGACCCGCTTCCTTGCTGAAGGCAGGCACCGGGACGCTGGCTTCCTTCTGTGGCGCGCCGGTAAGACGCTGAGCGCGCATCAGATCATCGAAGCGGTGGCCTCATGCAGGGAGGCCGGGTTGCACGAGGCCGCGGAATCTGTACTCGCCGGCGTCAGCGAGCGTGCCGACAGACAAGCCGTGCTGAACATCACCGCGGCTCTTCAAGCTGCGGGCCGACACCAGGATGTCGGCTTTCTGCTGTCAGCCGCATCCAAGTAGCTCCGGTCGCGCGGTCACGGTTGGCCTGCCGGCCATCGGCGGGACGGCCTAGCGGTCCGCCGTGGCGTAGGCGGCCGTGGCTACCGCGGCTGCCGCCGTGAAGACCGCCGGCCAGGCGCCGATCTTCTTCGCCAAGGGGTGTGATCCCGCGAAGGCCGCCACGTAGGCCGCGCCGAGGAGGGCCGTCGTCGTCGGGGTCGTGCGGCGGTGCCATTCGCGGGCCGCTACGGTGCCCGCGGCCGCGAGGACCACGCCGCCGAGGGGGCGGACGCCGGTCCAGCGGGCGGTGGCGTAGCCGCCGACCAGGCCGGCCGCCGCTACTGCCGAGGTGGGAATCTGCGCCATGGTGGGGTCCTCCAGCCGTTCGAACGTCTCCGGACGAGGCTAACGCGCCCGCCGCGTGAAGCGGCGCGCGGTCGTCACCCCCAGGACCACCACGGCTCCGCCGAGGACGCCGGGCGGGACGGTGTCCTGGACGGCGGGGGGCAGCACGGCGATGACGCCCAGGGTGATGAAGAAGGCCACCGCGCACGCGGCGAGGCCGAGCAGGGCCTTGCGCAGGAGAGAGCTGGACACACGGGTTCAACGCCGGCCCGGGGGGCGGCGATACGGGCGGGCCCGGTCACCGTACGGAAGTCGGATTTGTCGCACACCCTCCGGATCCGTGCATGCGGCCTCCGTGGAACCTCCCCGGCGTAGATTCACTCTCCTACACGGGCGATACGACCGAAGTCGCCCAAGCCGGCCCAAGGAGCTGCAAACGTGATCTGTTATGGACCGGCCGTGCTGGACCTGTCGGACGAACTGGCCGACGCCTACGGCGAGGTGTTCTCCGCGCCGCCGTGGAACGAGGACGAAGAAACCATTCGCCAGTTCGCCGTCCGGCTCCAGACCGACAGCCGCCGCCCCGGTTTCCGTACCGCCTTCGTGCAGTCCCCCGCCGGCATCGACGGCTTCGCCACCGCCTGGATCACCCCCAAGGCCTTCCCCCGCGACCGTGCCTACGAACAGGTCACCGCACAGCTCGGCCGCCAGCGCGTACGGGAACTCCTCATCGGCGCCCTGGAGATCGACGAGCTCGCCGTACGCCCGCACGCGCGCGGCAACGGCACCGGCCGCGCCCTGCTCGCCGAGATCACCGCCGACGCCCCCGACGACCGCGCCTGGCTGCTGACCGCCCGCGTGGCCACCGACACCGTCGCCACCTACCGGCGCCTCGGCTGGCACGAGGTCACCCCGCTGCCCGGCACGCAGAACGGCGTCGTCGTCTTCCTCGCCCCGAACCACCCCTCGGTCTGAGCATCGCCCGCACCCCACCGGGCATACCCCGGGCATGATCACCCGTATCGCGCACCGCCAGCAGAACATGGCCACCTTCCACCAGCTCAGGCAGGCCGGAATCCCCGCCGCCACCATCAGCGGCCGCAGCCGCCACGGAGGACCCTGGCAGCGGCTCCTGCCCCGCGTGTACCTCCTGCAGACCGGCCCGCCGGACATCAGGCAGCAGGCACTGTCCGCCGTCCTGTACGCCGCCCACCCCGGGGCCGATCCGCTCGCCGGGACCACCGCCGCGCTCACCGGCGGCGCCGCGCTCGCCCTCCTGGGCATCCGCGACGCCCCGCCCGAACCGCTGGACATCCTCGTCCGCAGCCCCCGCTCGCCGGCCGCCACCGGCAGGGTCCGACCCTGCCCGACCTCGCGCTGGCCCGCCACCATCCACATCTCCGGCATCCCCAGCGCCCGCCCGGTACGGGCCGCCGCCGACTTCGCGGCCCGTACCGACCAGGCCGACCTGGTCCGCTCCGTACTCGCCAACGTCGTCCAGGGCGGCTGGTGCCACCCGCACGACCTGCACGCCGAACTACGCGCCGGCCGCGTCCGCAACCGCCCCGCCGTACGGGCCGCGGCCGCCGAACTGCTCGCCGGCGTCCGCTCGATCGCCGAAGGCCGCGCACGCGACACCCTGGCGGCGACCGACCTCCCGGCCCCGCTCTGGAACACCCGCCTCCACGGCCCGGACGGGACCTTCCTCGCCAGCCCGGACGCGTACTGGCCCGACGAGGGCGTGGCACTGGAGATCGACTCCGCGGAGTACCACTACACGCGCGACGCCTGGCAGGCCACCCTGCTCCGACGGCTGCGCCTGGAATCGCGGGGCGTCCTGGTGGCCAGCACCACCCCCGGGCTGCTGCGCGACAGCCCGGCGGAGGTGATCGCCGCCCTGCGCGCGCTCCTGGCACTGGGCGCCGCCCGCCCCGCGCCACCGGGGGTCACCGCCCGCGGCCACGCCCAGCTGGAGCTGCCGCTCCCGCTGCGGGAGCTGCCCTACGCCCCGAAGGCGCGGGACACCGTGTAGATCAGCAGGCCCGCCAGGGCGCCGACCACCGTGCCGTTGATACGGATGAACTGCAGGTCCCGGCCGATGTGGGCCTCGATCTTGCGGGAGGTGTGCTCGGCGTCCCAGCCCGCCACCGTGTCCGTGATCAGCGAGGTGATCTCGGCACGGTAGGTCGTGACGACATAGACGACCGCGCCCTCGATCCAGCCCTCCACCTTCGCCTGCAGTCGGCCGTCGGTGGCCAGGCGGGCGCCCAGGGAGATCAGCGAGGCACGGACCCGCAGGCGCAGCTCGCTCTGCTCGTCCTCCGCCGCCGAGATGATCATCGACCGGATCGCCGACCACGCGGAGGCGATGACGTCCTGGACCTCGTCGCGCGCCAGGATCTCGGACTTGAGCCGCTCCACCTTCGCGCGGGTCTCCGTGTCCGACTGGAGGTCGGCCGCGAAGTCCGTCAGAAAGCGGTCCACCGCCCCGCGCGCCGGATGCTCGGGCATGTCCCGCATCTCCGTGACGAACCGGAGCAGCTCCTTGTACACGCGCTCGCCCACCTTGCGGTCCACGAACCGCGGGGTCCAGCCCGGAGCACCGCCCTGAACGGCGTCCGTGATCGAGGCCCCGTGCGTGACGAGCCAGTCGTGGGCCTTGGCGCAGATGAGGTCGACGGCACGGCGGTGACCGCCGTCCTCGACGACCCGCTCCAGGGTCTTGCCGATGCCCGGCGCGATCTCGGCGGTCTCCGCGCGCCGGGTGATGGCCTCGCCGACGACGGCCTGCACGTCGGAGTCGCGCAGCACGGTGAGCGCGCCGCGCAGGGCGGCGGCCAGCTCGGCCGTGACCCGGTCGGCGTGCTCGGGCTCGGCCAGCCAGGAGCCGAGGCGGCCGCCGATGCCGAGGGCGTGGAGACGGGCCCGGACCACGTCGGCGGAGAGGAAGTTCTCCCCGACGAACTCGCCCAGGGAGACGCCGAGCTGGTCCTTCTTGGTCGGGATGATCGCCGTGTGCGGGATGGGCAGGCCGAGCGGGCGGCGGAACAGGGCCGTCACCGCGAACCAGTCCGCGAGCGCGCCGACCATGCCGGCCTCGGCCGCGGCGGCCACGTACGCGGCCCAGCCGCCCGCGCCCCACGCGTGCTGGGCGTACTTCGCGAGTACGTAGACCAGCGCGACCAGGATCAGCAGACCGGTCGCGGTGGCCTTCATCCGGCGGACCCCGCGGCGGCGCTCCTCGTCGGCGGCGTTGAACACGAACGCCCCCCGGGGTGGCGGTGCGGGTCTGCTACCTCCGGTGGTGATGCGGTTCTTCACGTGCTCCTGCCTTCCCCCGGGCGCCGGTTTTGTCTGCATAGCATCCGACTCCTGGGAGGCCGGAGGAGTTCCCGCCACGCCCGTCCGCTCCCGCGGCGGGTGGCAGTCCGGGTACACCCCGGGCCCGTCTACCCGCTCCCGCGGCCGTCACCCTGGCGGGGCGGGTCCGCCGTTCCCTGGCGGGGCGGGTCCGCCGTTCCCTGGCGGGCCGGGTCCGCCGTTCCCTGGCGGGCCGGGTCCGCCGTTCCCTGGCGGGCCGGGTCCGCCGTTCCCTGGCGGGGCGGTGGACAGCACCGTAACGGGCCGGGTCCGCGGAGCCGGGCAGGGATGTCTCCTCGGCTCGCGCGATGCGGGCACGTCTCGGCCGTACCCGGCGGTTGCGCGCTCGTCCTGCGGGGACACCCCTCCCCGTCCCCGCTCCCCCGCGCCGGGCGGACCCCCGAAGCCCTGCCGTGGGGCGGGGACACGGCGGAGTGTCCCCGCAGGACGAGCGCGCAACCCAGGCCGCGCAGCACACCACGGCCGCCTCGCGCGAGCCGAGGAGACACTCCGGCGGGGCACCGCCCCACACCACGCAGCCCCGCCGGCGATTGAGGCGCGGGGCCCGGGGCAGAGCCCCGCCACCACCGGCGGCAGCCACACCGCACAACTCCGCCACCACCGGCGGCAGCCACACCGCATCACCGGCGGAGCCCCCCGCGGGAGCCGAGGGGCTACAGCTCCTTGCGGAGCGACGGGCCCCCCAGGGGGCGTTTGCGCTGTTTGACCTTGATCTCCACGCCGCCCCAGAAGGCGAGCCCCGTCACGACCACCCGCGGCGCGCCCGGCTCGGCCGGGCCCGGGCTGTCGCGCTGGTCGAACGCGCCCATGAAGCCGATGCCGCGTACGTCGACGTCCACCCCCGGCGGCACCGTGATCTCGATGCCGCCCATGATCGCGATGCAGTTGATCACCACCTCGCGCTGCGCGAAGTCCGCCTCGCGCAGGTCCAGCTCCCCGCCGCCCCAGAACGCCACCGCGTCGAACCGCGCCGGCACCGTCCACCGCCCCTTGCGCTGGAACCCCGACATCACCGCGACGGCCGTCCCCGAGCCGCCCGAGCCACCCGCCCCGCCCGACCCGCCGATCCGGCCCGTCCAGGGCTCGGCGGCCGCCGCCGGCCGGCCCGCCACCACCGGCCCGCCCGACGGCGACGCCGCCGGCAGGTCCCGCGTCAGCGGTTCCAGTTCCGCGTACGTCCGCGACTTGTACGCCGCTTCGAGCCGCTCCTCGAACTCGTCCATGTCGAGCCGGCCCTCGGCGACGGCGTCCCTCAGACGCTCCACCACCCGGTCCCGGTCGGCGTCCGACGCCCTCAGCTCCGGCAACGGCTTCTCCGGCCGCTCGTCACTCATACGGACCAGACTATGCACGGATGCCGGGGAGTTGTACGGCCCGATCCCTGAGATCGTCCCCGGATCGTCCCCGGCTTTCCCCTGATGACGGCGAACCCGCGGAACCTCACCCGCGCCCCGCGTACATCCGCGCGATCACGTCCTCGATGTCCGGCTCCCGCACCGACAGGTCCACCAGCGGGTAGTCCGCCGCCACCGCCGCCACCAGCGGAGCCGCCGACGCCCCCGCCGGGAACGCCAGCCACTGCCGCGGCCCCTCCACCTTCACCACCCGCGCCCCCGCCACACTGATCGGCGCGAGCTCCCGCTCCAGGTCCACCACCAGCGTCCGCTCGCTCTCCCCCGCCGCCCCCGCCGCGTGCAGCCCGCCCAGCGGCCCGTCGTACATCAGCCGCCCGTGGTCGATCACCATCACCCGCTCGCACAGCTGCTCGATGTCCTGGAGGTCGTGCGTGGTGAGCAGCACGGTCGTACCGAGTTCCTCGTTCAGCTGCCGCAGGAAGCCCCGTACCTTCGCCTTGCTCACCACGTCGAGCCCGATCGTCGGCTCGTCCAGGTACAGCACCTCCGGATCGTGCAACAGCGCCGCCGCGATGTCCCCGCGCATCCGCTGCCCGAGCGACAGCTGCCGTACCGGTACGTCCAGCAGCTCGGCCAGGTCGAGCCGCTCCACGCAGCGCTCCAGGTTGTCCTCGAACCGCGCCCGCGGCACCCGGTACAGCCGCCGCATCAGCCCGTACGAGTCCTTCAGCGGCAGGTCCCACCACAGCGTCGTGCGCTGCCCGAACACCACCCCGATCCGGTGCGCGAGCCGCATCCGCTCCCGCGCCGGGTCGATGCCCGCGACCCGCAGCCGGCCGCCGCTCGGCGTCAGGATGCCGGTCAGCATCTTGATCGTGGTCGACTTCCCGGCGCCGTTGGGCCCGATGTAGCCGACCACCTCGCCCCGCGCGACCTCGAAGCTGATCCCGTCCACTGCCCTGACCTGGTGTTTCTCCCGGCGCATCAGGCTCACCCGGCGCCGTACGTCAAAGACCTTCTCGACCCCGTCCAACGAGATCAGCGCATCCGCCACAGCTCTAGCTCCCCGTGCTTCGGTACGAACGGACTCCCGCGCGCCACGCCAGCGACGCGGGCAGGAACACCACGAAGGCCACCAGCGGACTCAGGAACGCGACCCACCCGGGCAGTCCCAGCGGATCCGGCCGCCCCAACACGTACAGCGCCGGCAGCCAGTTGACGAAGGCCAGCGGCACGACGAAGGTCACCCCGCGCAGCAGGTCCTTCGCGAACACCGTCGGCGGGTACTGGAGCATCGTGCAGCCGCCGTACGTGAAGGAGTTCTGCACCTCGGCCGCGTCCCCGGCCACGAACTGGAACGCCGCCCCGGTCACCATCACGGCCGCGAAGAGGCCCGCCCCGGCGATCACCATCACGGGCACCAGCAGCACCTTGCCGGCCGTCCAGTCCACGTCCAGGCTCCAGACCGCCCAGACCATCACCCCGAGCCCCTGCCCGATCCGGCCGAGCCGGCGCAGCGCGAACCGGTCCGCCGCGACCTGCGCGAGCACCGGGACCGGCCGCACCAGCATCGTGTCGAGCGAGCCGTCGCGGATCCGGGCGCCCACCCGGTCGGTGTTCCCCAGCAGCAGGTCCGCCAGACCCAGCGAGGCCGAGCAGGAGCCGTACAGCAGCGCGATCTCGGGCAGTGTGAAGCCGCCCAGGGCGTCGATGTGGGAGAACATGAGGTAGATCGCGACGAAGTCGAGCAGGGTGATCGCCGCCTGCCCGACGGTCGTCAGGACGAAGGACGTCCGGTAGGTCATCGTGGACCGGATCCACATGGCCACGATCAGCCGGTAGCCGCGCAGCCCTTCCCGGACCGGGCCGCCGCGCCGGGACCCCTCCCCGGGCCCCTCCGGCGCCGCGTCCAGGGCGGGCTCCCGGGCGGGTGCCCGTACCGCCCCCGCCCCCACCTCGGCCTCAGCCACCCTGGACCACCACCTTCCGCGTCGCGGCCGACTGCAACAGCCGCCCCGTTCCCAGCAGTACGAGCACCCACCCGGCCTGGAAGCCCAGCGCCCCGGCAGCTCCCCCGGCCCCCGCGTGCTCGCCCAGCAGGACGTCCATCGGGACCTGCAGCATCGCCGCCCACGGCAGCACCCGGACGAACTCGCCGAAGCCGCCCGGGAAGACGGTCAGCGGCAGCAGCATCCCGGAGAAGAAGATCGAGGTGACGGTGGCCATGACGTTGATCCCCGACCCGTCCATCAGCCAGAAGGCCGCCAGCCCCACCATGTAGCGCAGCGCGAAGCTCACCACCAGCGCCAGCAGCACGGACACCAGGAACAGCAGCCAGCGCAGCGGATCGACCGGCAGCGCCAGCGGGAACGCCAGCGCCCCCGCCACCAGCGGCACCACCCCGCGTCCCAGCAACTGGAAGACCGCCCGGCCCAGATCGGCCGCGAGCCACCACATCTGGAGGTCCGCGGGCCGGTAGAGGTCGACCGCGATGTCACCCGTCCGGATCCGCTCCTGGAGCTCCTCCTGGAAACCGCCGCCGATCAGGGCGGCGGCGGCCAGCAGCGACTGGCTCATCCAGACGAAGGTCAGCGCCTGCGCCTGGTCGTAGCCACCGAGTCCGGGCCGCTCGTCCCACAGCGCGATGTACGTGTACGCGACGATGAACCCGAACACGGTGTTGGTGAACACCCCGGCCGCGGTCGCCGTCCCGTAGGTGGCGTAGCGCCTGAATCCGCCTGCCGTGACGGCCAGGTAGAGACGCACTCTCCGGCGCACCGTATCCCTCCGTTTCCCACGTCGTTCCTACGTCGGCCAAAGCGCGCGAGCTTAGTGCGGAGGGGCGAGCCACGCGACCGATTTATGCCCGTCCGGAGCGGAACAAGCGGCCATCGGGTAGACACCATGAGGTACAGAAGTGGATATTCTGAACGGCGTCGAGGAGTCCTGGAGATGAGCGACCAGTCACCACCCCCGGGCTGGACCCCTCGCGACCCCGACACCCCTCCCGGCGTACCGCCGACCCGGCACGGGAGAACCGGCCGGCGCCGCTTCCTGCCCACCTGGCGGATGGTCCTGGGCGCCGTCCTGCTCGTCGCCCTGCTGATCGGCGGCGCCCTCGTCGCCGGATACCTGCTGGTCGACATCCCGCCGGCCAACGCCGCCGCCACCGCGCAGTCCAACGTCTACCTCTACTCCGACGGCTCCCAGATCGCCCGCGACGGCGAGGTCAACCGCGTCAACGTGCCGCTGTCGCAGGTCCCCCGGACCGTGCAGGAGGCCGTACTGGCCGCCGAGGACCGGGACTTCTACTCCGAACGGGCGGTCGACCCCAAGGCGATGCTCCGCGCGGCCTGGAACACCGCGACCGGAAAGGGCACCCAGTCCGGTTCCACCATCACCCAGCAGTACGTCAAGAACTACTACTTGGGCCAGGAACAGACGATCAAAAGAAAGGCGAAGGAGTTCTTCATCGCGATCAAACTCGGTCGAGAGAAATCGAAGAACTACATCCTTGAGGGCTACCTCAACACCAGCTACTTCGGCCGCAACGCCTACGGCATCCAGGCCGCCGCCCAGGCCTACTACGGCAAGGACGTAGGCAAACTCACCACCGCAGAGGGCGCCTACCTGGCCACCCTCCTCAACTCCCCCAGCGCCTTCGACGTCGTCGCCCACCCCCAGAGCCGCCCCCGCGCCCTCGCCCGCTGGAACTACGTCCTCGACGGCATGGTCAAGAAGCAATGGCTGCCCGCCGCCGAACGCGCCACCACCCGGTTCCCCGAACCCGGCAAGGTACGCGCCGCCGCCGGCCTGTCCGGCCAGCGCGGCTACCTCGTGGAAGCGATCAAGGACTACATCGTCGACAACAAGATCCTCGACGACAAGACCCTCGCCGAAGGCGGCTACCGCATCACCACCACCATCGACAAACGCCGCCAGAACGCCCTCGTCGACGCCGTCGACGAGCAGATGGTCGACAAGCTCCGACCCGACACGCGCAAGGCCGACCGGCTGGTCCGGGCCGGCGGAGTCTCCATCGACCCGGCCACCGGCAAGGTCCTCGCCATGTACGGCGGCATCGACTACACCAAGCAGTACGTCAACAACGCCACCCGCCACGACTACCAGGTCGCCTCCACCTTCAAGCCCTTCGTCTTCGCCGCCGCCGTCGAGAACGACTCCCGCACCCAGGACGGCCGCCGGATCACCCCGAACACGATCTACAACGGCGACAACAAACGCCCGGTCACCGGCGGCCGCATCCGCTTCGCCCCCGAGAACGAGGGCCAGATCTCCTACGGCAACATCACCGTCAACACCGCCACCGACCTCTCCGTCAACGCCGTCTACGCACAGATGGCCGTCGACGTCGGCACCGGCAAGGTCAAGAAGACCGCCATCGACCTCGGCATCCCCGAGAACACCCCCAACTTCCTACCCGGCCCCGCCATGGCCCTCGGCACCCTCCAGGCCAGCGTCCTGGACATGACCCAGGCCTACGCCACCCTCGCCGACCACGGCCGCCGCACCCCCTACACCTTCCTGGAGAAGATCACCAAGGGTGGCGACACCATCGGCCTCCCCCAGCGCACCCCCACCCAGGCCATCACCCGCGAAGCCGCCGACACCACCACGTCCATGCTGGTCAGCGTCGTGGACAACGGCACCGGTACGGCAGCCCTCGCCGCCGGCCACCCCGCCGCGGGCAAGACCGGCACCGGCGAACTCGACCGCTCCGCCTGGTTCGCTGCCTACACCCCCGACCTCGTCACCGTGATCTCCATGATGGGCCAGGACCCGGACACCGGAACCCTCGAATCCCTCTACGGCGCCCTCGGCGAACCCCGCATCGGCGGCGGCGGCTACCCCGCCCGGATCTGGGCCGCCTACACCAAGGCCGCCCTGGAAGGCACCGACCCCGTCGACTTCGACCTGGAACTCCAGCCCGGCGCCGCACAGCCCCCACCACCCAGCCCGGACTCCGACCCACCACAGGAAACCCCCGGTGAACCCTCACCCAGCACCCCCGAACGCCCCACCCGGCCCTCACCCTCCAACACGACGGGCGGCCGCAACCAGGGCGGACAGAACAACGGCGGCCAGAACCAGGGCGGCCAGGACAACGGCGGCCCCGCCAACGGAGGCCAGGACAACGGAGGCCAGGACAACGGCGGAACCACCCAGGGCGGCGACCAGGGCGGAACCACCCAAGGCACCCAAGGCAGCACCCAGGGCGGAACCCGAGGCGACAGCCAAGGCAGCGCACAAGGCACCGACGCAGGCCCGGCCGAAGGCCTGCGACCACCGTCGGCGTTCCTGGAATGACCGGAGCGAACCCGATCAGTGACCGGAGGTCGCCTTCAGCCCCACCACGGCCACCAGCAACAGACAGATGAAGAAGATCCGGGCGGCGGTGACGGGCTCACCCAGCACCGCCATACCGAGCACGGCCGCACCCGCGGCACCGATACCCACCCACACCCCGTACGCCGTACCGATCGGCAGGGTCTTCGCGGCATAGGACAGCAACACCATGCTCGCGACGATCCCGGCACCCGTGAACACACTCGGCCACAGCCGGGTGAACCCTTCGGTGAACTTCATACCGATCGACCAGCCGACCTCAAGCAGACCGGCGACGAGAAGAAGAACCCAGGCCATGACGGCACCTCCGAGACGACGAGCGATACGGGGTGCGTCGTCTTGTCCTACCCGGTACGGCGCGTCTCGTCGGGGTTCTCCCCCACCGTAGCAAAAGACGGCAAAAAGGGCCGGTGACCTCGGCCACCAGCCCTTGCCGTCCCGCGTCGGATCAGAGGTACAGACCCGTGGAGTCCTCCGACCCCTCCAGCCGCTCCGCGGCCACCGCGTGCAGATCCCGCTCACGCATCAGCACGTACGTAGCACCCCGCACCTCGACCTCCGCACGGTCCTCGGGGTCGTACAGCACCCGGTCACCGGGCTCGACCGTCCGCACGTTCTGCCCGACCGCGACCACCTCCGCCCAGGCCAGGCGCTTGCCCACCGCGGCCGTCGCCGGAATCAGGATGCCGCCGCCCGAGCGCCGCTCGCCCTCCGGCGAATCGGACTTCACGAGCACGCGGTCATGCAGCATGCGAATGGGCAGCTTGTCGTGGGTGGTGTTCTCGCTCACGCCCCGAACCTACCTGTCCGCGTCCGTCCCGTACCGCTCAGGGTCATCCGCGCTTGCGGCGCGCCGACACCACGAGCAGCCCGACCAGGCCCACCGCGACCAGCGCGACGGGCACGATCCGGTCCACCCGCGGCGCCCCGTCGTCGTGACGCAGGCCGTCCTTCAGGTCCGTCACGAGCCGGTTCACCGAGGCGAAGGCCCGCCCGGCGGTCTGGTCGACGGTCGAGGCGACCCGTGCCTTCGCGTCCCCGATGATCGTCTTCGGGTGCATCCGCACGCCGATCTCGTCGAGCGTCTCGGCGAGCTGCTCACGGCGGCGGACGATGTCCGCCTCGATCTGTGCGGGGGTCCTGGCTTCCGGCACCGCGCTGCCTCCGTCGTCGTGGTCCTGTGGGGCGTAGTCCGCCATGAACAGTCTGTCAGCTTAGTCTCATGGCATACCGATCCCCTCCCGAGGAGAGTGTCACGATGAGCGAGCGACTCCAGCCGGGCGACGCCGCCCCCGCCTTCACCCTGCCCGATGCGGACGGCAACGAGGTCTCGCTCGCCGACCACAAGGGCCGCAAGGTAATCGTCTACTTCTACCCGTCCGCGCTGACCCCGGGCTGCACGAAGCAGGCCTGCGACTTCACGGACAACCTGTCCTTCCTGACGGGACACGGCTACGACGTCATCGGCGTGTCCCCGGACAAGCCGGAGAAGCTGGCGAAGTTCCGCGAGAAGGAGGACCTGAAGGTCACCCTGGTCAGCGACCCGGAGAAGGAGACGCTGACGGCGTACGGCGCGTACGGCGAGAAGAAGCTGTACGGCAAGACGGTCACCGGGGTCATCCGCTCCACGGTGGTCGTCGACGAGGAGGGCAAGGTCGAGCACGCCTTCTACAACGTCAAGGCCACGGGCCACGTAGCCAAGATCATCAAAGACCTGGGCCTCTGACTCCCGCCCCACCCCACGCAGCGGCCCGCCCCATCCGGTGCGGGCCGCTCCGCTTATCGGACGTAACTACCCGCATATCGGTTCGTTAGCCCGTACGAGACCACGAACGCGTGGCCGGAACGGAGGGGGCCGGGGTGCCGATCAGCCCGTACACGAAGGAACGCCTCGCGGAGGCGGCGCGCACGTCGCGCACGTTGTCCGAGGCACTGGAGAAGCTGGGGGTCGATCCGAAGAGCGGCTCGCGCGAGTACTTACGCAGGCGCATGAACCAGCTCGGGGTGGACGTCTCGCACTTCGAGCGAGACGGGAACCGATGGACCCGCACGGTCCTAGAGGAGGCCGTCAGCACCTCCAGCAACATGTACGCGGTTCTGCGATACCTGGGACTCGATGCAGTGGGCGGACATCACACGCACATCAGCCGCCGTGTCCGCTCACTGGGCATCGACACCTCACACTTCACCGGCCCCTCCCGAACGGAGCGGATGAGGGTCAACCATCGGAAGCGAACTGCGGACGAGATCCTTCGCGAGGATCACTCACCTCACCCCACACGCACCCCTGGCAAGGCTCTCCGACGCGCCCTGCTCGACCTCGGCGTCGAGGAGCGCTGCGCCGATTGCGGTATCGAGGCCGTCTGGATGGGAGAACCCCTCCTCCTGGAGGTCGACCACATCAACGGCGATTGGCGTGACAACCGCGCGGAAAACCTACGGCTCATGTGCCCCAACTGCCACTCCACTACGGACTCGTACCGAGGCCGGGGCAAGAGGCGTCGATGAACAGCTGGCGCCACGACCGCCCGTCGCGAGAAGAGCTGGCGCAGGCGATCGCAAACTCAACCAGCATCGCTGGAACACTTCGACTCCTGGGGTTCCCTGATCACGGCGGGCAACGAGCCCACTTGCGTTCATGGATCGCCGAGGAAGCACACGACACCTCGCACTTCCTCGGGCAGGGGCACCAGCGCGGCAAGACTCGGCCCGCACCCCCCAAGGCCGCAGAGGAGATCCTCATCAAGCGGGCGGGAGGGGAACGGACGCGCACCCCGCTCCTGCGCCAGGCCCTTCGGGACATCGGAATCCCTGAACAATGCACCCGCTGCGGAAGCCCGTCGGAGTGGCACGGACGACCGATGACATTGGAGATCGACCACATCAACGGCGACAGGAGCGACGACCGCCGCGAGAACCTGCGACTGCTCTGCCCCAACTGCCATGCAACGACCAGCACCTGGTGTCGTGGAGGGCGCCGCATCCCCACAGGCTGATCTTGCTGGACTAGTCGCAACCGCCTGCCGCTATCATGGCAGGCGGCTAGCGGCGGTGGCGCAACGGCGACGCAGCAGACTTAGGATCTGTGGCCCGTGAAACGGCTTGAGGGTTCGAATCCCTTCCGCCGCACCAAGACGGCTTGCGAATCGAAGGTTCGATTCGCAAGCCGTTCGTATGCCCGGCGCTCAGCCCAGGAGGGCCCGGACGAACGGGACCAGGGCGCGGAAGGCCTGGCCGCGGTGGGAGATGGCGTTCTTCTCCGCCGGCGTCAGTTCCGCGCACGTGCGGGTGTCGCCCAGCGGCTGGAGGATCGGGTCGTAGCCGAAGCCGCCGGTGCCGGACGGGGTGTGGCGGAGGGTGCCGAGGAGGCGGCCCTCGACGACGCGTTCGGTGCCGTCCGGGAGGGCCAGGGCCGCCGCGCACGCGAAGTGGGCCGCGCGGTTCTCGTCGGCGATGTCGCCGAGCTGGGCCAGGAGCAGGTCCAGGTTGGCCTTGTCGTCGCCGTGGGTGCCGGCCCAGCGGGCCGAGAAGATGCCGGGGGCGCCGTGCAGGACGTCCACGCAGAGGCCGGAGTCGTCGGCGACCGCCGGGAGGCCGGTGGCGCGGGCCAGGGCGTGGGCCTTGAGGAGGGCGTTCTCGGCGAAGGTGACGCCGGTTTCCTTGACGTCCGGGATCTCGGGGTAGGCGTCCGCGCCGACCAGCTCGTGCGGCAGGCCGGCGTCGGACAGGATCGCGCGGAGTTCGGAGACTTTGCCCGCGTTGCGGGTGGCCAGGATGAGGCGGCTGGGCGTCGGGGTCATGCGCCCATTATCCCGGCCGTTCCGGTCAGCCCGGGGTGCAGACCTTGGAGATCTCGCTGGCCGCGTCCGCCACGGGCTGGATGTCCGGGACGCTGTTGCCGCTCTCGATCGAGGTGCGGACGTTCTTGACGGCGGAGTTCATCGAGTCGATGGCCTTGCCCAGGTCGGCGTTGTCCGTCTGGTCGCCGATCTTCTTCAGGTTCGACTCGATCTGGTTGAGCGCGTTCTGGGCGTCCTGGGGGCTGTTGCCCGCCTGGGAGACGGCCTGCTGGAGGTCGTTGGCGCCGTCCGTGATGGCCACGGCCGTGTTCGCGCAGTCCATGGCCGTGGAGATCGCGTCGCAGGACGTCAGGGCCGGGACGGTCAGTACGGCTGCCACGGCCACGGCCGCTATGCGGAGCTTCATGCGCTTCTCCCCCAGTGGGACTTCGGTTCGCCGACAGGTGCTGGACGGTACTGGACCGTACTGGACGGGCGCACGGGGGTGACCCCGTGCGCCCGTACCGGGAAGGACGCGGAACCGCGCGCCGCGGTTGCCGTCTACAGTTCGAGCGCGTTCCGCTGGATGGCTTCGAGGTCCGCGCAGCCGCCGGCGGCGAGGTCGAGGAGGGCGTTGAGTTCCTTGCGGTCGAAGGGCTCGCCCTCGGCGGTGCCCTGGACCTCGACGAAGCGGCCGTCGCCGGTGCAGACCACGTTCATGTCGGTCTCGGCGCGCACGTCCTCCTCGTAGCAGAGGTCGAGGAGCGGGACGCCGTCGACGATGCCGACGCTGACGGCGGCGACGGTGCCGGTGAGCGGCTTGCGGCCGGCCTTGACGAACTTCTTCTTCTGGCCCCAGGCGACGGCGTCGGCGAGGGCGACGTAGGCGCCGGTGATGGCGGCGGTGCGGGTGCCGCCGTCGGCCTGGAGGACGTCGCAGTCCAGGACGATGGTGTTCTCGCCGAGGGCCTTGTAGTCGATGACGGCGCGCAGGGAGCGGCCGATCAGGCGGGAGATCTCGTGGGTGCGGCCGCCGATCTTGCCGCGGACGGATTCGCGGTCGCCGCGGGTGTTGGTGGAGCGGGGCAGCATGGAGTACTCGGAGGTGACCCATCCTTCGCCGCTGCCCTTGCGCCAGCGCGGGACGCCTTCGGTGAAGGAGGCGGTGCAGAAGACCTTGGTGTCTCCGAAGGAGACGAGGACGGAGCCCTCGGCGTGCTTGCTCCATCCGCGTTCGATGGTGACCGGGCGGAGCTGTTCGGGCGTGCGGCCGTCGATGCGAGACATGGCTCCGAGCCTAGTCGCTGCCCGGGCGGGCCGGTGCAGGTGTGCGAAGACCCCGTCCGGGGCTTGCGGGACGGGGTCTTGCGGGACTTGGCCGGGGCCTAGCGGGTCCGGGTCACATCATGTCTTCGATGTCGGCGGCGATCGGGTCGGCGTCGGTGCCGATGACGACCTGGATCGCGGTGCCCATCTTGACGACGCCGTGGGCGCCGGCGGCCTTGAGGGCGGCTTCGTCGACGAGGTCCGGGTTGATGACCTCGGTGCGCAGGCGGGTGATGCAGCCCTCGACCTCTTCGATGTTCTCGATGCCGCCGAGCCCGGCGACGATCTTCTCAGCCTTGGTGGCCATGTGTTTCTCCCTGAGTGTTTCGAAGAACGAGTCTCGGCGGCCGGTACGTGGCGTCCCACCTGCACGGTCCGCTTTGTCACGGTAACGCACGGTTGGCCCATCTACGCGAGCGCATGACCGGCCCCTGCCGAATGATGACGATCAGCAGCAACCTACCCACAACTGGTCTACACCAGTGTGCCGTACGGCTTGCGGCAGCCAAAAACGGGCCGGTCAGGGAGGACGCCGATGAGCGCGAGCAGCGCCACCGCAGTGCCGCAGCCGAATTGGCGGAACACGGCGTTCCAGGGACTGCAGAAGATGGGGCGGAGCCTGCAGCTCCCGATCGCCGTGCTGCCCGCGGCGGGCATCCTGCTGCGGCTCGGGCAGCCGGACGTCTTCGGCGCGGACGGCCTGCAGTGGACGGACGTCGCCAAGGTGATGGCGGGCGCGGGCGGGGCGCTGCTCGATCCCGATCTGGGCCTTCCCCTCCTCTTCTGCATCGGTGTCGCCATCGGGATGGCGAAGAAGGCGGACGGTTCGACGGCGCTGGCGGCCACGGCGGGCTTCCTGGTCTACCGGGGGGTGCTGCACGCGTTCCAGAAGGCGTGCCCTGCGGGGACCAAGGACATCGGGGGTGGCTGCCTGGGGCCGAACGACACGTTCGTGGCGTACACGTACCAGAATCCGGGGGTCTTCGGCGGCATCATCATGGGGCTGCTGGCGGCCTATTTCTGGCAGCGGTACCACCGGGTGAAGCTGGTGGACTGGCTCGGTTTCTTCAACGGCCGGCGGCTGGTCCCGATCGTCATGTCGTTCGTCGCGATCGTCTTCGCGGCGATCTGTCTGTGGGTCTGGCCGCCGGTGGGCGATGCGCTGGAGAGCTTCTCCGACTGGTTGCGGGGGCTGGGTGCGTGGGGTGCGGGCATTTTCGGTGTGGCGAACCGGGCGCTGCTGGTGATCGGTCTGCACCAGTTCCTGAACGTGCCGATCTGGTTCCAGTTCGGGTCGTTCACGGCGCCGGACGGGAAGACGTATCACGGCGACATCAACATGTTCCTGCACGGTGACCCGACCGCGGGTCTGTTCCTGACCGGCTTCTTCCCGATCATGATGTTCGCGTTGCCGGCGGCGGCGCTGGCGATCACGCACTGTGCGAAGCCGCAGCGGCGCAAGGAGGTCGGCGGTCTGATGCTGTCGGTGGCCCTGACCTCGTTCGTCACGGGGATCACGGAGCCGCTGGAGTACTCGTTCCTCTTCGTCGCGCCGGCGCTGTACGCGGTGCACGCGGTGCTGACGGGTGTGTCGATGGCGGTGTCGTGGGGGCTGGGCGTCAAGGACGGGTTCAGTTTTTCCGCGGGCCTGATCGACTACGTCATCAACTGGAACCTGGCGACGAAGCCGTGGCTGATCATTCCGATCGGTCTGGGCTTCGCGCTCGTCTACTACGTGGTGTTCCGGTTCGCGATCACGAGGTTCGACCTGAGGACGCCGGGCAGGGAGTCGGACGAGGAGATCGCGGCGATGCAGTCGGAGACGACCAAGGCCTGACGGGTCCCCGGCAGGGTTACCGAATGGTCCGTCAAGGGCCTCCGGATCACGATCCGGAGGCCCTTCGGCATAGCTCCGGGCATGTGATCCAGGCCACAGGAAATCGAAGGTTCCTTATCTAACCCTCACCGTGTTACAACTGGTCTACACCACGATTGGTGTAGACCACGAGGGCCTGTCTGAGCCCGCGTACCCCCGTATCTGAGACGTCGCCGTCCCCCGTTTCCCTCTGGCGTCGCCTTGCCCACTGGAGGAAGTTGTGTCCACGGCTACCGCCCCCGCGGCGGAAAAGAAGAAGGGCGCTGGCGTGATGGCCGTCATGCAGCGCATCGGCCGGAGCCTCATGCTCCCCGTTGCCGTGCTGCCTGCCGGCGCGCTCCTGCTCCGCCTGGGCGCGGGTGACATGCTCGGCGACGCCGACGTCTTCCCGACGTTCGTCACCAAGATCGCCGGCTACATGGCCGCGGGTGGTGGCGCCATCCTCGAGAACATGGCGCTGCTGTTCGCCGTGGGCATCGCCATCGGCTTCGCCAAGAAGGCGGACGGCTCCACCGCGCTCGCCGCCGTGACCGGGTACCTGGTCTTCAAGAAGGTCCTCGCCACCTTCACCGACAGCAACCTGCCCCAGGTCGAGAAGGTCATCGACCACAAGGTCGCCCTGGTGGACGCCACGGTCGACGCGGGCGTCCTCGGCGGTGTCGTGATGGGCATCATCACGGCCCTGCTCTACCAGAAGTTCTACCGGACCAAGCTGCCGGACTGGGCGGGCTTCTTCGGCGGCCGCCGCCTCGTCCCGATCCTCTCCGCCCTCGCCGGTCTGCTCGCCGGTATCGTCTTCGGTCTCATCTGGCCGGTCCTCGGTACGGGTCTGCACAACTTCGGTGAGTGGCTCGTCGGTTCCGGTTCTGTCGGCGCGGGCATCTTCGGTGTCGCCAACCGTGCGCTCATCCCGATCGGCATGCACCACCTGCTGAACTCCTTCCCGTGGTTCCAGGCCGGCTCCTTCGACACCCCGACCGGTGCCGTCCACGGTGACATCGGCCGCTTCCTCGCCGGTGACCCGACCGCCGGACAGTTCATGACCGGCTTCTTCCCGATCATGATGTTCGCCCTCCCGGCGGCCTGCCTCGCGATCGTCCACTGCGCCCGCCCCGAGCGCCGCAAGGTCGTCGGCGGCATGATGCTCTCCCTCGCGCTCACCTCCTTCGTCACCGGTGTGACCGAGCCGATCGAGTTCACCTTCATGTTCATCGCCCCGGTCCTGTACGCGATCCACGCGGTGCTGACCGGCATCTCCATGGCCCTGACCTGGGCGCTCGGCATGCGCGACGGCTTCGGCTTCTCGGCCGGCCTCGTCGACTTCCTGCTGAACCTGGGCATCGCGGAGAAGCCCTGGATGCTGGCGGGCGTCGGTCTCTGCTTCGCGGCGGTCTACTACGTCGTCTTCCGCTTCGCGATCGTCAAGTTCAACCTGCCCACCCCCGGCCGCGAGTCCGACGAGGAGCTCGCCGAGCTGCTCAAGGCCGAGGCCAAGTAACCAGCCTCGTACGACCGAAGGAGCCCCCGCTCTCCCGGAAGGGAGGGCGGGGGCTCCTCGCACGTCGTGACCGGGGGTCAGACCTCGTAGACCGCGCCCGAGTACGCCAGGTCGACCCGGCCGTCGTAGACCGCGCGGGCGTCGGCGAGGTTCTGCTCGGGGTCGGTCCACGGCGGGATGTGGGTGAGGACCAGCCGCCCCACGCCGCCACCGCGCGCGTACTCGCCCGCCTCCCGGCCGTTCAGGTGGAGGCCCGGGATGTCCTCCTTGCCGTGCGTGAAGGAGGACTCGCACAGGAAGAGGTCGGTGCCGTCGGCGAGCAGGCCCAGCTCGGGGCAGGTGCCGGTGTCCCCGGAGTACGTGAGCGAGCGGCCGCCGTGCTCGACGCGGATGCCGTACGCCTCGACCGGGTGGGAGACCCGCTCGGTGCGGACCTGGAACGGGCCGATCTCGAAGGTCCCCGACTTCAGCGTGCGGAAGTCGAAGACCTCGCTCATCGAACGCTCGTCGGGCACGTCGTCGTAGGCGGTGGTCAGGCGGCGCTCGGTGCCCTCGGGACCGTAGACGGGGATGGTGCCGCAGCGGCCGCCCTCGTGCCGGTAGTAGCGGGCGACGAAGTACGCGCACATGTCGATGCAGTGGTCGGCGTGCAGGTGGCTCAGGAAGATCGCGTCGAGGTCGTAGAGGCCGATGTGGCGCTGGAGCTCGCCGAGGGCGCCGTTGCCCATGTCGAGGAGCAGGCGGAAGCCGTCGGCCTCGACGAGGTAGCTCGAACAGGCCGATTCCGCGGAGGGGAACGACCCCGAACAGCCGACGACGGTGAGCTTCATGGAGCGTGAACCTCCGAGGACGGTCCGTGGACGGAATGCGGGCCGTGCGTGCGTCGAGCGTAAGGCGCGAAACGTCCGGTCGCTCCTCCGCGGCAGGCCGTTGTGGGGGGAATCACCTGTGCTGTCACCCGGGGGAGCGACGGTGGGCACGGGCGTTGCCATGCCGGGGCCTGCCCGCGCGGCTACGGTCGAAGCATGGACACGTCCTGGTGGCCCGCGGTGGCCGCGGTGGTGGCCGTGGCGCTGCTGGTGCTGGTCGCCGGGGGCCGCTTCGGGCCGCCCCGGCGCATGCCGCCGGCGCACGGGGCCGGTCCGCCGCCGCAGCCGCGGGTGGGTGAGCTGTGGTCCCTGGCCGACGGCCGGACGTGCCTGGTCCTCGCGGTGGGTTCGGTACGGGGCCACCGGGCGCGGGTCGCGTGGATCACCGGGAAGTACGACGACCGGCGGGCCGGGGTGATCCCGCTGCCCCCGGGGACGGTCGGGGCGCAGGGCCGGGCGGGCTTCCTGGAGGCGGACCGGCCGGCGGAGGTGTCGTTGTGGGAGTTCCGGACCCGGTTGGGGATGCTGGACCCCACGGTGTGGGACGAGGTCAAGGGACTGGGAGGCGCGCGGTGACGCGGGAGCCTGTGATCCGCCTGCGGCGGGTGTACGACCCGCCGGAGCCGGCGGCGGACGGGGTACGGGTCCTCGTGGACCGGCTCTGGCCGCGGGGCCTGGCGAAGGCCGCGGCCGGGGTGGACGAGTGGCCGAAGGCGGTGACGCCGTCGACGGAGCTGCGGAAGTGGTTCCACGACGGGGGGTCGGCGCAGGAGTTCCGGCAGCGGTACGAGGCGGAGCTGGCGGAGCCGGGGGCGGTGGCGGAGCTGGCGCGGCTCCGTTCGCTGGCCGAGGCGGGCCCGCTCACCCTGCTGACCGCGGTCAAGGACCCGGGCTCCAGCCACGCGGCGATCCTGGCGGAGCGGCTCGCCGACTAGCGGTGCGGTGTGGTGCCGCTGCGCGGAGCCTCTCCCCGCCCCGCCCTTTCGCCGTTTCCCGGGCTCTGCCCGGACCCGCGCCTCAATCGCCGGCGAGGCTGGAAGATCAGCCCCGCCGGCGATTGAGGCGCGGGGGTTCGGGGGCGGCGCCCCCGCAGCGGCGCCGCAGGGCTACGCCCAGAGCTGGCCCTGGAGGACCTCGATGGCTTCCTCGGTGGTCGCGGCCGTGTAGACGCCCGTCGACAGGTACTTCCAGCCGCCGTCGGCGACGACGAAGACGATGTCCGCCTGCTCGCCCGCGGCCACCGCCTTGCGGCCGACGCCGATCGCCGCGTGCAGGGCGGCTCCCGTGGAGACGCCCGCGAAGATCCCCTCCTCCCGCAGCAGCTCCCGCGTCCGCGTCACGGCGTCCGCCGAGCCCACCGAGAAGCGGGTGGTGAGCACGGAGGCGTCGTAGAGCTCCGGGACGAAGCCCTCATCGAGGTTGCGCAGCCCGTAGACCAGGTCGTCGTAGCGCGGCTCGGCGGCGACGATCTTGATGCCGGGGACGTTCTCGCGCAGGTAGCGGCCGACGCCCATGAGGGTGCCGGTGGTGCCCAGGCCCGCCACGAAGTGGGTGATGGACGGGAGGTCCGCGAGGATCTCCGGGCCGGTGGTGGCGTAGTGCGCGCCCGCGTTGTCCGGGTTGCCGTACTGGTAGAGCATCACCCAGTCGGGGTGCTCGGCGGCCAGTTCCTTGGCCACCCGGACCGCAGTGTTCGAGCCGCCGGCGGCCGGCGACGGGATGATCTCGGCTCCCCACATGGCCAGCAGGTCGCGCCGCTCCTGGCTGGTGTTCTCCGGCATCACGCACACGATGCGGTAGCCCTTGAGCTTGGCCGCCATCGCCAGCGAGATGCCGGTGTTGCCCGAGGTGGGCTCCAGGATGGTGCAGCCGGGGTAGAGCCGGCCGTCCTTCTCGGCCTGCTCGACCATGTGGAGCGCGGGGCGGTCCTTGATCGAGCCGGTCGGGTTGCGGTCCTCCAGCTTCGCCCAGATGCGGACGTCGTCCGAGGGCGACAGCCGGGGCAGCCGGACCAGCGGTGTGTTGCCGACCGCGGCCAGCGGGGAGTCGTAGCGCATTACTTCGATCCGCCGGCCACGGCCGGGAGGATGGTGACGCTGTCGCCGTCCTTGAGGGCGGTGGAGATGCCTTCGAGGAAGCGGACGTCCTCGTCGTTGAGGTAGACGTTGACGAAGCGGCGCAGCTGGCCGCCGTCGACGATGCGCTCCTGGATGCCCTTGTGACGCGTCTCCAGGTCGGCGAAGAGGTCGGCGAGGGTCGCGCCCTCACCGGAGACGGCCTTCTCGCCTTCGGTGTAGGTGCGGAGGATGGTGGGGATGCGGACCTCGATGGCCATGGCTGTCTCCAGTCGTCTGGGAGTGCGTGAGAAGCGTGGGGAAGTGCGGCGCGCGGTTTCGGCCCTCCGCGCGGAAGGGCTCTGGTGCTCAGAGCGCAGGACAGATGGCGCTGGCGAGGCGGCACAGGTCGACGTGCAGCCGCGCCACGAGCAGCAGCCTGCCGGGCGTCTCGATGCTCACGTCGTGGGAAACCATGCGGTCATGTTAACGATTCCCGGTCCCCGGTTAGGAGTGTGATCCCGCATCATGGACGCCCGTCGCTCACATACTGGTCAGTAGGCGTCGACGACCTGCACTTCTTCCTCGGTGATCACTCCGTCGACGATCCGGTAGGAGCGGAACTGGAACTCCCCGAGGCCGTCCTTGTCCGCCGTCGAGACGAGCACGTAGTGCGCCCCGGGCTCGTTGGCGTACGTGACGTCGGTGCGCGAGGGGTAGGCCTCGGTCGCCGTGTGCGAGTGGTAGACGATCACCGGCTCCTCGTCGCGGTCGTCCAGATCGCGGTAGAGCTTCAGCAGGTCCTTCGAGTCGAACTCGTAGAACGTGGGCGAACGGGCCGCGTTGAGCATGGGGACGAACCGCTCGGGGCGGTCGGTGCCCGCCGGGCCGGCCACGACACCGCACGCCTCGTCGGGGTGGTCCTGGCGGGCGTGCTCGACGATCTGGTCGTACAGGGCCTGGGTGAGGGTCAGCATGAGCGACAGGATAAGCAGACGGGCCCTTCCGTACCGAGGAGTGGTACGGAAGGGCCCGCATGGTGGACACGAGGTCCGTGGGAGCGCGGTTCCCGGCCGTGACAGGCGGCCGGGACCCGCGGTCTCCGGGTGCCGCGAGGCGGTGCTGCGAGCAGGTGCTACGAGGCCTTGGTGAAGGCCGCGCCGCGCGGGTCGCGGGACTTCATGACCAGGTAGGAGACGCCCAGGATCAGGCCCCACAGCGGGGCGCAGTACAGCGAGACGCGGGAGTCCTTGTCGGCGCCCATCATCACGATGACCATGCCGATGAAGAGCAGCGCGAACCAGCTGGTGTACGGGGCGCCGGGGGCGCGGAACGCGGACTGCGGCAGCTCGCCGCGGTCGGCCTTGGCGCGGTAGCGGATCTGGCAGACCAGGATCATGATCCAGGCCCACATGCCGGAGATGGTGGCGAAGGAGACGACGTAGTCGAAGGCCTTGCCCGGGGCGACGTAGTTGATCCAGACGCCCACCAGCATCAGCGCGGCGGAGAAGGTGGTGCCGATGAGCGGGGTGCCGCTCTTGGTGAGCTTGGTGAAGACCTTCGGGCCCTGGCCGTTGAGCGCGAGGTCGCGCAGCATGCGGCCGGTGGAGTACATGCCCGAGTTGCAGGAGGACAGTGCGGCGGTCAGCACGACGAAGTTGACGATCGCGGCGCCGATGCCGAGGCCCATGCGCTCGAAGGCGGCGACGAAGGGCGAGACGCCCGGCTGGAAGTGCGTCCACGGGACGACCGACAGGATCATGATGAGCGCGCCGACGTAGAAGACGGCGATGCGCCACGGCACGGTGTTGATGGCCTTGGGCAGGGTCTTCTCAGGGTCCTTGGACTCGCCGGCGGTGACGCCGACCAGCTCGACCGCGAGGAAGGCGAACATCACGATCTGCAGGGTCATCAGCGTGCCGCCGATGCCCTTGGGGAAGAAGCCGCCGTCGTTCCACAGGTTGGAGACGGTGGCGGTGTCGGCGGCGTCGGAGAAGCCGATGGTGAGGATGCCGGCGCAGATCAGGATCATGCCGACGATGGCGGTGACCTTGACCATGGAGAACCAGAACTCCAGCTCACCGAAGAGCTTCACGGAGATCAGGTTGGCGGCGTAGAGGATGACCGTGAAGATCAGCGCGTAGGCCCACTGCGGGAAGCTGTCGTGGGTCCAGTACGACATGTACTGCGCGGCGGCGGTGACCTCGGTGATGCCGGTGACCACCCAGAACAGCCAGTACGTCCAGCCGGTGACGTATCCCCAGAACGGGCCCAGGAACTCGCGGGCGTAGTCCGAGAAGGAGCCGGAGACGGGGCGGTACATGAGCAGCTCGCCCAGGGCCCGCATGATGAAGAAGATGACCAGGCCCGCGATCGCGTAGGCCAGGATCAGGCTGGGGCCCGCCTTGGAGATCGCCTTGCCGGCGCCCAGGAAGAGGCCGGTGCCGATGGCTCCGCCGATCGCGATCATCTGGATCTGGCGGGCGCCGAGCGTGCGGTGGTAGCCCTCGCCGCCCTCGCCCTGTCCGCCCTCGCCGGGCGTGTTGCCGTGCTGCTCGACCTGCACTGAGGTCATGTCTGGTGCGCCTTTCTCCACTGCCGACCCGCGCCTTGACTGGCTGCGGATCGGGTCCTCGATCCCCCCGGATACGGATGGAGTTGCACCCGGCGGTCTGCCGGTTCAAGCGGGCCGGGAGACAGGGGTGGCGTCCCTTCGGCGATCGTGAAGATTTATCACGTGCTTACGGCTGCCCGAGGGGGAGGAATGTGGCGCAGGGCATCAAAAATTCACCCCAAAGGCATAGAAATGGATCAGATCACCGCATGGCGGTGATCTGATCGTTATCCGGATTTGAGCGTCCGCTGAGCGAACGGTGTTCCCTCTTGAGGTTTCTCAAAGGGTTTCGATCAAGGTTTCCTGGAGGCCGCCCAGCCAGAGGTAGGCCATCACCATCGGCTTGCGCGGGTCCTCGTCCGGCAGCCGGAACAGCATCGCGCTCTCGTCGTCCTCGGTGATGTCGAGCCGGGCCGCGATGGTCAGCCGCAGGTCGTTGAGCGCGCCCAGCCAGCGCAGCGGCAGCTCGCCGGACAGCTCCAGCACCGCCGCCCCGTCGCCCGCCGGGGTGAGGCCGTCCAGGCTGCGTACGACGGCGAGGGCGTCCGCGCGCTTGCGGGCGCGCAGGTCGTTCTCGGTGAAGCGGCGGAACTCCGCCGAGCGGGCCGCGATCTCCTCCGGGGCCACGCCCTCGTCGCCGACGCCGTCGGGGGCCCCGTAGGCGTCGGGGAAGAGCCGGGCGAGCGCCGGGTCGGACGGGGGCTCGGAGGGGCCCTCGGCGAACAGCGCGGCGAGCGGGTCGGCGTCCTCGGCGGGCTCCGGCTCGCCGGGGCCGATCAGCTCCAGCAGCTGGACGGCCAGGGAGCGCAGGATCGAGATCTCGATCTCGTCGAGCGCGATGGCGGCGCCGCCGCCCTTCAGGGACTCGAAGGTGCCGCCCATCAGTTGCGGTCCTGCGAGAGGGTCGCCCACAGGCCGTAGCCGTGCATGGCCTGCACGTCGCGCTCCATTTCCTCGCGGGTGCCGCTCGAAACGACCGCCCGCCCCTTGTGGTGGACGTCGAGCATCAGCTTGTGCGCCACGTCCTTCGAGTAGCCGAAGTACGCCTGGAACACATACGCCACGTAGCTCATGAGGTTGACCGGGTCGTTGTGCACCAAGGTCACCCAGGGGACGTCTGGTTCGGGGACCGCGAAGGTCTCTTCGGCGGATTCGGTGCGTTCGATCTCAACGGGAGCAACACTCACTCGTCCCATGCTGCCATCTCGACCGCACCGCCGCCCAAACAGGGGCCGAACGGTCCGGTCCCGCCACCGGCCACCCACATCTCGTCACTTTGACGAAATGTGCGCTAGCATCCCTGCCATGAACCCTGCGGACCTGGGCCTGCCGGTGGACGTGCCGTCGACAGCGCTCTTCACGGATCACTACGAGCTCACGATGCTGCAGGCCGCCCTGGCCAACGGCACCGCCGACCGGCGTTCGGTCTTCGAGGTGTTCACCCGGCGGCTGCCCGAGGGGCGCCGCTACGGGGTGATCGCCGGAACCGGGCGGGTGCTGGACGCGGTGGAGAACTTCCGCTTCGACGGCGCGGTGCTGGAGTTCCTGCGCGAGCGGGCCGTCGTCGACATGCGGACGCTGGACTGGCTGGCCTCGTACCGCTTCTCCGGCGACATCTGGGGCTACCAGGAGGGGGAGGTCTACTTCCCCGGCTCCCCCGTCCTGCGGGTGGAGGGCAGCTTCGCCGAGTGCGTGCTGCTGGAGACCGTGATCCTGTCGATCCTGAACCACGACTCGGCGATCGCCGCGGCCGCCTCCCGGATGTCCTCGGCGGCGGGCGGACGCCCGCTGATCGAGATGGGCGCCCGGCGCACGCACGAGCTGGCGGCCGTCGCCGCGTCGCGGGCCGCGTACGTGGGCGGCTTCACCTCGACCTCGGACCTGGCGGCCGGATTCCGGTACGGCATCCCGACGGTCGGCACCAGCGCGCACGCCTTCACCCTGGTCCACGACAGCGAGCGGGACGCCTTCACGGCCCAGGTGGACTCGCTGGGGCGGGGCACCACCCTGCTCGTGGACACGTACGACGTGGCCGAGGCCGTCCGTACCGCGGTCGAGGTGGCGGGCACCGAGCTCGGCGCGGTCCGGATCGACTCCGGCGACCTGCTGCTGGTGGCCCACCGGGTGCGGCAGCAGCTCGACGAGCTGGGCGCGACCTCGACGAAGATCGTGGTCACCTCGGACCTCGACGAGTACGCCATCGCCTCGCTGGCGGCGGCCCCGGTGGACGCGTACGGCGTGGGCACCCAGCTGGTGACCGGCAGCGGGCACCCCACGTGCTCGATGGTCTACAAGCTGGTGGCGCGGGCCACCTCGGCGGACCCGAAGGCGGCGCTGGCCCCGGTGGCGAAGAAGTCCTCGGGCGGCAAGACCTCCATCGGCGGTCGCAAGTGGGCGGCCCGCCGCCAGGACGCCGACGGCGTCGCGGAGGCGGAGGTGATCGGCGTGGGGCCCGTCCCCGCCGCCCTGGCCGACCACCAGCTCCTGACCCAGCTGGTCAAGGGCGGCGAGGTGATCGCCCGCGAGCCGCTGGAGGCCGCGCGGGACCGCCACCGCGCCGCCCGCGCGAGCCTCCCGCTCTCGGCGACCCAGCTCTCGCGCGGCGAGGCCGTGATCCCCACCGAGTACGTGTAGCCCTGCGGGCGCGCCCGGCCGAGGGCGGTGCGGCGCCGTTGCGGGGGCTCCGCCCCGGGCGCGGAGCGCCGTGCGGGGTCCGGGTCGGAGCCCCCGTTTCGGGAAGGGGTGGGGTGGGGGAAGAGCCCCCGCAGGGCCCCCGCCGCCGTATCAGCACATCGAGCCGAAGGACACGTCATGCACCGCGCACTGATCGTCGTCGACGTACAGAACGACTTCTGCGAGGGCGGCAGCCTCGCGGTCACCGGCGGAGCCGACGTCGCCGCCGCCATCACCGAGCTGATCGGGCAGGCCACCGCCGGGTACCGGCACGTCGTCGCCACCCGCGACCACCACGTCGACCCGGGGTCGCACTTCGCGCACCCGCCGGCCGAGCCGGACTACGAGACCTCCTGGCCCGTGCACTGCGTCGCCGGGACCGAGGGCGTGGGCTTCCACCCGAACTTCGCCCCCGCCGTGGCCTCGGGAGCGGTCTCCGCCGTGTTCGACAAGGGCGCGTACGAGGCCGCGTACAGCGGTTTCGAGGGCGCCGACGAGAACGGGACCACACTCGGCCAGTGGCTGCGGGACCGCGACGTCACCGAGGTGGACGTGGTCGGGATCGCCACCGACCACTGCGTGAAGGCCACCGCCCTCGACGCCTCCCGCGCCGGCTTCGCCGCCCGCGTCCTGCTGGACCTGACCGCCGCCGTGGCCCCGCACACGACCGCACGGGCCCTGGACGAGCTCCGTGCGGCCGGGGTGGTCCTCGTCGGCGGTCCGGCCTGAGGGGCGGTCCGCAAAGCACTGCCTGCCCCGCGACGCCCCCTAGGTGCCCAGCAGGGCCCGGATGGGGTGCCAGAGCTCCTGCGCCCGGTCCGGTGCGCCGCGCCACAGCAGGCCGTCCGGATGGTGCAGGACGGCCGTGACCTCGTCCGGCGTCGGCGGGTGCGCGTTGCCCCGCAGGTACACGGCCCGCATTCCGAGGTTCCGCAGCCTGGTCAGGGCGCGGGCCCGGTTCGCGGCGTGCACCAGCACGCGGACATTTCCACCTTCTCCGGACGGCCTCGGCAGTGTGAGCGCAACCACCACACTGCCGCCCGGCAACCTCACGAAACCTCCGCCTGGCATCGCTGTCATCTCCCCCGTCAATAAGACACTCGTACCGGGCATCTAAACGCGAACGGCCGCCGCCCGCTAGGGGGCGACGGCCGATCATGCTCTGACCTGCGGTTTTAACGAGTTACTTCGAGGAGGGGCCGACCTCGATGGTCATGACCTCACCGTCGTAGGACTCCTTCAGGATCTTGATCTTGGTGTTGGTGTCAGTGACCTTCACCGATCCGGTCGGGTTCTCGTCGTAGTAGTACTTGCCCTTGTGGTCGTCGAAGACCAGGTTCGCGGGCTTCGGCTTGAGGAAGAGCTCCTCGCCGTTCTTGTGCAGGGTGATCGCATCCGTCGAGTACGCGCTGAAGGTGGCGTCGTACGGCTGGATCTTGTTGCGGAGCAGGGTGCCGTCCGCCCACTTCATGGGCTTGGCGTTGGCGTCGATCGGCAGGATCAGGCCCTGGCCCGGGTGGACGCTGGTGTTGTTGTCCTTCTGGCTGGTGTCCCACTGCCAGATGAGCAGACCGTCCTGGTACGGGTAGTGCTCGACCCAGTCCGGCTTGGTGTTGCCGAAGCCGAAGTTGTACGGGCCCACCTTGAGGGTGGAGTCGTACGAGACGTAGCGGCGGTTCTCGGCGATGTAGCGCTGCGCGTACTCCTTGGAGAAGTCGGCGCCGATGCGCGAGAAGCCCTTGCCGGTCCAGCCGTTGTCGCCGTTCTCGGCGCCGTCGGTGAACAGCGCGGAGCCGTCCGCAGTCAGGGTGATGGCGTCGGCCGTGAAGCCCTTGCCGCCCGCGCCGCCGTCCGTCTGGTAGCGGAAGCGCAGGTCGACCTTCTTGCCCGCGTAGGCGTCGAGCGGGAAGTTCAGGTTCTTCCAGGCACCCGAGACACCGGTGAGCGACGGGCTGCCGGAGGCGTCGGCCGGGAGGGCCGTGCCGTCGGCGGTGCCGGCCAGAGCGGTCCAGGTGGCGCCGCCGTCCGTGGACACCTCGGTGTAGAGGTAGTCGTAGTCGGCCTCGATGTCCCACCAGCCCTTGAGGGACAGGGCGGCGGACTTCTTGCCGGTCAGGTCGACCGAGCGGGTCAGGGTGTTCTTGAGGTCGTCACCCATGTTGCTCCACCACTGGGTGGAGCCCTCGGCCGGCTTGACGACCTCGGTCTTGACCTGCTTCTTCGGCAGCTCGACGACCAGCGCCTGCTTGTCCTTGGTGTTGAACGCCGACACGCCCAGCTTGTGCGTGGACTTCGTCGCGGCCTTGGCCGTGTCGTAGTTCAGCCAGCCCAGCTGCAGCTTGTCCCAGGCGGTCATGTCGCCCGGGGTGTCGCCGATGGAGTCCTTGCCCTTGCCGAGCCAGGAACCGGCCGACATCAGGGACCAGAAGCCGACGCTATTGTCGCCGCCACCGGTGGTGTCGTAGAGGTCCGGCAGACCGAGGTCGTGACCGTACTCGTGCGCGAAGACACCGAGGCCGCCGTTCTCGGGCTGCATCGTGTAGTCGCCGACCCAGATGCCGGTGTTGCCGATCTGGGTGCCGCCGGCCTTGTTGTTGTCCGGGCCGGTCTTGCCCGCCGCGGTGCCGTAGGCGTACCAGCGGTGCGCCCACAGCGCGGTCGTGCCCTGCACGCCGCCACCGGCCGACTCGTCCTCGCCCGCGTGGACGATCTGGAAGTGGTCGATGTAACCGTCGGGCTCGTTGAAGTTGCCGTCGTTGTCGAAGTCGTAGCGGTCCCACTGGTCGTACTGGGACAGCTGCGCCTTGATCTGGGCGTCGGTCTTGCCGGCCTTCTTCTGGGCCTCCGACCATGCGGTGACGCCGTCCTTGACGGTGTCCCACACGTTGGAGCAGTTGGTCTGGCCGCAGTAGTTGGAGCCGTAACGGCCCTCGTTGTACGGGACCTTGACCCAGTCGGCGACCTCACCCTCGACCGAGTAGCGGCCCGAGGAGGTCTTCTCGTAGTAGGTCTTCAGCGAGTCCTTGCCCTGACCCGTCGCGAAGTACAGGTCCTGGAAGTACTGACGGCTGAAGTCCTTGCGCCAGGCGGTGCTGTTGTCCTTGGCACGGTCCGGCTGGGCGATCTGGTTGTGCAGCGGACCGGGGGTACCGCCGTACTTGGGGACCTCGGGCTTGGGGCCCGGGCCGTCCGGGTCGTACATGGTCGTGTTGTCGACCTGGTCGCCGAACTCGACGAGGATCGTGAAGATCTTGTCGGTCTTCTCGCGGCCGAGCTCGACGTACTTCTTGTCGTCGAGCTTGACGACCTTGGAGGCGCCGCGCTGCTCGACGCCCTTCTTGCCGGTCAGGACCTGGTCCAGGGCGGCCGCGCGCTGCTTGGCCTGCTGGTCGCTGAAGGGGCCCTTGAGGTCGTGCTCGACGACCTTGGACGGCGCGGTCGGGTCCTGCCGGTCGGCCGCCGGGGCGGCCGGAGCCTTGCCCTCGGCCTGAGCCGCGGTGACGGTGAAGAAGGTGGCGCTTGTCGCACAAGCGGCCATGGTCACGGTGACGGCGGCAGCGCGTATCGCACGCCGTCTGGCGGAATTGCTGGTCACTTGATGTGTTCCCCTCCCGCGGCCGCAACGTTGGTCGGAACTTCTCCATAGGAGCGGGGGGTTCCGCGCGGCGCGCGTCTCAAGTGACGACATTTGACCGGAGGGAAGCGAGAAAAGACAGACCTTGACTTGACCCTTACAACTGCACTATGCGGGCAGGGAGTTCCGCTATCCGGACGTTCCACAGCCATACGGGGCGAAGGGCCCTTCCCGACCCGTCGAGTGGTCCGTCCCGTCCCCCTTTCTCCCCCTGCCGTCGCCCGGAAAATGACCCCGTGCGCCCCCCGTGCTCCGGCACCGTGTGTTAGGTCACGCTTACCGGCGGTCCGACTCGGGCATCTCCCGTCATAGAGTCACTTGACGCGCGAACTGGTTGAGCCGACTCCCCCTCCCCTCACCGAGGACGGATATCGCCATGCCGCGTCCGACTGCCGCACAGCTCGCGTACGGGTCCGCCACGGTCGTCGTGTCGACGATCGCCATGCTGCTGCTCTCGCAGACGAGCACCGGGCTCGGAGTCGCGGTCATCTCCGCCGCCGCGCTCGCCCTGGGTCTCCTCGTCGCGCTCACCGTGCCCATCCCGCGGCGCCGTGGCCGCCACGCGGCGCGTACGGGGTCCTCCGCGACCGCCGGGGCCTCCGGGACCGCCGCGGCCCGGGAGGGCGCGGCAGGGGCCGCACGGGTGCCCGAGCCCCGGACGGCATCGGCCGAACACCCGGTACACCACTGACGGTTGACGCCCGACGCGGCGCGGGCGGCCTCCCCGGAGGGACGGCCGCCCGCGTCGCGATGCGTCATGTCTGCGCACCGGCCTATCTGTTGGCCTGGACCACCACGGTCTTGGCGACCTTGTCGTGCAGGCCCTGCTTGTACGGCTTGTCGACCAGGATCGAGACGACCAGCGCGATCGGCCACAGGCAGGCGCAGCAGATCAGGGTCGGCAGCCAGAGCACGGCGGCGCGCGTCAGGGAGGCGTTGGAGTTCGGCACGCTGCCGTCGTTGAGCATCGCGACGCGCAGGTTCATCGCCTTCTTGCCGACCGTCTGGCCGTTCTTCTTGGTGAACCACCAGTCGTAGCCGACGTACGCGACGATCGAGATCAGGGTCATGATCAGGCCGCTGCCGCTGTACGACTTGCCGACGACCTCGCTGATGTCCTCGCCCTGGTCGGTGTCGAACCGGTAGCGGTTCGTGCCGAAGGCCAGCTGGATGAGGGCCAGCGGGATGGCGATGATCACGACGTCGATGATGCGCGCGAGGAGCCGCTTGCCGAAGTCGGCGAGCGGGGGCATCCCGGCGAGCGGATCGGGCATGCCGTAGCCGCCGCTCCCGCCGTACGGGTCTCCGCCGCCTCCGTACGGGGGCGGCGGGGGCGGGTATCCCCCACCACCGCCGCCGCCGCCCGGGCCTCCGGGCGGGGGCGGCTGACCGCCACCGGGGGGCGGCGAGCCGTACGGCGAACCGCCCGACGGAGGCGTCGGTTCCTGGGGCTTCTTGAGGAACGGGTCGTCCTCGGGCGGCTGGCCCGGCGGCTGGTCGGTACTCATGGCCCGAGTCGAACCCGGCTCCGGCACCCTCGCAACGGGACCGCGTCCATTCGGGGGCAGACGCGGGGCCGGACTGCGGGGCCGGGCCCTCCGGGCGGGCTCAGCGGGCCACGTACGTGCCGGCCGCCTTGTCGTGCCAGGCCTGGCGGCGCGGGCGGTCCACGAGGGACCAGAGGCTGCCCGGGAGGCCGAGGACGGCGTACACCAGCCAGCGGCGCAGGGCCGCGCCGAAGGTGGGCGGGCGCAGGGTGGCGGTGGCCAGGACCCGGACGCCCAGCAGCTTCTTGCCGGGGGTGCGGCCCCAGCGTGCGGTGGGCAGCACCTCGTAGAGGATCCCGAAGAGGAGGACGGCGCCGACGACCAGGCCCAGCAGGCCGGCGATGGTCCCGTCGAGGAGCCAGACGGTGGTGGTGCGGCCGCTCGCCCGGGCGGCGTCCACCTTGGCCTCGACGTGGGCGGCGGCCTCGGGGAGGAGCCGCAGGGCGACGGCCGCGGCGACGGCCGCGTAGAGGAGCGAGTCCAGGGCGCGGGCCACGGCCCGGCGGGTGAACCCGGCGGGGCGCACGGCCCGCTCGGCCATCCGCTCGAACACCTCCCGGGGTGTACGGGCCCCCGCGGGTCGGGAGCCGGAGCCGCCCGGACGGTCCTCCTCGGGCCCGCGCGGCTCCTGGATGCGGGACTGCGGCCGGGGCTGGGGCTGGGGCTCCGCCGGGGCGGGCGCGTCGGGCCGTGCCGTGATCCTCGGGCGGACTCCGGCGGGGCGCGGGGCCCAGACCTCGGGGCGGTCGGCGGCCGGGGCGGCGGGCGCGGCGGGGCGCGGCCGGGACGGGGCCGGTGCCGGGGTGGGAGCCGGAGCGGGTGGGGCGGCGACCGCCTCGGGCCAGGAGGAGGTGAGCCCGGATCCGCCCGCTCCGCCGGTTCCGGGAGCGTCGGGCCACTCCGGGGCGGGGGCCGGGGCCGGGGCAGGGGTCTGGGTCCTTGCGGCCGGGGCCGCCGGTGCCGGGGCCGGCGGTGCCGGGGCGGCCGGTTCCGGGGCCGCCGGGGACCGCACCGACAGGATCCCGGCGGCGGCCTGCTCGGGGAGTCTCGCGGGGGCTGCCGCCGGGCCCGCCGGGGCCGCCGCGGCGGCCGCCGTACGGGCCAGGGAGATGCCCGCCGATCTCGGGGACGGTCCGGGTTCGGGTTCCGCTTCGGGTTCCGGTTCGGGCCGCGGCACGGACTGCGCGGCGGGTTCCGGACGCGGCGCGCTGCCCCACGAGACCCGGTGGTCGCGGGGCCCGCCGAAGCCGGCCTGGTGCACGGGATCGGCCTGCCACACCGCGGGCTCGGCGACGGCCGCCGGGGCGGGCGCCGGCGCGGCGGCCGGCTCCGGGAGCGTCTCGGTCGCGGAGGTCTCGTCGAGGAACACCGGCCCCGTCTCGTCCGTGCGCAGGGCGCGCCCGTCGTGCCCGCCGCGGACGGCCGGTGCGGCGACGGGTGCGGGCGCGGGCGCGGCGGGCACGGCGACGGGGGCCGGAGCGGGGGCGGCCTGCGCGGCGGGTGCCGGATGCGGGGCAGGGCGGCTCGTACCCGGAACCCAGGCCGCTCCGTTCCAGTAGCGGATGTACCCCGGGATGGACGGATCCGGGTAGTAGCCCTCGCGGGCCGCGTGCTCGCCGTCACCAGGGGAGGCCGTCATGTCCCCAACTCCGATCGTGGCTTGAGGCTTGTGCAAGGGAGGACCATAGCCAAGAACCGCCCCCCGACAGGTCCGGTAACGGGAGAATCCAAGCAAACGAGCGAACGTCACCCTGCACGACGGTTTTCGGTCAGCCGAAAGAAATCGGCCAATCTCCGCTTCGGGGCCCGAAGTCGCGTCATGCCCGGGCACACTGCCGCTCTCTCCGGGTGTGGGGCCCCGTCCGGCCCCGCGCACCGAACCGAAGTGAGGCCGTCATGCACTACCCCGTCATCGAGCGCGAGCTGGAACTGAAGCTGGTCCTGTCCCCCGAGCGCAGCATCCCCGTCCCGGCCCGGCTCATCTACCTCACGCACGACCCGTACGCCGTCCACATCACCTTCCACACCGGCTCGAACACCCCCGTCAACTGGACGTTCGCCCGCGAACTGCTCGTCGAGGGGGTGTTCCGCCCGTGCGGACACGGGGACGTCCGGATCTGGCCCACGAAGGTCGACAACAAGGCCGTGCTCTGCATGGCGCTCACCTCCCCCGACGGCGACGCCCTGCTGGAGGCCCCGGCGACCGCCGTGTCGGCCTGGCTGGAGCGCACGCTGCGCGTCGTTCCGCCCGGCACCGAGACCGAGCGCCTCGGTCTGGAGGACGCGCTGGCCGAGCTGCTCACGCCGACCCCGGCCGACGACCTGTGGCTGCGCGACCCGTGGCCGTCGGACGAGTCGGCGGACGGGGACCTGTGATGCCCGGCGGCCTCGGGCGGGGCGGGTGGGCTCCGGGCCGCCGCGGGCGTACGCCGGGCGGCCCGTGCCGGGAGGCGTCAGAAGAGCTTGCCGGGATTGAGCAGCCCGAGCGGGTCGAAGGCCTGCTTGACGGCCCGCTGCATCTCCATTCCCACGGGGCCGAGTTCGCGGGCCAGCCACTCCTTCTTCAGCACCCCGACCCCGTGTTCGCCGGTGATGGTCCCGCCCAGGGAGAGGCCGAGCGCCATGATCTCGCCGAAGGACTCGCGGGCCCGCCGCGTCTCGTCCTCGTCCGCGGGGTCGAAGCAGACGATCGGGTGGGTGTTGCCGTCCCCGGCGTGCGCGCAGACCCCGATGAGCAGGTCCTGGGCGCGGGCGATGGCGGCCGTACCGTCCAGCATCTCGCCGAGCCGCGAGCGCGGTACGCACACGTCGTCGATCATCGTCGCCGGCCGCAGCGCCTCCAGCGCGGGGAAGGACATCCGGCGGGCCTGGAGCAGCAGTTCGGACTCCGCCTCGTCCTCGGCGGGGACGACGGCGGTGGCTCCGGCGGCCGTGCACAGCTCGCCGACGGCCGCGAGGTCCCCGGGGGCGTGCGGGGTGTCGAAGGCGGCCAGCAGCAGCGCCTCCGTGGTCTCGGGCAGTCCCATCTTCCCGAGGGCGTTGACGGCCCGGACGGTGGTCCGGTCCATCAGTTCCAGCAGCGAGGGGGCCAGGCCCGCCTCCATGACGGCGCAGACGGCCTCGCAGGCCGCCGCGACGGAGGGGAACTCGGCGGCCAGTGCCAGCTGCCGGGGCGGCGCGGGCCGCAGGGCGAGGACGGCCTGGACGACCACGCCCAGGCTGCCTTCGGATCCCACGAAGAGCCGGGTGAGGTCGTAGCCGGCCACGCCCTTGGCGGTACGGCGGCCCGTGCGCAGCAGCCGCCCGTCGGCCAGGACCACGTCGAGGCCGAGCACGTACTCGGCGGTGACCCCGTACTTGACGCAGCACAGGCCGCCCGAGGCGGTGCCGATGTTGCCGCCGATGGTGCACTGCTCCCAGCTGGAGGGGTCGGGCGGGTAGTACAGGCCCTGTTCGGCGACGGCCCGTGAGAGCACGGCGTTGACCACGCCCGGCTCGACCACGGCGATCCGGTCGACGGCGCTGATCTCCAGGATCCGGTCCATCTTGACGAGCGAGAGGACGATGCAGCCGTCGGAGGCGTTGGCTCCGCCGGACAGGCCCGTGCGGGCGCCCTGCGGGACCACGGGGACGCGTAGGGCCGTGGCGGTGCGCAGGACGTGCTGGACCTGTTCCACGGTCCGGGGCAGGACGACGACGGCCGGGGTGCCGGCGGCGCAGAAGCTGGCCATGTCGGTGGCGTAGGAGGTGGTCACCTGGGGATCGGTGAGCAGGGCCTCGGCGGGGAGCCCTTCGAGCAGGCCGGCCCGCAGACGTGCGAAGAGATCGTCATCCATGGGACCAGCGTGGCAGCCGGGGCCATCGGTGTGAACACGGCCGCGCTCTCCTTCGGACACCTCGGCGAGCTCTTCATATTGACGCACAGTGACCCCATGGACCGTATCGACGAGGAATCGCAGACGCCGGCGCCGCCCGTGACCTTCACCGGCCGCAAGACGCTCGTGGCGGCCGCGGTCGCCGTGGTCCTGATCGCCGGGGCCCTGCTGATCCGGCCTGCCAGGACCGGGGACGACGCCCGTCCGCCGGAGCCGAGCGAGCGTGCCGCGTCGGCGGTGGGCATGGGCGCGCCCGCCGCCGCGGTGGACCTGACGGCGCTGGTGGCGGACCGGGAGAAGTGGCTCGCGGCGCATCCGGACGATGACGCCTCGTGGGCCGTGCTCGGCTCCGCGTACCTCGAACAGGCGCGGCGGACGGCCGAATCCGGCTGGTACCCGAAGGCGGAGAAGGCGCTGAAGCGCTCGCTGGAGATCCGGCCGGCCGAGAAGGGCAACTTCGACGCGATGACGGGCATGGGTGCGCTGGCCAATGCCCGGCGGGACTTCGGGACGGGCCGCAAGTGGGGCGAGCTCGTACGGGCGCAGGCGCCCAAGCGGTGGTCGGCGTACCCGGTGCTGGTGGACGCGTACACCGGGCTCGGCGACTACAAGGGCGCGCAGAAGGCGATGGAGCTGCTGCTGGAGATCCGGCCGGGTCTGGCCGCGTACGTCAGGGCCTCGCAGGTGTACCGGGACCGGGGCTGGCGCGAGGACGCGGTGGTGTCCATGGAGCACGCAGCGGGCGCGGCGAAGACCCCGGCGGAGAAGGCGTACGCGCTGTTCCGCCTCGGGGAGCTGTCCTGGGAGCGGGGCGACGCGGCCGAGGCGCTGCGGCAGTACGAGGGTGCGCTGCGGACGGATCCGGCTCAGGCGGAGGCGCTCGGCGGCCGGGCCCGGGCGCTGGCCGCTCTGGGGCGCGGCGGGGAGGCGGTACGGGACTACCGGCTGGCGCTGGGCCGGGCGGCGGTGCCGCAGCTGGCGCGGGAGCTGGGTGAGCTGCTGGACGCTCTGGGGCGGCCCCAGGAGGCGCGTGCCCAGTACGAGGCGCTGGCCACGATGGTGGCCCGGGACAGCGGGAACGGGGTCGACGACGCGGTCCTCCTCGGGCTGTACGAGGCGGACCACGGCGATGCGGCCGCGGCGGTGCGGCGCCTGTCGCAGGAGTGGTCGCGGCACAAGAGCGTGCAGGTCGCGGACGCGCTGGGGTGGGCGCTGCACCAGAGCGGCGAGGACACCGCGGCGCTGGAGTACGCGAAGAAGGCCATGGAACCTGGGCTGCGCAGCGCCGACTTCGCCTACCACCGGGCGATGATCGAGCAGGGCCTCGGTGACGAGGAGGCGGCCCGCCGCCACCTCCAGGAGGCCCTGCGGACGAACCCGCACTTCTCGCCGCTGCGCGGGCCGCTGGCGAAGCAGGCCCTGGCGTCGATCGCGCAGCTGCCGCCGGGAGGCCCGGAGAACATCCGGCCGACGGCTCCGTGGGTGGAGCCGGAGCTCCCGAAGGCGGCGAAGCCGACGCCGACCCCTACCCCGTCGCCGAAGCCGACGGGGCGCTGACACGACGGCGCCGCACCCGGGAACGGGTGCGGCGCCGGGCCCCCCTCGGGCCGTGTCGTGAGGACCCGCCGCGTGGTGCACCCGGGGAGAGGCGCGTGCGGCGCGTCGGAACCGGCGGGCCGGGCCGGAGGCTAGAGGTTGCCGCGCTTGTCCTGCTCGCGCTCGATCGCCTCGAACAGGGCCTTGAAGTTGCCCTTGCCGAAGCCCATCGAGCCGTGCCGCTCGATGATCTCGAAGAAGACCGTCGGGCGGTCCTGCACCGGCTTGGTGAAGATCTGCAGCAGGTAGCCGTCCTCGTCGCGGTCGGCCAGGATCTTCAGTTCGCGCAGCTCGTCGATCGGCACGCGGGTGTCGCCGACCCACTCGCCGAGGGTGTCGTAGTAGGTGTCCGGGACGGACAGGAACTGGACGCCCGCAGCGCGCATCGAGCGGACCGTCGAGACGATGTCGTTCGAGGCCAGCGCGATGTGCTGGACACCGGGGCCGTTGTAGAACTCCAGGTACTCGTCGATCTGCGACTTCTTCTTCGCGATCGCCGGCTCGTTGATCGGGAACTTGACCTTCTTGGTGCCGTCCGCGACCACCTTGGACATCAGCGCCGAGTACTCGGTCGCGATGTCGTCGCCCACGAACTCCTTCATGTTCGTGAAGCCCATGACCTTGTTGTAGAACGCGACCCACTCGTTCATCCGGCCGAGCTCGACGTTGCCGACGCAGTGGTCGATGGCCTGGAAGGTGCGCTTGGCCGGGGGCTCGACCATCGGGTCGACGGCCTCGTAGCCGGGCAGGTACGGGCCGGTGTAGTCGCCGCGCTCGACCAGCGTGTGGCGGGTCTGGCCGTAGGTCGCGATCGCGGCCAGCACGACGGTGCCGTTCTCGTCCTTGACCTCGTACGGCTCTTCCAGGCCGCGGGCGCCCTGCTCGACGGCGTACGCGTACGCCGCGCGGACGTCCGGGACCTCGATGGCGAGGTCGATCACGCCGTCGCCGTGCTCGGTGACGTGCTCGGCGAGGAAGCGGCCGTGGTCGGTCGTCGCCTTGATGACAGAGGTCAGC
Organism: Streptomyces venezuelae; assembly: GCF_008642275.1. Lineage (NCBI taxonomy): Bacteria > Bacillati > Actinomycetota > Actinomycetes > Kitasatosporales > Streptomycetaceae > Streptomyces > Streptomyces venezuelae. Next base: position 2,825,743 of record NZ_CP029189.1, read on the forward strand.
ACGAAGCGGGCGGAGCCGTTGGTCAGGACGTAGCTGGCCGTCTCGCGGGAGCCGGTCTCCGGTCCGGAGTAGGCCACGAGCTTCATGCCGAAGGCGGTCGAGTAGTAGTGCGCGGCCTGCTTGGCGTTGCCGACGGCGAAGACGACCGCGTCCATGCCCTTCACCGGGAAGGGGTCGGCCTCACGCGCGGTGTGCGGGGTGGTTTCGAGGTTCGCCAGGGACTCAGTCATGAGCGCAGAGTCCCGCCGATCCACAAGCTGCGCAATAGTTTCCTCATTGACTGTACAAACTGCACAGGATGACCGCAGGCTGAGTGAAACATCTGTGCACTATGACCACCCGCGAGCACGCGTGGGCACCCGGAGGCATCCATGGGCATCGACGAACTCGACGGCCGGCTCATCGTCCTGCTCGCCCGCGAGCCGCGGATCGGGGTCCTGGAGGCCTCGCGGCGCCTCGGCGTGGCCCGTGGAACCGTCCAGGCACGCCTGGACCGGCTCCAGTCGAACGGGGTCATCCGCGGGTTCGGCCCGCAGGTCGACCCGACGGCCCTCGGGTATCCGGTGACCGCGTTCGCGACGCTGGAGATCAAGCAGGGGCAGGGGGCGGACGTACGGGCGCACCTGGACGGGGTGCCGGAGGTGCTGGAGCTGCACACCACCACCGGGCACGGGGACATGCTGTGCCGGCTGGTGGCGCGGTCCAACGCGGACCTGCAGCGGGTGATCGACCGCGTGGTCGGCTTCGAGGGGATCGTGCGGGCCTCGACGGCGATCGTGATGGAGAACCCCGTACCGCTGCGGATCATCCCGCTGGTGGAGCAGGCGGCGGAGGACGACACCCGGGACTGAGGCCCGCTCCGGGGCCGGGGAAGTAGTTGCAAAGAAACACTTGCATAGAACTCTTTGCAACTCTATCGTCGAGCCATGCCCGAGAAGCCGCAAGAACCGCAAGAACCGGAAGCACCCACAGGGCCCACCGAGCCCAACGTCCGTACGCTCGACGCCCGTTCACTGCGCGGCCTCGCCCACCCGCTGCGCATCCGCCTGCTGGCCGCGCTGCGCCACGACGGCCCCGCGACCGCGTCCCAACTGGCGGACCGGCTCGGGGAGTCGAGCGGAGCCACCAGCTACCACCTGCGCCAGCTCGCGGCCCACGGCTTCGTCGAGGACGCGCCCGAACACGGCAAGGGTCGCGAGCGCTGGTGGCGGGCGGTGTACGACGGCACGGCGTTCGACGAGACGCTGACCCTCGACGAGGACCCGGCCGTGCGCGGTGCGGCGGACCTCTTCCTGCACGAGATCGCGACGATCCACACGCAGGAGCTGAGCACCTGGCTCGGCAACGCCCACGACTGGCCCACGGAGTGGCGGCGCGGCGCGGACATGAGCGACTTCACCCTGCACCTGACTCCCGCGCAGAGCCACGAGCTGATCCACAAGATGCACGACCTGATCAACAGCTATCGCGACCTGCCGGCCTCGCAGGACACCAAGGCGGTCCGCTTCCACACGCACGCCTTCCCGCGCCAAGCCTGACCCCGGCGGGAACGGCCCGCACCGTTCCGGCCCCGCCGGCGTTCGAGACGCGGGCCCGGGCAGCGCCCGGCACCCGCCCGGCACCCGCCCCGCACCCGCACCCGCCCCGCCCCCGCCCCGCACACGAGAACACCCTTGAGCCGCCCGCAGGGCACCCGCACACGACCCGTCCGAGGAGTCCCCCGTGCACGCCTTACTTCCCCACCGTCCGCCCCGCAGGGACCGGCGCCCGCTGGTCGGCGTACTGGCCGCCAACACCGTCTCCATCGCCGGGAGTTCGCTCACCCTCATCGGCGTCCCGTGGTTCGTGCTCCAGACCACGGGCAGCGCCGGCCGGGCCGGGGTCGTCGCCTTCTGCGCGACCCTGCCCGTCATCGTGGCCGCCCTGATCGGCGGACCGGTCATCGACCGGATCGGCCGCCGCCGGGTTTCCGTCGCCTCCGACCTGATCAGCGGCCTGTCGGTCGGTGCGATCCCGCTGCTGCACCACGCCGGCGTGCTGGAGTTCTGGATGCTGTGCGCCCTGATGGCCGTCGGCGGCCTGGTGCACACCCCGGGCCTGACCGCCCGCGCCGTGCTCCTGCCGAATCTCGCCGAGCACGCCGGCACCACCATCACCCGGGCCGCCGGCCTCTACGACGCGGTCTCGCGCGGTGCCCGGATGATCGGGGCCGCGGTGGCCGGCCTGCTCATCGCGGGGTTCGGCGCCGAGACCGTGCTGCTGCTGGACGCTGCGACCTTCGGGGCGTCGGCGCTGCTGGTCGCCGTCTTCCTGCGCGGGGTGCCGGCCGCCGAACCGCAACGCACCACCGGGAAGGTGTCCCTCACGGCCTACCGCGCCGAACTCGCCGAGGGCTGGGCCTTCATGACCCGCACCCGACTGCTGCTGGGCATCACCGTCATGGTCATGATGACGAACGGGCTGGACCAGGGCTGGTCCGCGGTCCTGCTTCCCGTGCACGGCCGGGAAGATCTCGGCGGCGCCGCCGCCATCGGCCTGATGATCTCCCTCTTCGGCGGCTTCGCCCTGCTGGGCGCCCTGCTCTACGGGATGTGGGGCGAGCGCTTCCCCCGCCGCGCGGTGTTCACCGCGGCCTTCCTGCTCTCCGGGGCGACCCGGTACGTGGTGGCCGCCCTCACCGACACGACGCTGCCGCTCGCGGTGACGATGGCCCTGGCCGGACTGGGCGCGGGCATGCTCAACCCGATCCTGACCACGATCATGTACGAGCAGGTGCCGGAGGCACTGCGCAGCCGCGTCTCGGGCGTGGCCACGGCAGGCTGCGAGCTGACCATGCCGATGGGCGGGCTCGCGGCGGGCCTCCTGGTCGACGGCTTCGGGGTCACCACGGCGCTGCTGCTGTTCGGTGGCACGTACCTGCTGACGACGCTCGCCCCGATGGTCTTCCCGGCCTGGCGCGCCATGGACCGGCCGCCGGCCGCCGCCCTCAGCAGGACGGAGCCTGCTCGCCCCGGTTCAGCGCACGAAGAGAGTTCACCGCATCCGTCAGCGAGGTGACGGGGACCAGCCGCAGCCCCTCGGGGAGTTCCGACAGGGCGTCCGCGCACTCGGCCTTCGGTACGAGGAACACGCTCGCCCCGTCGCGCCGCGCGGCCTGGGTCTTCAGGGCCACCCCGCCGACCGCTCCGACCTTGCCGTCGCCGGTGATGGTGCCCGTACCGGCGACGCTGCGGCCGCCGGTGAGATCGCCGCCGCTGCCGTCACCGTCGAGCTTGTCGATGATGCCGAGGGAGAAGAGGAGCCCGGCGCTGGGGCCGCCGACGTCGGCGAGGTTGAGCTCGACCTTCACGTCTTTCGGGTCCTTGTGGAGGAAGCCGAGGGCCGCGTCGGTGGCGGCCGACTGCGACTTGGCCATTTCCTCCAGGTTGTGCTTCTCGATCTCCTCGTCGCTTCCGCCGGTGGAGTAGACGGCCTCCCTGGGCATGACCGCCTGATCGGTCTTGAACCAGTGGCCGACGAGTTCGTGCAGTTTCATCGTCGAGGACGGGCCGGTGGCCCGGATGGTGGTCATCCGGAGCTCGCCCTTGGTGTCCCGGACCGGGGCACCGGTCACGGTGATGACCGGCTTGCCCTGGTCGGAGCCCAGCACGTCGGCCGTGAGCCCGGGAATGGCGACCACGAAGGGCAGCGGCGCGAAGGCCGCGGCGGCGAACAGCCCGAGCACGGGGGCGGCGCAGACGGCCAGGGCAGCGGGACGCGGCAGACGTGAGAGGCGTGAGAGCACCCGCCCAATCTATCCGGCCCGCCGCTCCCCACCCCCGGCACACCCAGCCCCGGCACACCCAGCCCCGCCGGCGTTTGAGGCGCGGGGGTCCGGGGGCAGCGCCCCCCGGAAACGGCGCCGCGCCCGGCAGCGGACCGCCACCCGGCACGGGAACCGCCAAGCCCGCGGCCTAGCGAAGGGCGTCGGCGACCTCGCGCGCCGCGTCGACCACCCGCGGCCCGACCCGCTCCGGCACCGCGTCCGCCAGCATGACGACGCCGACGCTGCCTTCCAGCCCGGTGATGCCCACGAGCGGCGCGGCAGCGCCACTGGCGCCCGCTTCCAGTTCCCCGTGCGTCAGCGTGTACCCCGGCTCGATCAGGGAGCCCTGGCGGGCCGCCAGGATGGCGCGCCCGGCGGCCCCGCGGTCCAGCGGGTGGCGGAAGCCGGCCCGGTAGGCCACGTGGTAGTCCGTCCAGGTCGGCTCCACGACGGCGACGGCGAGCGCCTCGGTTCCGTCGACGAGGGTCAGGTGCGCGGTGGCACCTATGTCCTCGGCGAGGGACCGCAGCGCGGGCAGGGCGGCCTCGCGTACGAGCGGGTGGACCTGCCGGCCCAGCCGGAGCACTCCGAGCCCGACCCGGGCCCGGCCGCCGAGGTCACGGCGGACCAGGGCGTGCTGTTCGAGGGTGGCGAGGAGCCGGTAGACCACGGTGCGGTTCACACCGAGGCGGTTGGACAGCTCGGTGACGGTCAGACCGTGGTCGGTGTCGGCGAGCAGTTTGAGGACTCTGAGCCCTCTGTCGAGAGTCTGGGAGGTTTCCGCGGTCACGACGCCTCTCCCTCTTTCGGTGAGCGGCGGTGACTCTCGGGGCGGCACGCCGCCGGTCCCGCGGCGACGCACGGAGAGGCCGCCGGTAGCGGCCATTGCACCGGCTGCGCTCCCGCGGCGGCGCTGCCACGGTGCGTTTGTTGCGGGGACAGTAGCGAGCAGGTTCGCTCAGCGGAAGGGCTCGTCCAGAATCCGGGCGCCTGCTACCCGTTTATGCCGTTTCCTGATCGGGCTCGGTGTCAATTCGTGACCTCGATTGACACAGGAGCCCTTTACCACCCCATTACTCTGAGCATGTTCAAAACGACTGTGATCGGCTCCAGGGGGGTTGCGTCCACACGCACCTGGAGCCCGTAGGGGGAAGCACCACTCATGAAGCTCAAGCGCATCGCCGTCGTGGCCGCCGCCGCAGTGGTGGGACCGACGGTCCTGATGACCACGCCCGCGATGGCCGACGAGGTCCGCAATCCCGCGGTCACCACCCCGGACGCGGAGCCCAAGGGCGACGCGGCCGGCGACCAGACCCCGGCCGGGACCGGGAAGCCCGCCGAGACTCCCGCCGAGACTCCCGCCGAGACCGGGAAGCCCGCCGAGAAGCCCGCTGCGGCGCCCGCCAAGGCCCCCGCGAAGGCCGCGTCCCAGGCCCAGGCCGGGCCGGGGCTGTCGATCTTCAGCCAGCCGCAGGCCTTCGCCGCCGGCGGCGACTGGGCCGAGTTCAACGTGTCCATCGACAACACCGGCAACGAGGCCGTGCAGGGCTTCGACCTCGGCCTCAACTTCCTGGGCACCGACGTCAAGCTGTCCGGCAAGCACATCGAGCTCGAATACCAGTCCGGGAACGGCTGGACCGCCGTCCCGCAGATGCCGGGCCTGGACGCTCCGCACTTCGACCTGGTGGCCGGCGCGACGATCGGCAAGAACGCGGGCAAGACCGTCCGGGTGCGCGCACGCGCCTCGGCGGACGCTCCCGCCACGGCCGTCACGATCACGGCCACCGGGACCAACCACACCTCGGTCGACTCCAAGCCCTTCTCCCGCCAGTCGAAGATCACCCGGGCGGGCGAGCAGGTCCAGTCCCAGGCCCCGGTGCTCAGCCTGACCGGCCTGCCCGAATGGGGCTTCAAGGCCGGGGACGACGTCGGCACCGAGCTCACCCTGAAGGTGGACAACTCGGCGCGCCCCGGCACGGGCGAGTACTACCTCGGGGTCGACCTCGTCTCCGCGGACACCTCGCTCCGCGCCGACCAGGTCGTCGTCGAGTACTACGCCACGACCGTGAACGGCGAGTCCTTCTGGCACCCGGTCGAGGTCAGCGGCGACAACGGCAAGCTGCGGATCTTCGACTACGGCGGCGAGTACGCGGCCGGCGAGCAGCGCAACCTGGTCTTCCGGGTCAGGCTCGCGGCGGACGTCCCGGCCGGCGACGTCAAGCTGAACGTCTCCGGCCAGGGCAACCCGCACCACGGCGGCCTGGTCTCGAAGACGGTGAGCTACAGCTCCTCCATCGAGGCCGCGAGCGCGCCCGTGGACGTCGAGGGTCCGAAGATGACCCTGACCGGCATCCCGGCCGGAGGCTTCAAGGCGGGCGCGGACTGGCAGGAGCTCGCGCTCACGCTCGACAACGCCGGGCTCGCCGGCATCGAGGACTACCTCGTGTCGTTCCACATGGGCCGCGGCTTCGACCAGGGCCCGTGGGTGGAGCCGTCCCAGATCCACCTCCAGGCCTTCGGCGAGGACGAGCACGGCAAGGAGGGCTGGTTCGACATCGAGATCGGCGGCAGCGAGGAGTCCATGGGCGGTGACATCGGCCTCCAGTCGATCGCCGCGGGCGACAAGGCCGTCGTGAAGCTCCGCCTGCGCTTCGACAAGGGCACCCCGGCCGGCGGCTTCATGATGGGGGCCTCGGGCTACAAGGAGCAGGAGTCGGGCCCGTTCGTCTGGTCCTCGACGGGCGCCCACAGCACCAGGATCCTCGCCGCCGACAGCGGCAACGGCGGCGGGAACGGCAACGGCAACGGGGGCGGCACCGGCAACCAGCCGAAGCCCGACGGCGGCACCACCACACCGGTCGTCGACGGGAACGGGAACGGCGCCGGAAACGGCACCGGCACGGGAACCGGCACCGCGCCCACCACCGGTGGCGCGCTGGCCGAGACCGGCTCCGACGCGGCCACCAGCTGGGCCCTCGGCAGCGCCGGCGTCGCGCTCGCCATGGGCGCGGCCCTGGTCGCCGGCACCGGCCGCCGACGCCGCCCGACCGCGTAACGACGGAACGGGGTCCGTGCGAACCTCCGCACGGACCCCGTTCCGCATTCCGTAGGAACTCACCGCATCCGGGTGGCCCACTCCTGCACCTTCTTGATGCGTTCGCGCAACTGCCCCGCGGTCGCCTCCGCGCTCGGCGGCCCGCCGCACACCCGGCGCAGCTCCGTGTGGATCACCCCGTGCGGCTTCCCGCTCTGGTGGACGTAGGCGCCGACCATCGTGTTCAGCGACTTGCGCAGCTCCAGCAGTTCCTTGTGCGAGACCACCGGCCGCCGGTCCGCCGGCAGCTCCAGCAGGTCCGCCTCGGCGTCCGGCTTGCGCCGGCTGTGCGCGATCTGCCGCGACTGCCTCTTCTGCAGCAGCATCTGCACCTGGTCCGGCTCCAGCAGCCCGGGGATGCCGAGGTAGTCCTGCTCCTCCTCGCTGCCGGGGTGCGCCTGCATGCCGAATTCGGCGCCGTCGTAGAGGACCCGGTCGAAGACGGCGTCGGACTCCAGCGCCTCGAAGGACATCTGCTCGTCCTCGCCGGTGTCCTCGTCCTCCTGCTTGTTCGCCTCGTCCATCTCCTTCTCGGACTCGGCGTACGGATCCTCCTCGCCCTGCTTCTTCGGCTTGTCGAGGACGTGGTCGCGCTCGACCTCCATCTCGTTGGCGAAGCCGAGGAGATAGGGAATGGTCGGCAGGAACACGGACGCGGTCTCGCCGCGCCTGCGCGAACGCACGAACCGGCCGACGGCCTGCGCGAAGAACAGCGGCGTCGAGATGGTCGTGGCGTACACGCCCACCGCGAGGCGCGGTACGTCGACGCCCTCGGACACCATCCGGACCGCGACCATCCAGCGGCTGCCGTCCTCGCTGAACTCGTCGATGCGCTTCGACGCGCCGGTGTCGTCGGAGAGCACCACGGTCGCCTTGCTGCCGGTGATCTCCCTCAGCAGCTTGGCGTAGGCGCGCGCCGAGTCCTGGTCGGAGGCGATGACGAGGCCGCCGGCGTCCGGGATGCCCTTCCTGACCTCCGTCAGCCGCTGGTCGGCGGCGCGCAGCACGTTCGGCATCCAGTCGCCGCGCGGGTCCAGCGCCGTGCGCCAGGCCTGGGAGATGGCGTCCTTGGTCATCGGCTCGCCCAGCCGGGCGGCGATCTCGTCGCCGGCCTTGGTCCGCCAGCGCATGTTGCCGCTGTAGGAGAGGAAGATGACCGGCCGGACGACGCCGTCGCCGAGGGCGTTGCCGTAGCCGTAGGTGTAGTCGGCGGAGGACCGCCGGATCCCGTCGTTGCCCTCCTCGTACGTGACGAAGGGGATCGGGTTCGTGTCGGACCGGAAGGGCGTTCCGGTCAGGGCCAGGCGCCGGGTCGCCGGATCGAAGGCCTCCAGGCAGGCCTCGCCCCAGGACTTCGAGTCACCGGCGTGGTGGATCTCGTCGAGGATGACGAGGGTCTTGCGCTGCTCGCACCGGTTGCGGTGCAGCATCGGGCGCACGCCGACACCGGCGTAGGTGACGGCGACCCCGTGGTAGTCCTTGCTGAGCGGTCCGGCGGAGTACTCGGGGTCGAGCCGGATGCCTATCCGGGCCGCCGCCTCCGCCCACTGCTTCTTCAGGTGCTCGGTCGGCGCGACGACGGTCACCTGCTGCACGACGTGGTGGTGCAGCAGCCAGGAGGCGAGGGTGAGCGCGAAGGTGGTCTTGCCTGCGCCGGGCGTGGCGACCGCGAGGAAGTCCCGCGGCTGGTTCTGGATGTAGCGGTCGAGCGCCCCCTGCTGCCAGGCACGCAGCTTGTTGGCGGTACCCCAGGGGGCACGGCCGGGGAAGGCGGGTGAGAGATGGTGGGAGGCGGTAGTAGTCACGGTCTCCGGTTCGTGCTCTCGGCGTATCTGGTACGGGTGGCAGGCAGTCGTACGTAGGACAACCGGGCCACCCTACCGGCCCGGGCCCGCCCCTCGCGGAGGGACAGGCCCGTGACCTCGGCGGGTGCGGCGAGCGTCACATCGGCGGGGTGAGGAGCGCCCGGAGCCGCGCCGCGATCCGCCCGACTGCGCTCTCGCGTCCGGCGGCCACGTCGACGACCAGCCGGTACGCGTCGTCCTGGTCGACGCCGCCCGGATCGGCCCCGTTCACGGCGAGGAAGGTCGCCGCGGCGAGCCAGGCGGTGCGCTTGTTGCCGTCCACCAGCGGGTGGTTGGTGGCGATGCCGTGGAGCAGCGCGGCTGCCTGCTCGTACGGGTCCTCGTAGGCCGGGGTCCCGAGCATCCTCGCCCGGGGCCGGTGCACGGCCGACTCCAGCAGTCCGGGGTCGCGCAGCTCGACGGGCTGGTCCTGGGCCAGGCAGGCGTGCCGGGCCAGGTCGAGGACCTCGGCGAGCGTGAGGTGGCGCACGGGGACGGCGGCGGCGGTCATGCGCCGAGCCGCTTCAGCAGGGGCGCGTGCTGCCGCGCGAGCCGCTGCGCCTCGGCCCCGACCCGGCCGCGCTCGGCCCGCAGCAGTGCCCGCAGGGCGTCCAGCGCGAGCTCCTCGGGCGACCGGCCCGTCGCGTCGGCGAGGTCGGCGCACTCCTCGCGCTCGGCATCGGACAGTCTGATGATCAGCTCGTTCATGGCGGCCACGGTAGGGCTGCCACCGGCCCCGACGCAGCCGAATTCCCCGGGCCCCGGCCTCGCCCTCGGTCCTGGCGGCAGGCCGCGGGCGGTCACCGCGGTCACTTGTCGGCGGGCTCCGGGCGGTTCTCGGCGGACTCCGGGCGGGTCCCGGCGGAGTCCGGGCGGGTCCCGGCGGGCTCCGGGCGGGTCCCGGCGGGCTCCAGGCGGGTCGCCACCCAGGCCCCCACCAGCGCCACGCAGGCCATCGGCAGGAACACCACGGCGAAGGCGGCCGGGTGCGAGGCCGACGCCCCTTCGGTGACGGCGTGGGAGGCACCGACCGCGCCACCGCCCAGGGCGGCGAACGCGGCGCCCCCGCCGGCCAGCAGCACCACGTTGGCCAGCGCGTCCGAGATCTGCAGCGCGGCGGAGTTGGCCCCGGCCTCCTCCGGTGCCGACAGCTGGAGCAGCAGCACGCTGGTGGAGCCGATCACCAGGCCCATGCCCAGGCAGCCGACCGCCCAGGCCAGCGCCAGCGTCCACACCGGCACGGACTCGATCAGCACGGCGGGCGCGGCGGCGATGGCCAACGCCACCAGCACCATGCCGCCGATCATCAGCCGTTCCCGGTAGGGGGCCGTCCTGTTCCGGGACTGCACCCACGAGCCACCCGCCCAGGTGAGCCCGCCGAGCGCGAGCGAGAAGCCGGCCATCGTCGGGCTCAGCCCCCGCTGGGTGACGAGCATCAGCGGGACGAAGCTCTCCGCGGCGATGAACGACCCGGCGGCGACCCCGCGCAGCAGCACCACGGACGGCAGCCCGCGCCGCGCCCGGTAGGTCCCGCGCGGCAGCAGCCCCAGGACGGCGGGCACCAGCAGGGCCGCGCCCGCGATGCCCGGCGCGAGCGAGAGCCACCGCAGGTCCTGGGCGGCGTACTGGAGCAGCCCCGCCCCCACCGAGATGCCGAAGGCGAGCCGGATCCGCCGCCGGTCGAAGGCCACGGGCGGGGCGTCGGGGTCGACGGGCCCGGACGCGGTCCGCCGTATCGCGGGGAGCGCCACCACCAGGGGGACGACCACGAGCGCCGGTATCCCGAGGAAGACCCACCGCCATCCGAGGTGCTCGGTGACCGTCCCGGAGGCCAGCGGCCCGACGATGGAGGGGACCACCCAGCTGGCGGCGAAGGCCGCCATGATCGCGGGGCGCAGCCGCTGTTCGTAGGCCCGGCTGACGACGACGTAGAGGGCGACGATGACCAGCCCTCCACCGAAGCCCTGCACGGCCCGGCCGAGGACGAACACCCACATGACCCCGGCGGTGCCGGAGATCACGAGCCCGGAGGCGAAGGCGGCGATCCCGATGGTCAGCGGCCGCAGCGGCCCCTGCCGGTCGGCCCACTGGCCGGCCAGGACCATGCCGAAGAGGCTGGTGGTGAAGTAGGCGGAGAAGGCGAAGGCGTAGAGCCCGATCCCGTCGAGCTCGCGGGCGGCGACGGGCATGGCCGTGCCGACGGCGGTGGCCTCGAAGGCGATGAGGAAGACGACGGAGATGATCCCGATGCTGAGCGTCCGGTACGCGGGCCCGAGAATCCCGCCCGGGGGCGGGGGCGGGATCGGTGCGGCTAGGTCGGACACGCTGTGTTCAAGGGCGCTCATCGCCCCAGAGTAAGGTGCGTAGCCCCGGAGTGACCCTGTCAATTCGACGGATCCCGCGCTCGTCCGCCGGACCTAGGTCCGGCGGACCGTGAACGCAGCATGGCAGTCGCGTTGCAGGACCTGCGATCCCCTTCCCCGCCCCCACAGGCCCCCGTAGCGTCATGCACGTCACCACCACACAGCCGTGTGCCCGAGTGGTTGAGGGACTCGCCTGCAAAGCGAGTTACGCCGGTTCGATTCCGGTCACGGCTTCGCGGCGGGCCGCTCGGGGGCAGGCGCACCCCTGAGCGGCCTTCGCCTTTTCCGGCTCCGGCTCCGGCTCCGGCTCAGGCACCGCATCCGGTCTGCTGCCTGGCGAAGTCCAGGTACTTCTTCATGAGCCCCGCGAACAAGGGGCGGCGTTCCTTCTGCTCGATCTGCTCCGTCGACCCGTCGAGCCACAGCTTGAGCTCGAAGGCCTCGGTGGGGCCCTTGCAGGAGAGGAAGATCGCGGCGCCGCCGTCCCACAGCTTGCCGTTCTCCGCGAAGGGGAGCGGCTCCGGCTTCTGCTCGTCGACCGCGGGCGCCCAGAAGAAGTGCTGTCCCTGCGGCAGACGCTCCGCCGACGCGAAGAACCGGGTCTTCCCGTCCACGTAGATGTTGCAGATCGCGCTGTCGCGGCCGGCGGTCAGCCGCGCATCGGCCGGCGCGTCCACCCGCACTTCCTTGCCCGTGCCCACGAAGGGTGCGAGTTCCGTCGGGGTGAAGGCGCCGAAGCACGTGGACGCGGGGAGCTCGGGCGCGGCCGACGGCTTGCCGTCGGAGCAGCCGGCGAGCAGTGCCGCTCCCGCGACGACCGTGGCCGCGGCACGGTGGGTGCGAGGACCGGCCATCATGATCCGCCGTTCATGGTGGCGACCAGATCCCGGCCGACCGAGTAGGCGTTGGCCGTCTCCGTGGACGCGACGCCCGCGTAGGAGTCGACGGTTCGCTCGGACAGTCCGGATCCGCGGGCCGCGATGCGGACCGATGCCGCGGCCGAGTCGGACGCACCGGTCTGCGCGCGCACGTACTCCTCGCCCGCCTTCTGGTTGCTGTCCTCGACCTTCTTCGCGGCGTCCTTCTCGGCCCCCTCGACCACGCTCTCCGTGATGTCCTCCTGGAGCCATTCGACGACGTCGCCGGCCAACGGCACCAGTTCGAGGTACTTGCCGCCCGCCGCGGTGATACCGCGGTTGACCCACTTGGCGTTGTCCTCGACGCCCTTGACGTACTCCTCCTGCTTGTGGGCGTTGTCGCCGAACGTGCCCTCCGCCCGGGCCTCCGACAGCATGCCTGCGATCTGGCCCCCCGGGTGCACCGCGACCTTGACGGCCGCGTCGACGTCCTCGTACTCGCCCCGATGCGTGAAGACGTCATTGACCAGGGCCGTGGTGAAGGTCCGCTGGGCCGTCGTCATCGCACCGTAGGCGTCCGGATCCTGGCCCACCGCCCCTATGAACCGTGCCATGCCGGCCTTGTCGAACTCGGCCATCTCGCCGTTGGCCTTGATCGTCCCGCTGCCGTTCTCCGCGGCGGCCTGGAGGTCCGGCATGTATTCGGCCGCCATCTGGCCGAAGTGCCCGGACAGCCCGCCCAGCGGCCCGTCCGGTTCCTTCGGGTCCGCGTCGACCAGTCGGTGACGGCCATCTGGAGCTTGCCCAGCGGCGCGTTCATCACGCTCTCGTACGTCAGCATCCCGGCGCCTACTTCAGGTACTCGTCTATCGCGGACGCGGTGAAGTCAGCGTGGAGCTGCTGCTCGTCCTTGGCGTGGGAGGCGAGCGAGTAGTTCAGCCCGTTGGAGATGTTGGCGCAGGCGGCCACGAGGGTCTTCACCTGGCTCTCCCAGGCACTGTTGGCCTTGAGCAGCGCCGCCCCGCTCGCGAAGCCCTCCTTGGTGAGGGCCCCGGCCGCCTCGGCGGTGGCGGTGGCGGCGTGCTTGCCGTCGGTCTGCAAGCACGTGTGCAGCTTGTACGCCTCGGAGCCGATCGCGCCGATCTGGTCCTGGTTGAGTTCGAGGTCACCGCCACCGCTGCCGCCACCGCCGGGATCGATAGGCACCTGATTGAGGCGCATGGTGCCTCCGGCGGCGGCCGTGGCGCGAGCCGCCGACCATTCCTCGTCGAACGACATGGCGTGGACTCCTGAAGGCAGGGTGCAGGTCCGGTCGGATCAGCCCCGGGTCAGCGGTTACGTCGTACGACGACCACGGCCACGGCTCCACCGATCAGCACGCAGGCTCCCAGACCGAGCGCGATCCAGGGAAGGGAACTCCCGGTCTTCTTCTCCTCGGCCTGAGCGGCCGGCTTGGACGCCGCCGCTTCCGGGGCCTTGGCGTCGCCGGATGCGGAGGGCTTCTTGGCCGCCGCATCCGCCGCCGCGAGGTCGGGCAGCGGATAGACGTCGGCGGGGCCGGGGTCGCCGGGGTTGGTAAGCGCGACACGGGGGCGAACGATGCCGTACCCGATGTAGTCGTTGCGCTCAACACCATCGGTGGGCTTGCCCGCAGTGTTCAAGAGCACGCGCAGGACCTGGTTGTTGCTCCAGTCAGGGTGGGCGGACCAGATGAGGGCGGCGGAGGCGGAGGCGAGGGCCGAGGCATCACTGGTGCCGTGGTTTTTACATAGGCCGGTCTTGCCTGCGCATGCTGTAACCATGTCGACGCCCGGGGCCGACAGATCAATTTGCGGACCGTGCTGCGACTCCTTGGTCGCTAGCCCTTTGACGTCCGTTGCTCCAACGCCCACCACTCCGGGCGTCGCGGCCGGGTAGAGGACCTGGTTGGTCGTATCACCGTCGTTGCCGCCGCTCGCAAAGATCAGTTTCCCTTTGGAAAGCGCGTACTTCACTGCTTCCCGCCGAGATTGATCATCTTCCGGTGTGCCGTCCACGCCCATGGAGATGTTGATGATCTTAGCTTCCGAGTCTGCCGCGTATCGAATGGCATCGACCCAGGACGGGGTTTTCCGACTCTGCTCGTTCGGAACACGGATGGGGAGGATTTTGGCGCCGTGCGCCAAACCGAACGATCCATCGCCGCTGGGGTGCCTTCCCGAACCAGCAACCAGCGCGGCCATGGTCGTGCCATGGTTGTCGTAGTCGGAGCGCTCGTCACCGTCGTACGACGTCGCAAAATTCTTTCCTGGGAGAACCTGTCCCTCCAGTTCCGGAATCTTGGCCACACCGGAGTCAATGATCGCGACGGTGACGCCCTTACCCGTGCTGGCCTTCCAGATCTCATCGGCTTTCATTGCGTCGAGATGCCATTGCTGCGCTCGAATGGTCTCCGCATGGGCCGGGGTCGCGGCGACCCCGGCCAACAGCAAACCCACCAGGGCCGAGGTCGCCTTACGCATGCGCATCCGATGCAACGTCCGTTCTACTTAGTCGATCACGGGCGGAACAACACGACGGCTGCCCTGCCAGGTCTCTTCGTCCTCAGCCAGGTAGTCGGGGCGTTCGCCCCCCTGCTCGTCCCGCCGCTTACCCGGAGTCTGCGGACGTGCACCCGCATGTCCCATGGCACCCGCGCCGCCGGCGGTGCCATTGCGCACCAGACCCGAACCGCCCTGGGTAAACGCCTGTCCGCCGGAAATCGGGCGACCGACCGCACCGGTCTGACGGCCTCCGACGACACCGCCCGGCTCCGAAGCCAGTCGCCGACCTGCTGCGAAGCTGCCCTGGCTGCCGTGGGCACCGCCACCACCGTGGCCCATGCCTCCGCCACCCAGGGGGCGGCCCGCCTGGGCTGCGCCTTCGCCGATCACCGTGCCACGCGGGATACCTGAGCTGGGGCCCGTCGACGTCACAGGCCGACCACCCATGATGCCGCTGTCACGCGTGGGCAATGCAGGTGTGCCAAGCACCTTGCCGCCAGAAGGAGGCAAGCCAGGACCGCCCAGAGCCGGATAGGGACCGATACCCGGACCGGTCAGGCCGGGCGACTTCAAACCGCCAACCTGAGGAAGGGCCAAGGGCGGAAGTGCGGGCCCGGGAATGGGACTGACAGGACTCGTGGGCAACGGGCCGGGAGTGGTCGTCACTGGCGGCAGTGTCTGACTCGGGGGCAGCGTCCCGACCGTGTCGAGGTCCACGTCCACGTCACGGTCAGGAGTCACCGGCGCAGGCAGAGTCGCTGTCGGCAGCGTGTTGTCCGGCTGCGGCTGGCGTACCGGATCCCATCCCGTCTCGTTGGAGGAACCGGTGTTGCCACCATGCGTCGACGATGCGTACCCCGGGCTTCCCACCTGACTTCCCGTTCCCGAACTGCCCCCCGTCCGAGCCATGTCAGATCCGCCATCGAGCTTCTCTGGCAACAGCACCGGAGGCGGCGCCGGGAACGTCGGGATCGGTGCCTTGTCCATCTCGGCCGACGACAACTGGTATGACTGCGCCAGGTTCGTCATCAGCCGGATGGCCTCGCGGCGGTCCGCGTCCAGAATCGTCTGCGCCTCCGAGCGGGTCTTCGCCGCGTCCGGGTCGTTGTGGTGCTCGATGGCCGCTGCGAGGTTCTTCGTCGCCGTCGCGTCGACCGCGGTCATCTTCGTGGCCTCGGTCATCGTCTGGACGACCTTGCCCATCCACTCCCCGCCCTTGGCGCTGTACTCGCCCAGGCGCAGCGTCGCGTTGCCCGTGCGGCTCACCCAGTCCTGGAAGGCGTCGGCTCCTTCGCCTTCCCAGCCGGTCACGACGTGCCACTTGAGCGACTCGCCGATCGCCTTGATCTTCTCAGCGGCCGAAGCCAGCTGGTCCGCGCGCGTCTGGACCGAAGTGGGGTCCAGCGAAGCGATCATGTCGCGCATCTGCTGGTGCGTGAAGTCTTCGAAGTTGGTCATGAGTAGCTACCTCCCGACGTGCTGGGCGACGGAGTCGGGGTCGCGCCCGGGTGCGCCTCGCCGGAGGCCTCGCGGCGGCGCTGTTCCGCCACCCACAACGGGTCACGTTCCTTGACGTACTGCGCCTTCGCCTCGCTGGCGATGGCCACCAGGCGCCGCTTGGTCTCCTCGTCCACGCCGCCGTAGCCCTTGCCCGCCGACAGGACCGCGATGCCCAGGGCCTCGATCTGCGCCGCCAGTCCCTTCGAGAGGTCCTGAAGCTGGTCGATGACCTTGCCGTACGAGGTGAACAGCGTGTCGACCTCGGTGAAGCCCTTACCGAGCTTGCTGACCGGCAGTTTGCCGTCCGCCAGCTTCCTGTGGTCCGCGTCCGAGCCGGTGAGGTCGTCCAGAAGGCCGTCCACCATCTTCTTGTACTCGGTCATCGAGTCGAACTCGACCCGCAGCGCCGCGGTGGCAGCGTTGTACGCCACCCCCGCGATCGCGCCCATCGGGCCAGCGATCCCCAGCGTGAGGGCCGTTGCTACTTGGCTCGCCCCGTTGTCGTCTGCCACGTCGGCCTCCCCGACTCCCCGTCATCCCCGTGAGAGTGGCGCCAGCGCCGCTCCCCGTCCCCGTTCGCACCCGTGTCCGCGCGTACGCGCACACCGGTACCGATCACTCTAGCGACCGGTACCGACAGGCCCAAGTCCGGGGTTGCACGTGCAATGCGGGTCACACGGTCACGAGTTGGGCGATCCCACCGCCGCAGACGGCCGGATCGGGAGGCGGTTCACCGGGCGGCCCGTGGCCGCGCGGACCGCCGAGGCCACCGCCGCCGGGGTCGTCACCACCGGGACCGCGCTCGCCGCCTTCGCGCCGAACGGGGCCACCACGTCGCGCTCTTCGACCAGCTTGACGATGCGGACCGCCGGGGCGTCCAGTGCCGTCGGCAGGGCGTAGCCCGTCAGGTCCGGGTGGCGGATCAGGCCGGACACCGTACGGAGGTTCTCCGTCAGGGCCGCGCCCACGCCCTGGGTGACGCCCGCCTCGATACGGGCCTCCAGCTGACGGGGGTTCAGGATGCGACCCACGTCCTGGGCCACCGCCAGTTCCACGACGCGGACCGAGCCCAGTTCGATGTCCACGTCCACCACCGCGCGGATCGCGCAGAAGGCGAGGCCCACGAAGGCGTCGCCCTGGCCGTCCGCGTCCAGGGGTTCCGTGGGGTGGGGGCGGCACTGGGCCGTCGCCCAGAGCTCCTTGCCGGCCATCGCCTCCGCCACCGACATCGAGAACGCGCCGTCGTACGAGGTGATGCGGCCGTCCTGGATCTGCAGGAGCTCCGTCGACATGCCCAGCTTGTGGGCCATCGGCTGCAGGAGCTGGGTGCGGACCATCTTGGCCGCCCGCTCCACGGCGCCGCCCGACACCCACGTGTGGCGGCCGTGCGCCGACGGGCCGGCCGGCGGCTGGTCGGTGTCCACCGGGGCCATGGCGACCTCGTCGACGCCCAGGATCTCCTGGACGATCTGCCGGGCCAGCGTGGCGAAGCCCTGGCCGGTGTCGACGGCCGCGCAGATGACCGTGGCCGCGCCGCCCACCACCTTCACCGTGGCCGTGGAGACCTCGTCGGATCCCTCGGCGCCGAGCATGTGGACCATGCCGACGCCGTAGCCCACGCCGCGCCGTACGGCGCCGGGCTCGCCCGCGCCCTCCGGGCCGCCCGGCAGCAGCCACTCGTCCTCCGGGGCGTCCTTGGGGAGGGCGGGCAGTTCGAAGTCGCGCACCGCGCGCAGGAGTTCCGCCACCGGGGCCGGGCAGGTCACCGTCTGGCCGGTGGGGAGGAGGTCTCCCGTCGCCAGGACGTTGCGCATGCGCAGTTCGGCGCCGTCGATGCCGAGGGCGGCCGCGAGCTTGTCCATCTGGCCCTCGTACGCGGCGCACACCTGCATGGCGCCCTCGCCGCGGACGTGTCCCGACGGCGGGTTGTTGGTGCGTACCGCCCAGCCCTCGACGAAGGCGTGCGGGACGACGTACGGGCCGCAGGCGAAGGCCACCGCCGCCGCCAGGGACTCGGAGGAGGAGTCGGCGTAGGCGCCGGCGTCCATGAGGATCTGCGCCTCCACCTTGACCAGGCGGCCCTCCGCGTCCGCGTGGTGGCGGTAGCGCAGCAGGGTCGGGTGCCGGTGGGTGTGGCCGAGGAAGGACTCCTCGCGGGTGGCGGCCAGTTTCACCGGGCAGCCCGTGCGCAGGGCGAGCAGGCCGAGCGGGAGCTGGAAGGCGGCGTCCTCGCGGTCGGCGGTCGCGCCGGGCACGCCGGTGACGACCACGCGTACGCGGTCCGGCTCCAGTCCGAAGCAGGCGGCGGCCAGGTCGCGGTCGGTGTGCGGGTCGGTGGACGCGGTGTACAGCTCCACGCCGCCGTCGGGGCGCGGTACGGCCAGTCCGGCCTCGGCGCCGATGGGGGCGGGGTCCTGGCGGCCGATCCGGTACAGGCCCTCGACCACCACGTCGCCGGTGGCCTCCGGGTCGCCGTAGCGGAGCGGGATGTGCCGGATCAGGTTGCCGTCGGGGTGCAGGGCGGGCGCGCCGAAGGCCTGCTCGGGGTCGGTGACCGGGTCGAGGAGTTCGTACTCGACCGCGATCGCGGCGGCGGCGAGCCGTGCGGTGTCGGGGTGGTCGGCGGCGACGGCGGCGATGGCCTCGCCGTGGTGGCGCACGACCTCGTGCGCGAACACGGGCCGGTCGGCGATCCGGCGGCCGTGCGTGGTGGCGCCGGGCACGTCGGCGTGGGTGACGACGGCGCGGACGCCGGGCATCTGGGCGGCGGCCGTGGTGTCGATGGACAGGATGCGGGCGTGGGCGTGCGGCGAGCGCAGCACGGCGGCCCACAGGAGGCCCTCGGCCCACAGGTCGGCGGCGTAGGGGAAGGTGCCCTCGGTCTTGGCGCGGGTGTCCGCGGCCGGGACGGAGGCTCCGATTCCGCGTGGGACCTGCGGTTCGGAGGTCTCGGCACCCGGGGCGGCCATGGCCGTCACCGTGGTGTTGACCGTCGTCGTCGCCGTCGCCGCGTCCTGCCCGCTCACGCCGTGCCTCCGTGGTGGATGCCGCCCTCGCCGGGCGCTGCCTGGTGCGGGATGCGCGGCTCCGGTGCGCCTGCGCCTGCGCCCGGGGTCGCGGGCTCCGCGGCCGCCGCCTCGCGCTCGGCCACGACCTCGCGCACGGCGTCGACGACGCCCGCGTAGCCGGAGCAGCGGCAGAGGTTGCCGCACAGCGCCTGACGGGTCTCCAGCTCGCTGGGGGCGTGATTGCCCTCCAGCAGGTCGTGGATGGTCATGGCCATGCCGGGTACGCAGAACCCGCACTGCACCGCACCCGACCTGCACAACGCCTGCTGGACGTCCGAGAGTTCCCCGTCCGTCGCAAGACCCTCGACGGTGCGGACCTCGCTGCCGGCGGCCGTCGCGGCCGGTACCAGGCAGGAGGCGACGAGCCGGCCGTCGACCTGCACGGCGCAGGCGCCGCATTCGCCCTGCGAGCAGCCGTCCTTGGCGCCCGCGAGGCCGAGCCGCTCGCGCAGCACGTACAGGAGGGACTCGCCGATCCAGGCGCCGGTGACGGGCCGGTCGGCGCCGTTGACGCGCAGGACGTACGAGGCCGACGGGTGCTCGTGATGGGCGACGGCCCCGGCTTCGGCTTCTTCCTCGTACGTCGCTACCTCGGCCGGGAGCCCTTCGCCGGTTCCCCGGGCCGGGAGTGCGACCTCGCTGTCGGCGGTGTCCGCGTGCGGCGTGGGGTCGGCCGGGGGCTCCTGCGCGGCCGGCCCGTCCCCGCTGCCGGGGTCGGGCTCCGGAGCGACGGGCTCCGCCCCGTGTGCCGCCCCGTGCGCGGCGCTGTGTGCGGCCTCGTGCGCGGCCTCGTGTGCCGCCCCGGGCACGGCCTCGTCCGCGGCCTCGGGGCCGGGCTCCGGCGCGTGGCCGAACGCGGTGAAGCCGTGGCCGTCGGTGCCGTCGCCGCCGACGGGCTGCGCGGGCCCGGCGGCCGGCGCCTGGGCGCGCACCCCGCCGAAGAGGTCCAGTTCGGGCGGAGCCGCCGGCTGCGGCTCCGGTGCGGCGGCGTGGGGGGCGGACGGCTCGGCGTACCCGGCCTGCTCCGCGTAGCCGGCGTACTCGCCGTGCCCGGCCCCGGCGTACTCCCCCGGGACCGCGTGCCCGGCGTACTCGTCCTGCCCGGCGTACTCGTCCCGCCCGGCGTACTCGTCCTGCCCCGGGTACTCGTCCTGCCCCGTGTGGTCCGCGGCCCTGGCGCCCTCGGCCTGCTCCGCCGCCGGGCCGTGCGCGGCCTCGATGTCGTGCGGGGCCTGGTGCACCGGCTCGCCCTCGGGCAGGGCCGTGCCCACCCCGGGCCCGCCCAGCACCCGCGGCCCCCGTCCCGCGGCGCCCACTCCGGGCCCGCCGAGCAGCCGCCCGGCGGCATGCGCGGTCGCGGCGGCGGCGGCCGAGGCAGCGGCGGCCTCGTCCGTACCGGGCAGCACACCGGCAGCGGCCCCGGCGGCACCGGCACCCGAGGTGTCGGTGCCGGGCTCCCCGGCCGGCTGCTGCGTCAAGTACGCCCACGGCGCCGGAGCACCGCCCGGCAGCGTCGCCGGGGCCTGGCTCCAGTCGGCGTCCAGAGCGCCCGGGCGGTAGTCGTTCTGCCGTTCGGCGAATTCGTCGAACTCGGGGACGGCCCACTGCCCGGTCGCCGGACCGGCCTGCTCGGGCTCGTGCGCCGCCTCCGGGAACCGCCACTCGGCCGTCGCGCTCGGATCGGCCACCGGCTGCTCCGGCTCCGCCTCGGCGAACGCCGCCGCGACCGACGCCGGGATGGGGATCGACGCCGGGATCGGCCCGCCCACCGACCCGGAGCCGGGACCGTGACCACCGGCACCCGCACCCGCGGCACCCGCCGCGCCCGCCGGACCTGCCTGCGCCGAACCGTCCGCCTCCGGCCACTGCACCGGAATCGCCCACGTCCCCGTGGCCGCGGGATCCGTACTGGCGGAGCCGAGCGGCACGATCATCGGCGGCGGCACGTAGCCGTGCCCGGGCGCCGCCAGGGGCTCCCCGGTGCCGAGCGCGTCCAGCATGTCCTGCGGCAGTTTCACGAAGGCCGTGGCGTCCGAGTCGTACTCGCCGCCCTGCGGGACCGGTTCCCAGCCCCAGCCCGCCGTGCCGTTCCCCTGGGTCACGTTCTCGTTCTCGTTCTCGTTCTCGCTCATGAGGTCAGTGCCCTCCCCAGGGCCCTGCGCGCCAGCACGGCCACCGTCCGCCGCAGGTGCAGTACTCCGGGAGCCACCGGCTCGCCCTGGTCGGGCACGCACGCGGCCGCGACGTACTCGCCGAAGGCTTCCAGCGCCTCGGGGGCCAGGGTCCGCCCGCCGTCCCAGTCGATCAGCGAGGCCACCCACTGCTCGGCCTCCAGCGGCCGCAGCGGCATCGGGGCCACCGCGCCGATGGCGCAGCGCACGCCGCGGCGCGCGGGGTCCAGTACGAGCCCCACGGACGCCACGGCACGCCCCGGCCCGGTGCGGCCCGTGGCCTTCAGGAACACCTGCGGCGCGTGCAGCAGCGGCACCCGTACGAAGCCGATCAGCTCACCGGGCCGCAGCATCTCCCGCCCGGCCAGCAGGTACGACACCGGGATCTCCCGCTGCCCGCCCGGGCCGACGATGACGAGGACGGCCTCCAGCGCGGCCAGCACGGGCAGTGCGTCACCCGTGGGCGCGGCGGTGGCGATGTTGCCGCCGAGGGTGCCGGCGTTGCGGATCTGCGGCGGGCCGGCGGCGCGGGCGGCGGCAGCCAGCGCGGGGATCAGAGCGGCGAAATCCGGCCGTCCCATCCGGGCGTGGGTGAGGCCCGCACCGAGCAGCGCGTGGCCGTCCTGGTACTGCCATCCGCGGATCTCGTTGATCCGGCCCAGGCCCACCAGTGCGGCCGGCCGCAGCAGCCCGGCGTTGACGGCGGCCATCAGGTCGGTGCCGCCCGCGACCGGCACGGCGGCGGGCATGGCGGTGAGCGCCGCCACGGCCTCGTCGAGCGAGGCCGGCAGCGTCACGGACTGCGCCGCCTGCGGGCCCTGCGGCCCCTGAGGTGAATCCAGTGCGTGCGGTGCGTGCGTGGTCAACCCAGCTGCCCCTTCCCGATGTCCCGGTTCCGGCGCTCACGCCTGTTCCGCCGTACGGTACGTCCTCACCGCCGGGACGTGGCAACTCTGGCACATCTTCCGGGCCGCCCGGCGCGAGGGTCCGCCCGCCGCGGCCGGCCCCGGGCGCGGTGCCCCGTACGGGCCGTACGGCCCTGTCGCACCGCCTTCGACGACCCTCCTCCCCGATTGCCCGATTTTCCCTGTATCCGGGGAAATTGAGGGAGAGTTCCACTCCTGTTCCCTTTCGGTTCGGGTCGGTGTCGTCAGCCACTTGTCACACGTTCGGGGGCGCGCCTTCGATCGGGCGGCCGAGCACCCCGGGCCGCCGCTGCCGCGGCAACGGCCCGCCCGGCGGCCGGTAATCGACCCCCTGCGCGGCCAACCGCGCGTAGTGCGAGGCCATCCGCTCCTCGAACCGGGCGAAGTGGCGCTCCTCGGGTGCCGGCTGCCACGACCACACCACCTCGGCGAAGGCGACCAGCCTCGGGAACACCTGGTAGTCGACGCGGTCCTGGTTCTCCATGACCTCGGTCCAGACGTTGGCCTGCGCGCCCAGCACGTGGGCGGCGGCCTCCGGCGACAGCTTCGGCGGCACCGGCTCGAAGCGGTAGACGTCCTCCAGCGAGCGCACGTACCCGATGGGCACCGGCTCGTCCGCGCCGCCCGCCTGCCGGTGGTCCAGGTACACCTGCTGCTCGGGGCACATGACCACGTCGTGCCCGGCCTCGGCGGCGGCGATCCCGCCCGCGTAGCCGCGCCAGGAGGACACCGCGGCCCCCTCCGCGAGCCCGCCCTCCAGGATCTCGTCCCAGCCGATCAGCCGCCGGCCGCGCGCGGCGAGCCAGCCGTCGAAGTGCCCGACGAACCAGGCCTGCAGCCCGTCCTCGCCGTCCACACCCAGCTCCCGGATCCGTTCCTGGGCGGCCGCGGAGGCCTTCCACTGCGCCTTGGGGCACTCGTCCCCGCCCACGTGCACGAAGGGTGAGACCTCCGCCGGGAACAGGTCCAGCACCTCTTCGAAGACCCCCTCGTAGAAGCGCAGCACGGCCTCGGTGGGCGCGAGCACGTTCTCGGTGATGCCCCAGTCCTCCCAGACCCCGAGCGCGGCGGTGTCGACGACGTCGGTGTTGCCCAGCTCCGGGTACGCGGCGATGGCGGCCTGCGAATGCCCCGGTACGTCGATCTCCGGGACCACCCGGACGTGCCGCTCGGCGGCGTAGGCGACGATCTCGCGGATGTCGTCCTGGGTGTAGTACCCGCCGTGCGGGGTCTCGTTCCACAGCGGCGAGGCCCGGTGGCCCCACCGGCTGCGCGGGCGCCAGCCGCCGACCTCGGTCAGCCGCGGGTGGCGCTTGATCTCGATCCGCCAGCCCTGGTCGTCGGTCAGGTGCAGGTGGAGCACGTTGAGCTTGTGCGCGGCGAGCAGGTCGATGTAGCGCAGCACGCCGTCCTTGGGCATGAAGTGCCGGGCCACGTCCAGCATCATCCCGCGCCAGCCGAACCGCGGGCCGTCCGCGACCGAGGCGTACGGCAGGCTCCACGCGCGGCCGGGCAGCGGCGCCCGGCGGTACGCGCCGGGACCGAGCAGCTGACGCAGCGTCTGGGCGCCCCAGAACAGTCCGGCCGCGCTCGCGCCCGTCAGCTCCGCGCCGTCCGGGCCGATCTCGATGCGGTACGCCTCCGGCCCCGGGTCCCCGGCGCCGTCCGGGTCGACGCGCAGCCGCAGCTCGGCGGTCACGCCGGCCCCGGCGGCGGGCAGCTCCCAGCCGGTGGCCGCGCCCAGTTCGCGCCGCAGCCAGCGGGCGACCCCCGCGGCTCCCGGCCCGGCGTCCAGGCGCGGCTCGGGCCCGAACGCGAAGCGGCGCCCGCCCTCGTCGAGCAGTACGACCCGGGGTTCGGGGATCAGGTCCATGCGCAGGTCCATGCGTCAGCCCTTCGCGACTGCGTGCGCGTATTGCGTCCTGCGCAACGCTCGTTCCGCAGGGCGCTCGTCGCGCCGACCCTAACGGGCCGCGCGGGCACGGCAAAGACCCCCGGACGCGCTGTAGCGCACCGGGGGTCTCGGTCGGTCTCGGTCCCGCGGAAGACGGAGGGCCGGGGGCGGCCTACTTGTCCTTGCCGCCCTTGTCCTTGTCCCCGCCGGGGCCCATGGACTCGTAGATCTCCTTGCACATGGGGCAGACCGGGTACTTCTTCGGGTCCCGGCCCGGTACCCAGACCTTGCCGCAGAGCGCGACGACGGGGGTCCCGTCGAGCGCGCTCGCCATGATCTTGTCCTTCTGGACGTAGTGGGCGAAGCGCTCGTGGTCGCCGTCACCGTGCGACACCTGCGGCGTCGGCTCTACGAGGGTCCCCGTGCCAGTCCCGCGCTCGGGCTCAAGAGTGCTCATGGACCCAGGGTACTTAACCCCGCGCCAGTCAGTTGAGCGACGGGTCGTCCGGATAGGTGGCGACCATCGCGAGCTCGCTGCGCTGGCGCCGCAGCACCGCCCGCCACAGCCGCTCCGGGTCCGGGAAGGACACGTCCCCGGGCTCGGACTCCACCACGTACCAGGCGCCCTCGCCGAGCTCGGCCTCCAGCTGGCCCGGCCCCCAGCCGGAGTAGCCCGCGAAGATCCGCAGGCCGCCCAGGGCGGCGGCCAGCAGCTCCGGCGGCGTCTCCAGGTCGACCAGTCCGATCGCCCCGTACACGCGGCGCCACCCGAGCGGACCCTCCTCGCCCGGGATCACCGCCACGCCCAGGGCCGAGTCCATGGCCACCGGCCCGCCCTGGAAGACCACCCCGGGGTCGCCGGCCAGCGGAGCCCAGGGCAGCAGGACGTCGCCGACGCCCACGGGGGTCGGCCTGTTCAGGACCACGCCGAGGGAGCCCTGCTCGTCGTGGTCGAGCAGCAGCACGACCGCGCGGTCGAAATTCGGGTCCGCGAGGGTGGGGGTGGCCACGAGCAGCCGCCCTGTGAGGGAGGACACCTCGGTCATGCCGCCATGATCCCGCACATCCGCCGTTTCCGGGGAGCGAGCGGGAAGATCGGATCGATCGCAGCTCAGGGCGCACGGCAGCAGCGAGGAGCGCGCACGGACGGCGTAGGCGGAACGCAACACTCCGCCATGTGGTGGATACGGAGGGTGTTGTACCGAATTCATGACAGTCCTACGGCCACGTCGGCCTTACGAACAAGGGGGTGGTGGCCCTTACCCTTTTCCCTGGCCCCCTGCCCACCCCTCTCCGGAACGCGAGATTCATGACCGGCATCAGTGACGATGTACTGCTTGTCCACGGCGGTACCCCGCTCGAGGGCGAGATCCGTGTCCGTGGTGCGAAGAACCTCGTGCCCAAGGCCATGGTCGCCGCTCTGCTCGGCAGCGAACCCAGCCGGCTGCGCAACGTTCCCGACATCCGTGACGTGCGCGTCGTCCGCGGGCTGCTCCAGCTGCACGGGGTGACGGTCCGTCCCGGCGAGGAGCCGGGCGAGCTCGTGCTCGACCCCACCCATGTCGAGAGCGCCAACGTCGCGGACATCGACGCCCACGCGGGCTCGTCGCGCATCCCGATCCTCTTCTGCGGCCCCCTGCTGCACCGGCTCGGCCACGCCTTCATCCCGGGCCTGGGCGGCTGCGACATCGGCGGCCGGCCGATCGACTTCCACTTCGACGTGCTCCGCCAGTTCGGCGCGACCATCGAGAAGCGCGAGGGCGGCCAGTACCTGGAAGCCCCGCAGCGCCTGCGCGGCTGCAAGATCCGCCTCCCCTACCCGTCGGTCGGCTCGACCGAGCAGGTGCTGCTGACGGCCGTTCTGGCCGAGGGCGTCACCGAGCTCAGCAACGCCGCGGTGGAGCCGGAGATCGAGGACCTCATCTGCGTCCTGCAGAAGATGGGCGCGATCATCTCCGTCGACACCGACCGGACCATCCGGATCACGGGCGTCGACCGCCTCGGCGGCTACAACCACAAGGCCCTCCCGGACCGTCTGGAAGCCGCCTCCTGGGCTTCCGCGGCGCTCGCCACCGGCGGCAACATCTACGTGCGCGGCGCCCAGCAGCGCTCGATGATGACGTTCCTGAACACCTTCCGCCGCGTCGGCGGGGCGTTCGAGATCGACGACGACGGCATCCGCTTCTGGCACCCGGGCGGCCCGCTCAACGCCATCGCGCTGGAGACGGACGTGCACCCCGGCTTCCAGACCGACTGGCAGCAGCCGCTGGTCGTGGCCCTGACGCAGGCCTCCGGCCTGTCGATCGTCCACGAGACGGTCTACGAGTCCCGGCTCGGCTTCACCTCGGCGCTCAACCAGATGGGTGCTCACATCCAGCTGTACCGCGAGTGCCTGGGCGGCAGCGCCTGCCGCTTCGGCCAGCGCAACTTCCTGCACTCGGCGGTCGTCTCCGGCCCGACCAAGCTGCAGGGCGCCGACCTGGTCATCCCCGACCTGCGCGGCGGGTTCTCGTACCTGATCGCGGCCCTGGCCGCCGAGGGCACCTCGCGGGTCCACGGCATCGACCTGATCAACCGCGGCTACGAGAACTTCATGGAGAAGCTCGTGGAACTCGGCGCGAAGGTCGAACTCCCGGGCGGCGAGCTCGTCTGAGCCGTCCCCGGACGTACGCACCAAGCCCCCCGGGCCCCGCACAGGGCCCGGGGGGCTTTCGCGTGCCCCCGGACGGGGCCGCGGACAGGGCTGGCCAAGGCCCGCACGGGCAGGCTCGGCCGGGGCCGCGGACAGGGCTGGCGAAGGCCCGTACGGACAGCGCCGGCCGAGCCCGCGGACAGGGCCGGCCGGGGCCCGCGGCAAGGCCCGGCGAAGGCCCGCAGGGAGCCGTACGGAGCCGGACGGCCGCCCGGTGGGACGTGCCGGTGGCATACCTGGGCCCCGCCAGGCCCCTGACGGGCCCTCACAGGGCCTGCCAGGCCCGCCGGGAGGCCGGGGGCCGCCCCGGCCCGTCCGGTCCCACCGGCCCGCGTCCGGCCCCGGACGTGCCGAAGGGCGGCCACCCCGCCCGGGGGTGACCGCCCATCGCCGTTCTGCGTACTACTGCCGTTCCAAGGACCTGCGCGGTCCTCGGCGCCGGGGCAGGACTTACTTGCCCTTGGCGGCTTCCTTGAGCTTGGAGCCCGCGGAGACCTTCACGCTGTAGCCGGCCGGGATCTGGATGGGGTCGCCGGTCTGCGGGTTGCGCGCGGTGCGAGCGGCACGGTGGGTGCGCTCGAAGGTCAGGAAGCCGGGGATGGTGACCTTCTCGTCGCCCTTGGCGACAATCTCGCCGACGGTCTCGGCGAGCGCGGCCAGAACGGCGTCGGCGTCCTTGCGGGTCACCTCGGCGCGCTCGGACAGAGCGGCCACCAGCTCACTGCGGTTCATGTTGTACTCCCGTGTTCAACTTGCCTTAGAGGCGTGAGATCGAAGCCGATGCTGCCAGGGCCCTAGGACAGTCCCCGGACCCGGGTCTGAACGTCAGACCCTCTCGCCCGGTTACGCATCCTGCCCCCACCAGCGGCGGGAAAGCCAATCCGGCACCCGTCGGGGTCACACGAAAAGCGCCACAGTCACATCGCGGTGACGCTCCGTCCACGCCCTCGCTCACACGCCGCTGCGGACCGCGGACCTCGCGGGCATCCCCGCAACCCTAGAGGCGGCCCGTCGGGCCCGCATCTCGCGACGCGCCGGGATCGTGGCGCCGTGAGGGCCGTCACAGCCGGGCCCGGCAGCCGGACGCGCGCGGCGTCAGACCCCCGAGGCCGCCTTGCGGACGGCACCCGCGACCGCACCCGCGACCTTGTCGTTGAACACCGACGGGATGATGTAGTTCGCGTTCAGCTCGTCCTCGCCCACGACATCCGCCAGCGCGCTCGCGGCGGCCAGCATCATCTCCGTGTTCACGGTGCGGGACTGGGCGTCCAGCAGACCGCGGAAGACGCCCGGGAAGACCAGCACGTTGTTGATCTGGTTCGGGAAGTCGGAGCGGCCGGTGGCCACCACGGCGGCGGTCTGGCGGGCGACGGCCGGGTCCACCTCGGGGTCCGGGTTCGCGAGCGCGAACACGATCGCGCCTTCGGCCATGGCGGCGACGTCCTCGCCGGACAGCACGTTCGGGGCCGAGACGCCGATGAACACGTCGGCGCCGACCACGGCTTCCTTCAGCGTGCCCGTGTAGCCCTCGGGGTTGGTGTTGTCGGCGATCCAGCGCAGCGGGGAGTCCGCGGCGGCGTCGACGAGGTCGGGGCGGTCCGCGTGCACGACGCCGTGGATGTCGGCGCTCACCGCGTTCTTGACGCCCGCCGCGAGGAGCAGCTTGAGGATGGCGGTACCGGCCGCGCCGGCCCCCGACATGACGACCTTGACATCGCCAACTGCCTTGCCCACCACGCGCAGTGCGTTGGTGAGCGCCGCGAGCACGACGATCGCGGTGCCGTGCTGGTCGTCGTGGAAGACGGGGATGTCGAGGGCCTCGCGGAGCCGGGCCTCGATCTCGAAGCAGCGCGGCGCGGAGATGTCCTCCAGGTTGATGCCCGCGAAGCCGGGGGCGATGGCCTTGACGGCGGCGACGATCTCGTCGGGGTCCTGGGTGTCCAGGCAGATCGGCCAGGCGTCGATGTCCGCGAAGCGCTTGAAGAGGGCCGCCTTGCCCTCCATGACCGGCATGGCGGCCATCGGGCCGATGTTGCCCAGGCCCAGCACGGCGGATCCGTCCGTCACGACTGCGACGGTGTTGCGCTTGATGGTGAGGCGGCGGGCGTCCTCGGGGTTCTCGGCGATCGCCATGCACACGCGGGCCACGCCCGGGGTGTAGATCATCGAGAGGTCGTCACGGTTGCGGATGGGGTGCTTGGACGCCATCTCGATCTTGCCGCCGAGGTGCATCAGGAAGGTGCGGTCGGAGACCTTGCCGAGGCTGACGCCTTCGATGCCGCGCAGCTTCTCGACGATCTCGTCCGCGTGCGCGGTGGAGGTCGCGGCGATGGTGACGTCGATCCGGAGCTTCTCGTGGCCGGATGCGGTGACGTCGAGGCCGGTGACCGATCCGCCGGAGGACTCCACGGCGGTGGTGAGCTGGGAGACCGCGGTTCCGCTCGCGGGCACTTCCAGACGGACCGTCATCGAATACGAGACGCTGGGCGCCGTTGCCATGGCCGTGTTCCTCTTCTGTCCCTGGTTCGCTGTAACACACAGGGCCCCGCTGCACAGCCGGTGCGGCAGGACCTGTTGTCCGATCGTCCCACCTACCAGCCAGTACAAGGTAACCAGCTACAAAATTCGGAAAGACTCTTCCACCATACGAGATTCGAGAGGTGTTCGGAATGGTGGGGTCATACGAAACAGGTCCGCGCCCCCCACAGGTGGGGGACGCGGACCTGTTGATTCACACGTTTGAAGACACCGACCCGCCATGCTCGCCTCGCGGCAAGTGGTCGCTCTGAGCGACGAAGGTTGGGCCCGGGGGCTTGGATCGAGTCGGTGCCGTACCCAGGCTAACAAAGGATCGCCGAAAGTGATCCCCCTGCTCGCGTACGTATCGGAGCACCACGCTCCCGGCCGCCGCCCATCCGGACGTACGAGGCCCCGGGGGCCGCCCCTAGGGGTGTCCGCTAGGGCGTGAGCAGCTCCGGCACCCCGTCCGCGTCCGGCTTGTCCCGTTCGGCCGAGACCACCGTCAGCTGCTGCGTCGCGCGCGTCAGCGCCACGTACAGCACCCGCAGGCCCGCCGGGGACTCGTCCGCGATCTCCGCCGGGGAGACCACCACCGTGGCGTCGTACTCCAGGCCCTTGGCCTCCAGGCTGCCCAGCGCCACCGCCCGCTCGCCGAGGTCCGCGAGCCAGCCCGCGGCCTCCGCGCGCCGGTCCATCGCCACGACCACGCCGACCGTGCCGTCCACCTGTTCCAGCAGCCGCCGGGTCTCCTCCCGGACCGCGTGGCCCAGATCGCCGTCGGCGGCCGTGAAGCGGGGCTCCAGGCCCGTGGAGCGCACCGCCGACGGCGGCTCCATGCCGGGCATCGCCAGGCGCAGCACCCGGGAGGCCACCTCGGCGACCTCGGCCGGGTTGCGGTAGTTCACCGTCAGGGTGAACCGCCTGCGCGGGCGGCTGCCCAGGGCCTCGTCGCGGGCGGCGGCCGCCTCCTCGGGGTCCGTCCAGGAGGACTGCGCCGGGTCGCCGACCACCGTCCAGGTGCCGTGCCGGCCCCGGCGGCCGACCATCCGCCACTGCATCGGCGTCAGGTCCTGGGCCTCGTCCACGATGACGTGCGCGTACTCGGTGCGCTCCGCCGCGAGCCGCTCGGCCCGCTCCCACTGGGTCTCCTCGCGGGTCGGCATCAGCTCCTCCAGCCCGCTGAGCTGGTCGAGCGGATCCATCTCCCGTCTGCGCTTGGGCCGCGCGGGCGCGCCGAGCAGCTGCTGGAGCTCGTCCAGCAGCGCCACGTCGTGCACCGACAGGGGGCCCTTGCCGTCCGGGCCCACCCGGCGCAGCGAACGCGCCAGCTGGCGGCTCTCGCGCGGGCCCAGGTCGCGGCGCGACCAGCGGCCGAGGTGGCGCTCGTCGGCGAGCGCGGCGAGCACCGCCCTCGGGGTCAGTTCCGGCCACCATGCATTGAGGAAGTCGATGAAGGCGTCCTCGGTGGAGATGTCCTCGTCGAAGGCGGAGCGCAGCTCGGCGGCCAGCTCCGGGTCGCTGTGCCGGCCGGCCCCGCCGGACTTCGCGTAGAGGGCGTCGAGCAGCAGCTTGCGGGCGCGCGGGCGCAGCAGGTTGACCGGGGCGGTGCCGCCGAGCACGTTCTGCCGGATCCGGTTCAGCTCGTCGGCCTCCAGCTCCTGGCGGCGGCCGAAGGCCACCACGCGCAGCCGGTCGGGGGCGCCGCCGAGCTCCAGTGCGCCGCGTACGGCCTTGCGGAGCACCTTGAGCATCCGGGAGGAGCCCTTGATGCGGGCCACGGCCGGGGAGTCGTAGGTGGTGGCCTCCGCGCCGTCGACGAGCGAGCCCAGCGCCCGGATGGCCACCTGGCCCTCCTCGCCGAGCGAGGGCAGCACGCCCTCGGTGTACGCGACGAGCAGCGGGGTCGGCGAGACGATCAGGATGCCGCCGGAGTAGCGGCGCCGGTCCTGGTAGAGCAGGTAGGCGGCGCGGTGCAGGGCGACGGCCGTCTTGCCGGTGCCGGGGCCGCCCGCGACCTCGGCGACGGAGGCGGCGGGGGCCCGGATGACCAGGTCCTGCTCGGCCTGGATCGAGGAGACGATGTCGCGCATCGAGTGCGTACGGGCCCGCCCGAGGGCGGCCATGAGCGCGCCGTCGCCGATCGCGGGCAGCTCGCCGCCGTCGAGGAAGGCGGTGACCTCCGGGCGCATCAGGTCGTCCTCGACGCCCAGCACCTTGCGGCCCTTGGAGCGGATGACGCGGCGGCGCACGACCCGGCCGGGCTCCTTGGGCGTGGAACGGTAGAACGGCGCGGCGGCCGGCGCGCGCCAGTCGATGACCAGCGGCGCGTAGTCGGAGTCCAGGACCCCGATGCGGCCGATGTGCAGCGTCTCGGCGATGTCGGCGGTGAGGTCCTCGCGGATCGCGTCGTCGGCGGGCTCGACGGAGGTGTACGCGCCGTCGGCGCCGCGCTCCCCGTCCTTGCCGAGCACCAGGTCGATGCGGCCGAAGAGGAAGTCCTCGAACTCGTTGTTCAGCCGGTTCAGGTGGATGCCCGCCCGGAAGACCTGCGCGTCGCGCTCGGCGAGCGCGCCGGGTGTACCCACCTGGCCGCGCTTGGCGGCGTCGTTCATGAGGAACTCGGCCTCGTGGATCTTCTCCTCAAGGCGTCGGTACACCTGGTCGAGATGCGTCTGCTCGACCGCGATCTCCCGATCGCGGACGGAATCCGCCGTGCTGTCGACAGCGGCATTCTGCGCGGCCACCAAGGCCCCCTTCTGACGTGCATGGGCGACCGTCAACCGTACGCGAACCGGCCCCCTGTCCGCACGCCCGTTCCGGAACCGGTCTCGCGTGGTGGTACGCCTCTCACCGGGACCCCTGGCCGGCCCCGGCCGCCAGGACGCGGCGGCGGTGCCGGGCGACGCGCTCCCGGTTCCCGCAGCGCTCGCTGGAGCACCAGCGGCGCCGGTGGCCCCGGGAAGTGTCCAGGTAGACACGGGTGCAGCCGTCGCCGGCGCAGGCCCGCAGCAGCGCCCGGTCGCCGGGGTCGGTCAGCAGCTCCACCGCGTCCCGGGCGACGGCCGCGAGCAGCGCACCGCACTCCACGCCGCCGCACAACTCCCGTACGAGGTGCCCCTCCTGGTCCCGTACGGCGCACAGCCCCGGGGGTGGTCCGGCGGCCAGCGCGTTGACCCGGGCGAGGGCGTGTTCGTCGGGGTCGGTGCCGAGCAGCTCCGCCCGTACGAGCGTTTCCACGTCGGCGCGCAGGGACCGGAAGGCCTCGGCCCAGTCGGGCCCCACCCGGGCGAGGGGCGTCCGGTCGGGTACGAGGCCGGCGCCGGCGAGCCACAGCCGCAGCTCGTCACCGTCCGGGATCCCCTCATGGGGGGTGAAGGTGGCCACCAGGTCCAGACAGACCCGCCCGGAATCGAACCGCATGCCGTCAGCCTCCCGTCGTGGGGTGCCGTACCAGACTGCCGCCCGGCGGGTCCCAACGGAAGCCCCCGAACCGGTGGGCCCGCCAACCCACCGCATCGGCCCCGCATCCGGCTCCGCCGACCGGTCCAGCCCCGCCGACCCACTCCCCGGCCCCGCCGGCGTTCGAGGCGCGGGGTCCGGGGCGGGGGTCAGCCGACGACTCCGCGGGCCGTCACCGCGTCGACCGGGAGCTCCCCGTACTTGGCCTCCCCGCCCGCGTCCAGCGACAGCCGGTACCCCCGCTTGACCACCGTCTGGATCAGGTTCGGCGCCCCGAGGGCCACCCGGAGGCGGGCCATCGCCGTCTCCACGGCGTGTTCGTCCCGCCCCGCACCCGGCAGCGCCCGCAGCAGTTCCGCGCGCGGCACCACCCAGCCCGGCCGCCGGGCCAGCGCCCGGAGCAGGGCCATCCCGGCAGGCGGTACGGGCCGCAGCCGCGCGTCGACCAGGACCGCGTGCCCCCGGATCTCCACCCGGTGCCCGGCCACCGGCAGCACCCGGGCCCGGCCGGGCAGCTCCTGGCAGAGCACCTGCACCAGCGGGCCCAGCCGGAAGCGCTCCGGCTGCACCGTGTCCACCCCGTGCGCCTGCAGCGGCAGCGCGGTCACCGGCCCGACGCACGCCGACAGCACCCCGCCGCGCAGCGCGTCCAGCACGGCCTCCCGCAGCCCCCGCTCCTCGGCCCGGGACAGCAGCGAGGCCGCCGCCGGCGCGGAGGTGAAGCTGACGGCGTCGACCCCGCCGCCGGTGATCGCGTCCAGCAGCCGGTCCAGCGGCGCGAGGTCCTCCGGTGCCATCCACCGGTACACCGGGACCACCACCACCTCGGCCCCGCCGGCCCGCAGCGCCTCGACGAAGCCGGGCAGCGGCTCCCCGTGCAGCTGGAGCGCGATGCGCCGGCCGGCCACCCCGTCCGTCAGCATCCGTTCCAGTACCTCGGCGAGCGATTCCGAGTCCGGGGACCAGGTCTCCACGAGCCCGGCGGCCCGGATGGCGCCCTTCACCTTCGGCCCGCGCGCCAGCAGTTCGGCCGCCCGCAGCCGCTCCAGCAGTTGCTCGCCGACGCCCCAGCCGTCGGCCGCCTCGATCCATCCCCGGAACCCGATGGCGGTGGTGGCCACGACCACGTCCGGCGCGCAGTGGATCAGTTCCTTCGTCGCGGCCAGCAGCTCGCTGTCGTCGGCGAGCGGCACGATCCGCAGCGCCGGCGCGTGCAGCACCTGCGCCCCGCGACGGCGCAGCAGCGCGATGAGCTCGTCCGCACGCCGGGCGGCCGTGACCCCGACGGTGAAGCCCGCGAGCGGGCCGGTGTTCGTGTCGTCCATCGTGACCTGCCTAGTGACGCATGTGGGGGCGGTACGGGTGAACCGAGTCTGCCCACACGTCGTGTCGGACTCGGTTCACCGGTATTTCGCCCCGGTTACACCGACGTGAGCTGCGGTTTCGTCTCGACCCCGATCGTGTGGACCGCCGGGGCCGCCGGGCGGCGAAGGTATACCGCCCAGGTGACCGCGCAGCACAGGGCGTAGAAGCCGAGGAAGGTGACGAAGGCCGCCGTTCCGGATCCGGAGCTGCGGAACGCCTCCCGGAACGCCAGGTTGATGCCGAGTCCGCCGAGCGCGCCGACCGCCCCGATGAGTCCCATGGCGGCGCCGGAGAGCCGCCGCCCGTACGCGGCCGCGCTCTCGCCGCTCATGCCGCGTGCCAGTGCCTTCGCCTGGAAGATGCCCGGGATCATCTTGTACGTCGATCCGTTGCCGAGCCCGCTCAGGACGAACAGGGCCACGAACCCGACGAGGAAGACGGGCAGCGAGGACCGCTGCGAGGCGAACACCACCACTGCGGTGGCTCCCGCCATCGCCACGAACGTCCCCAGCGTGATCCGTGCCCCGCCGAACCGGTCGGCGAGCGCCCCTCCCACCGGCCGGATCAGCGATCCGAGCAGCGGTCCCATGAAGGTCAGCGAGGCGGCCTGCAGCGGGGTGCGGCCGAACTGGGTCTGCAGCACGAGGCCGAAGGCGAAGCTGTAGCCGATGAAGGACCCGAACGTGCCGACGTAGAGGAACGCCATGATCCAGGTGTGCGCGTCCTTCAGTGCCTCGCGGACCGCGCCGGTGTCGTTGCGCACGGGCGCCAGGTTGTCCATCCGTACGGCCGCCAGGACCGCCGCGGTGACGACCAGCGGGACGTAGGCGGCCAGCAGGTACCGGGGGTGCCCGGCCCCGGCGGTCGCGATGACCAGGAGCCCGGCCAGCTGTACGACGGGCACGCCGATGTTGCCGCCGCCGGCGTTCAGGCCGAGTGCCCAGCCCTTCTTGCGGAGCGGGAAGAAGGCGTTGATGTTGGTCATGGAGGAGGCGAAGTTGCCGCCTCCGACGCCGGTGAGGGCGGCGACGACCAGGAAGGTGCCGTAGGAGGTCCCGGGTTCCATCACCACGATCGCGGCGACCGTCGGCGCGAGCAGCAGCAGCGCGCTGAGGACGGTCCAGTTCCGGCCGCCGAAGCGGGCGACGGCGAAGGTGTACGGCACCCGTACGAGCGCGCCCACGCAGGTCGCGGTCGCGATCAGGAAGAACTTCCCGGCGGGGTCGATCCCGTACTCCGGTCCCATGAAGAGGACCATCACGGACCAGAGGGACCAGACGGAGAACCCGATGTGCTCGGAGAACACGGAGTAGAGGAGGTTGCGGCGGGCGGTCCGCTCGCCGGTCTCCTTCCAGAAGGTCTCGTCCTCGGGATCCCACCGCTCGATCCAGCGGCCCCCCTTGCGCGGTGCGGTCGTACCGGTCATCACACGCCTCCACAGCTCTCGCGTCCGTGGAACGACCGTAGGAAGGGCGCGTTTCGGCCCCGGTCCCTGCCGGATGACCGCCGGGAAACCTTGCTCTCACCCGCCGCCGGGCGCACCTGTGAGCGCGGCCGGGAGCCAGCTCGCCGGGGGGACTTCCAGCCAGCCGCGTTCGCCGCCGAGTCCGGACGCGGCCCGGTGCAGTGCTTCGAGTCCGGGGTGGCCGAAACCCTTCCGCCACACCATGGACAGCGGGGACAGCGGTACGGGGTCGACCAGCGGCCGCTTCACGGAGCCGGGCATGTCGACGAAGTCGACGGTCACCAGCACCGGATTGCCGGTCTTGGCCATCACCCGGCGGAACTCGTCCTTGCCCATGGCCACCGGCGCGGGCGGTGCCATCAGGATCCCCCGCCCGGCGAACAGCTCGCGCGCGAGACCGGTCCACTCCAGGGTGCGCGGGTTCCCGGCCCCCGCGTACACGCTCTCCCCGGCCAGCGCGTCCAGCGGTACGGCCGGCAGCCCGGCCAGCGCGTGTCCCTCGGGCAGCAGCACGGCCAGCGGTTCGTAGCGCACGAGCCGGTGCGCGATGCGCGAGCGCCACACCGGGTCCAGCCCGTCGGCGTACCCGAAGGAGACGTCGAGACGCCCGGCGGCGACCTCGGCGGCCGCATGCGTCAGCCCGCTCTCCCAACGGGCCATCAGCTCGCATTCCGGGGCCAGCTCGCGGGCCCGCTCCAGCACGGTGCGCGCGGTGCTCGGCCCGTCGGTGTTGAGGTCGACGAGCAGCGCCCGGGGTGCGGCGAAGGCGGTGGCGACGGCCTCGTGCGCGGCCAGCACCCGCCGGGCCAGCGGCAGCAGCCGCTCCCCGTCGGGGGTCGGCTCGACGGCGCGGGTGGTCCGGACGAACAGCGTGGTGCCGAGGGCCTCTTCGAGCCGCCGTACGTCCCGGCTCAGCGCCTGCTGGGCGACGTACAGCCGGGCGGCGGCGCGGGTGAAGTGCAACTCCTCGGCCACGGCGACGAACCCGCGCAGCAGCCGGGGATCCACGTCACGGGGCATCATCCCCGGAGACTAACAACAGATCGGCGTGAATGGCCGCCGGACAGGTGTTGGACGGCCGGCCCGGTCCCGGCCGAGGGTGGTGGTCATGCCCCTCATGACCGTCACCGGCAGCACCCTCGTCCTCGCCGCCCCGCCCGCCGCTCCCCGTGCCCCCCGCGGCCCGCTGGCCCCCTACCGGCGCCTGTTCGCCCTGCCCGGTACGCGCGGCTTCACCGCCGGGAACCTGCTGGCCCGGCTCCCCATGGGCATGTTCGGGGTCAGCGCGGTCATGATGATCGCCGGGCAGCGCGGCTCGTACGCCCTCGCCGGCGCGGTCACGGCGACCGGCCTGGCCGCCACCGCACTGGTCGCGCCGTGGACCGCCCGGCTGATCGACCGGCACGGCCAGGCCCGGATCGCCGTCCCGGCCACCCTGATCGCGGTCCTCGGCTCGCTCTGCCTGGTCGCGTGCGTGCGCACCGGAGCCCCCGCCTGGACGCTCTTCGCCTCCTACGCCGCGACCGCCACCACCCCCAACATCGGCGGCATGTCCCGCGCCCGCTGGACCCACCTGCTGCGGGACTCGCCGGGCGCGCACCACACCGCGATGTCCTTCGAGCAGGCCGCCGACGAGCTGTGCTTCATGCTCGGCCCGGTCCTGGCGGCCTTCCTCTGCTCGGCCGTCCTCCCCGAGGCCGGCACCTTCACGGCGGCCGCCCTGCTGCTGACCGGCATGCTGGTCTTCACCTCCTGCCGCGCCACGCAGCCCCCGGTGACGGCCGGCCCCCGCCGCGGCTCGCCGCTGCGCACCCTGGCGCCGCTGCTGCCCCTCTTCCTGGCCACGGGTGTGGTCTTCGGCTCGATGGAGATCGCCTCGATCGCCCACCTCGACGCGCTGGGCCTGGGCGCCGCCTCCGGCCCGGTGCTGGCCCTCCAGGCGGCGGGCTCCTGCGCGGCCGGCCTGCTCTACGGCACGATGCGCCCGCGCGGCCTGCGCACCTGCCTGATCGCCCTGGCCGCCGCGATGACCCTGCCCTGGGCGGCGGCGGCCACGGGCTCGCTCCTCCCCCTGGCGTGCGCGCTGCTGCTGGCGGGCATGGCCACGGCTCCGACGATGGTGACGGCGATGTCCCGCGTCCACGCGCTGACCCCGGAGGGCCGCCTCAACGAGGGCATGACCCTCGCGGTCACCGCCATCTTCGCGGGCATCTCCCTGGGCGCGGCCACGTCCGGCACCGTGATCGACCACCTGGGCACCACCACCGCCTACGCCCTCCCGGCGGCGGCGGCCGTTCTCGCCCTCGCAGCCACGAAAGCCGTACCGGTTTCCGGTACCGGAGACGTACCATAAACTCGTACGAGTACGACGTGGAGAGGAGCGCACCATGTCCATAAGCGCCAGCGAAGCCAGGGCGACCCTGTTCCCGCTGATCGAGCGCGTGAACACCGACCACGCCCCGGTGCGCATCACCTCCAAGAGCGGTGACGCGGTCCTCATGTCCGCCGACGACTACGACTCCTGGCAGGAGACCGTCTACCTCCTGCGCTCCCCCGCCAACGCCCAGCGGTTGATGGAGGCCGTCGCGCGTGACCGCGAGGGCGCCTCCTCGGTCGTCAGGACGCTGGACGAGTTGAGGGAGTTGGCCGGGGGCGAGGAGTGAGGAGCGTCCACTTCGACCCCGCGGCCTGGGAGGACTTCCTGTTCTGGCTCTCCTCGGACCGGAAGATGGCTCGCCGGATCACCCGCCTGATCGGCGAGATCCAGCGGGACCCGTTCACCGGCATCGGCAAGCCCGAACCGTTGAAGGGCGAGTTGACGGGCTACTGGTCCCGCCGCATCGACGACGAGCACCGCCTCGTGTACCGGGCCGACGACAAGGAAGCGAAGATCCTCAAGGCGCGCTACCACTACTGACGCATGACAAAGGCCCCGCAGCCGAGAGGCCGCGGGGCCTGTGCCCACATGGGATGAGTGGAGATGGCGGGAATCGAACCCGCGTCCAACGGTGCAGAAGCAGGGCTTCTCCGAGCGCAGTCCGCTGCGCTTTTCTCGGCCCCGGAGATCACACGGACAAGTCTCCGACGGGCTCAGTCACTGTTTGATTTCCCTCCAACCCCCGTGACCGGGGCTAGAGGTTTAGATCCCTAGTTGACGCCAGGATCCGGACCGGGACCACTTCCGGGCTGACGCTCCTCACAGAGGCTTCAGCTCACTGTTATTAGGCAGCGAGGGTGAAGCGGGAGTTATCGCTCTTGGAGTTGGCGATTATTTTTTGCGACATGTGGTTAGCGAGATCATTGCCGCTTCCTCGGCTCGCTTCCCCTGCATCGACATCCGCTGTCGAAACCGATCATCCCCATGTTTTTTTAACAATGTGCTCCACCCCGGGGGGCGGTGCTGACGCCATGGTACGCGAAGTGGACCACCGCGTGCCAGGTGATTAAACCGTGCCGCGCTGCTTGCGACGGATGGCCGAGATCGCCCGGTTCGTCTCGCGGGTGTCCTGCTTCTCCCGGAGGGTCTGCCGCTTGTCGTACTCCTTCTTGCCCTTCGCCAGCGCGATCTCGACCTTCGCCCGGCCGTCCTTGAAGTACAGCGAGAGGGGCACGATCGTGTGGCCCGACTCGTCCGCCTTGCGCTCCAGCTTGTCGATCTCCTCACGGTGCATGAGGAGCTTGCGCTTGCGCCGGGCGCTGTGGTTGGTCCAGGTGCCCTGGCTGTACTCCGGCACGTGCACGTTGTAGAGCCAGGCTTCCCCGCCCTCCACCGACACGAAGCCGTCGACCAGCGAGGCCCGGCCCTGGCGCATCGACTTCACCTCGGTGCCCGTGAGCACGAGACCGCACTCGTAGGTGTCGAGGATCGCGTAGTCGTGACGCGCCTTCTTGTTCTGGGCGATCAGCTTGCGCCCTTTTTCCTTAGCCATAGTGCGGTCATTTTCGCACTACGGACCCACCCCGAGGCCACCCAATACCGTGACGGCCCGCTCCTCGACCGCCGCGCCCGCCGGTACGTCCGGGGTGATGCCCGCGCCGTCCAGGCTGCGGCCCGCCGGCGTGCGGTACGTACCCACCGTCAGCTCGGCCACCGAGCCGTCCGGGAGTTCGGTCGGCATCTGCACCGAGCCCTTGCCGAAGGTCCGGCTGCCCACCGCCACCGCCCGGCCCCGGTCCTGCAGGGCGCCGGTCACCAGTTCGGCGGCGCTCATCGTGCCGCCGTCGACCAGGGTCACCAGCGGCCGGGTGGTGTCCCCGCCCTCGGCCGCGTACAGGACGCGCTGGTCGCCCCGTACGTCGTACGTGGCCACGAGCCCGCCGTCGAGGAAGGCGGAGGCGGCGGTGACCGCCTCGGTGACCAGACCGCCCGGGTTGCCCCGCAGGTCGAGTACGACCCCCTCACCGGGCGGGGCCGCCCGGACCGCGGCCTTGACGCGGTCGCCGGAACCGCGGGTGAAGGAGACGACCTTGATGACCGTGACCCCGTCCGGGCGCTGCCGTACGGTCACCGGCTCGGTGCGCAGCTGCTCGCGGCGCACGGTCTCGGTGAGGTCGGCGCCGTCCCGGTTCAGGTTCAGCACGACGGGGGTGCCGGCGTCGCCGCGGAGCAGGGCGACCACGGCGGTCACGGCGAGGCCCGTCACGGCGTGCCCGTCGACGCTCAGCAGCCGGTCCCCGGCGCGCAGTCCGGCGCGGGCGGCGGGGCTGCCGGGCTGGACCCTGTCGACCTTGATCATGCCGTCGGCGGCCTTCCCGGCCCACACCCCGACGCCGGTCCAGTGGCCGTCGAGGCCCTCGGCGAAGGCGGCGTACTCGCCCTGGTCGTAGACGGTGCCCCAGCGGTCGCCACTGCGGCTGACGACCTCCTGGGCCGCCTTCTTGCCGGACTTCCCCTCGGCGACGGCCTCGGCGGCGGCGCGGGCGACGGCCTCCCGGTCGGCGGTGCCCGCCTCACGCGGCGTCTCGGCCGCGGGGGCACCGGACGGGGACGCGGCGGCCCCGGCGGCCTCCTCGCGGTCCCAGCAGCCGGTGTACGCACCGGCGCCGACGGCGGCGAGGAAGGCCATCGTCAGAACGGCCCCGCGACGCAGGTCGCGGGGCCGGAGACTGAAGGCGGGAACACTCGGCAAGCCCAGCATGGCGCCGAGTCTAGGACAAGCCCCGCGCCGGTACGGGTGGTTGGCCGTACCGCTCACGGGGCGCTTGTCACACCTTCAGGTACTTGCGCAGGGCGATGAAGGCGGCCATGGAGGGCATCAGGAGGCCGATGAAGAGTACGTACGGGAGCTTGGCCAGCACCGATCCCCAGCCCATGAAGTCGATGAGCTGGATCTTGTCCCGCAGTCCCACACCGTGATCGATCACGAAGTACTGCCCGGACATGAGCATGGCGCAGGCGAAGAGCGCGCCGATGAGGCCGGCGACGGCCGCCTCCATGATGAAGGGGACCTGGATGTAGAAGCTGGAGGCGCCCACCAGCCGCATGATCCCCGTCTCACGCCGCCGGCTGAAGGCCGAGACGCGCACCGTGTTGACGATCAGCAGCAGCGCCACGATCAGCATGATCAGCATGATGGCCAGCGCGGCGATGTTCAGGTAGTTGAGGATCTTGAAGAGGTCGTCGATGGCCTGGCGCTGGTCGTCGACGGTGTGGATGCCGTCACGGCCGACGAAGGCGGAGGTGACGACCTTGTACTTCTCCGGGTCCTTCAGCTTGACCCGGAAGGACTCCTGCATCTGGTCCGGCGTGATGGAGGAGGCGAGCGCCGTGTTCCCGAACCGCTCCTGGTAGTGCTTGTACGCCTCGTCCGCCGACTCGTAGGCGACGGACTTCACCAGGGACATCTGCTTGAGCTCGGACTCGATCTGCTTCTTCTGCTCGTCGGTCACCGCGCCCTTGGCGCAGGTGGTGACGCCCGAGGAGGCCGTCGTGGAGCCGTCGGCCTTCTTGGCTGCGGCCTCGCTCGCCTCCACCGCGTCCTGCTTGTTGCAGAGGTAGATGGAGACGTTGGCCTTGTCGTACCAGTAGCCCTTCATCTTGCTCACCTGCTCGCTCATGAGCATGGAGCCACCGAACAGGGCCAGGGAGAGGCCCACCGAGATGATGACCGCGAAGGTCATGGTGAGATTGCGACGGAGACCGACGCCGATCTCCGACATGACGAACTGGGCGCGCATTGCGTCTCAGGGACCTTTCAGTGCTGGTAGCCGTAGACGCCGCGCGACTGGTCGCGCACGAGTCGGCCCTGTTCGAGTTCGATGACGCGCTTGCGCATCTGGTCGACGATCTGCTGGTCGTGGGTGGCCATGATCACCGTGGTGCCGGTCCGGTTGATCCGGTCCAGCAGCTTCATGATCCCGACCGAGGTCTGCGGGTCGAGGTTGCCGGTGGGCTCGTCCGCGATCAGCAGGGCGGGGCGGTTGACGAAGGCGCGCGCGATGGCCACGCGCTGCTGCTCACCGCCGGAGAGCTCGCCCGGCATCCGCTCCTCCTTCCCGCCCAGACCCACGAGTTCGAGGACCTGCGGTACGGCCTTGCGGATCTCGCCCCGCGGCTTGCCGATGACCTCCTGGGCGAAGGCCACATTCTCGGCCACCGTCTTGTTGGGCAGCAGGCGGAAGTCCTGGAAGACGGTCCCCAGCTGGCGCCGCATCTGCGGAACCTTCCAGTTGGAGAGCTTGGCGAGGTCCTTGCCGAGGACGTGCACCTGGCCGTGGCTCGCCCGCTCCTCGCGCAGGATGAGCCGCAGGAAGGTGGACTTGCCGGAGCCGGAGGAGCCGACCAGGAAGACGAACTCGCCCTTCGCGATGTCGAGGGAGACTTCTCTGAGTGCGGGACGGCTCTGCTTCGGGTAGGACTTGGAGACACTGTCGAATCGGATCACGGGTGCACCACGGTCGCCGGGAGTAGGTGTGCGTGACCATACGCGAACGGGCGCGAGGTGTGGACCCGGCCTCCGGACTTGCCCGATATATCCCCTGGTGCGGGTGCCCGGGAT
The DNA here is from genome assembly GCF_008642275.1 of Streptomyces venezuelae. NCBI lineage: Bacteria > Bacillati > Actinomycetota > Actinomycetes > Kitasatosporales > Streptomycetaceae > Streptomyces > Streptomyces venezuelae. The sequence continues at coordinate 2,868,286 of NZ_CP029189.1, forward strand.
CGCGATTGCCCGGACGGGCCGCGCCGAATGTCGGGGAAGCTGGCACAGTGGTAGGGGGAACGCTCCGGTTCCCCGCGCCGTTATAGGCAGCAGAGACCGAGGGGACGAGAGGAGGAGCGCATGACATATGACCGGCTCGTGTGCGCGAACTGCGCCGCACCCGTCAGCCAGGGCCGCTGCCCGGTGTGCCGGGCGAACCGGGAGCGCCTCCAGCAGGAGGGCCCCTTCTCCGGACTGAACCCCGTGACGCTCATCGTGCTCATGGTGGTCCTCGTGACAGCTCTGGTCCTGGTGGCCCAGCACACCACCTAGGGCCCGGCACACCACCCGGGGCAACCGGCCCGGGCCCGGCACACCGGCCGGGCCGCGCGGTAGAGGTGCCCCGCGGGGCAGGCCTCGTGCCACGTACCGATCACCCACACGAGAAGGGCCCGGACACCCCTGGTGTCCGGGCCCTTCCGCGTCGTCCGCGGGTACGGGGTGGTTACGCGGTCTGCTCCTGCTGCTTGCGCCAGCGGATACCGGCCTCCAGGAAGCCGTCGATCTCGCCGTCGAGCACCGCCTGCGGGTTGCCGACCTCGAACTCCGTCCGCAGGTCCTTGACCATCTGGTACGGGTGCAGGACGTAGGACCGCATCTGGTTGCCCCAGGAGCTGCCGCCGTCCTTGAGGGCGTCCATCTTGTCCTTCTCCTCCTGGCGGCGCCGCTCCAGCAGCTTGGCCTGGAGGACGTTCATGGCGCTCGCCTTGTTCTGGATCTGCGAGCGCTCGTTCTGGCAGGAGACCACGATGCCGGTCGGGATGTGCGTGATGCGGACGGCCGAGTCCGTGGTGTTGACGCCCTGGCCGCCGGGGCCCGAGGCGCGGTACACGTCCACGCGCAGCTCGGCCTCGTCGATCTCGACGTGGTCGCTGGTCTCCACGACCGGGAGCACCTCGACGCCCGCGAAGGACGTCTGGCGGCGGCCCTGGTTGTCGAAGGGCGAGATGCGCACGAGGCGGTGGGTGCCCTGCTCGACGGAGAGCGTTCCGTAGGCGTACGGGGCCTTGACGACGAAGGTGGTCGACTTGATGCCGGCCTCTTCCGCGTACGAGGTCTCGTAGATCTCGGTCGAGTAGCCGTGACGCTCCGCCCAGCGCAGGTACATGCGCTGGAGGCGCTCGGCGAAGTCGGAGGCGTCCACGCCGCCGGCCTCGGCACGGATGTTGACCAGGGCCTCGCGCTCGGCGTACTCGCCGGAGAGCAGGGTCCGGACCTCCATCTCGTCCAGCGCCTTGCGGACGGAGACCAGCTCGGCCTCGGCCTCGGCCAGGGTGTCCGCGTCGTCCATCTCCTGGGCGAGGTCGAAGAGCACCCCGAGGTCGTCGATGCGCCCCCGCAGCGTTTCGGTCTTCCGGACCTCGGCCTGGAGGTGCGAAAGCTTGCTCGTGATCTTCTGGGCGGCCTCCGGGTCGTCCCACAGGGACGGCGCGGCGGCCTGCTCCTCAAGCACGGCGATTTCTGCCCTCAGCTTGTCGAGGTCCAGGACGGCCTCGATCGACCCCATGGTCGAGGAGAGGGACTTCAGCTCTTCGGAAACATCGACGACTGCCACGGGTCCAGCGTAGCCGGTCCCCGGACAACGCCGTCCGGGCAGGCCGAATCACCCGTACTGATGAGGGATCGTACGGGCGTACTCTCTCCGTATGACCGTTCTCCTCGTCAAGCGCCGCCATGTCGACCACATGCGTGTCACGACGACGAGCTGTCCGCCGCCGGACCGAACCCAAGCCTGATCCACCACGATCCGACTTGGTCCTGTACGCGGCACCCGCGGTCCCGGCACCATCCCCGTCGGAGACCCTCCCCGCCCGCGGCCCCCGCCATCACCGGGGAACAGGACCCCGTGACATCCGAAACGGAGCCGTCATGCCGTCCGCGCACACTCTCCCGGTCCTGGACCTCTCCCAGGCCGACGACCCGGCCCAGCGGGCCGATTTCCTCAAGCAGCTGCACGCAGCCGCCAGGGACACCGGTTTCCTCCACCTGACCGGGCACGGCGTCACCGCCGCCGAGAGCGCCCGCATCCTCGAAGTGACCAAGGCCTTCTTCGCCCTGCCGGAAGCCGACCGGCTCGCCGTCAGCAACCTGAACTCCCCGCACTTCCGCGGCTACACCCGGATAGGCCACGAACTGACGGGCGGTGCCTCCGACTGGCGGGACCAGCTGGACGTCGGCGCGGAGCGTCCGGCGCCGGTCGTGGGACCGGACGACCCGGCGTTCCTGTGGCTGGAGGGCCCGAACCAGTGGCCCGACGCCCTCCCCGAGCTCCGCACGGTGGTCCTCGACTGGCAGGCCCGGCTCGCGGCCGTCGCCCACCGCCTGCTGCAGGAGCTGCTGGTGTCGATCGGCGCCCCGGCGGACTTCTTCGACGAGGCCTTCGCGGACCGCCCGCACCTGCACACCAAGCTGATCCGCTACCCGGGATCGGCCCCCTCCGGCGCCGACCAGGGGGTCGGCGCGCACAAGGACTACGGCTTCCTGACGCTCCTGCTGCAGGACTCGGTGGGCGGCCTCCAGGTGGTCCGGGACGGCGGGTACGTGGACGTGCCGCCGATGCCGGGCGCCTTCGTGGTGAACCTGGGCGAGCTGCTGGAGATCGCCACCGAGGGATACCTGACGGCGACGGACCACCGGGTGGTCAGCCCGCCCGGCGCGGTGGAGCGGTACTCGGTGCCGTTCTTCTACAACCCGCGGCTGGACGCGGTCATCGAGACCGTCCCGGGCGACTACCTGCGTTCCGCGCCCGGTGTCGCGCACGACGAGTCGAACCCGCTGCACGCCGAGTACGGCCGCAACGAACTGAAGGGCTGGGTCCGCGCCCACCCCGCCGTGGCGCGGCGCTGGCACCCGGAACTGGCCTCGGTGTAGCCGTTCCGGACCGTGTGACGGGGTGGACGTATCCGTCGCGCGGAGCCTTCCGGGCTCCCCCCGGACCCGCGGGTCCGGGGGCGGGACCCCCGACCGCGGAGGCGCCGCGCGACGCTACGGAACCCGCGGTACCGACTGCTTGCTGTCCTGCGGCGGCGGGGCCTCGTCTCCCGAGACGGCGAGCCAGGTACCCAGCCCGACCGCCGCCACCAGGGCCACCGCCCCGGCGGACAGGGCCAGCCTCCGCTTGCGCGCGACCTCGGCCCGGTGCCGTGCGGAGCCCGGGCGGTGGCCGCCGGCCGGGCGCGGCACACGGGCGGTGCCCAGCGCCCCGCCGGCCAGCTCGTCCGGCCCCGGCACGCGCATCGAGGTGTGGGTGTCCCGGTTGGAGTCGGTCGCCGAGCCCGGCACCAGCGGGACCACGCCCCGCCTGCGGACCGGATCGGCCGCCGGTTCCTCCGAGGGCTCGGGGTCCGGATCCGCGTCGTCCGGCTCGTCCACGTCCAGCGGCGGCATCCCGGCCAGCATCGGCAGCAGGTCCCGCAGCCGGACCGACAGCTCCGAGGCCCGCAGCCGCGACGCCGGGGCCTTGGCCAGGCACTGCACCATCAGCTGCCACAGCTCGTCGGGGATCCCCGGCAGCGGGACGACCGTCTCCGTCACGTGCCGCCGCAGGACCGCGCCGGGGTGGCCCCCGCCGAAGGGGGTGAATCCGGCCAGCAGCTCGTAGAGGACCGTGGCCAGGGCGTATATGTCCACGGCGGCCCGCGGGGGCAGGCCCTCGACGATCTCCGGCGCCAGGTAGTCCGGGGTACCGATGATCCGGGTCGTCGGGGCCGAGGCGCGGCCCGTGGAGGCCCGCCTCGGGGAGTCGATCAGCTTGGCCACGCCGAAGTCGGTCAGCAGCGCCGGGTGCGAGCCGCCGGGGCCGAGCCGGCCCTGCATGTCCAGCAGGACGTTCTCCGGTTTGACGTCCCGGTGGACGACCCCCGCCGCGTGCGCGGCGGCCAGCGCGTCGGCGACGTCCGCGACGATCGCCACGGCCGCCTCGGGGGCCAGCCTGCGCTCACGGTCGAGGCGCGTGCGCAGGTCCGTACCGCGGACGAGGTCCATGACGAGGGCGAGGTCGTTGCCGTCCACGACGAGGTCGCGGACGGACACGACGTGCGGATGCTCCAGGCCGAGCAGCGCGCTGCGCTCCTGGACGAACCGTCCGACGAGTTCCTGGTCGGACGCGAGGTCCTCACGCAGCAGTTTGACGGCGACGGGCCCCTCAGGCCCCTCGCCCAGCCACACCGTGCCCGCGCTGCCGCGCCCCAGGATCTGGTGCGCGGTGTACCGGCTGCCGATCTTCCGTGCCACGACTGCTCCCTCAGCGGCTGGCCTACGCACCAAAGCTACGCGGCCGGGTGGGCATTGGAGGCCAGCAGGGGTCCGGATTCGCGGCGACCTTCACTTCTGCGAGCGAAATCATGTCCCAGAAGTCGACAAATCCACGAAGTCGGAGCTACGAGGGCTCTTCTCAGGGCTTGGCGGAGCCCGAGGAGCCCGCCGAGTCCCCGATCGTGCCGACCCAGTCGACGATGTTGCCGCCCCAGGTCCAGACCTGGTCCCACCAGCCCCGGCCGGTGCCGATCCACTCCTGGAGCGGGGTCAGCTCCCAGACCAGCCAGCCGGCGACGAAGAACACCAGGATCAGCACCAGGCAGCCCTTGAGGCAGCCGAGGCCGGGGATCCGCACCGGGTTGGCGCTGCGGCGGCGCGGCTCGCGCGGCTCCCGGGGGGCCGGCCGCTGCTGCGGCGGGGCCTGCGGGGGCTGCTGCTGCTGCGGGGGCTGACGGTACTGGGGCTGCGGCGGCTGGGCCTGCTGCTGGTACGGCTGCGGCTGACGCTGCTGCGGCTGGTAGTGCTGCGGCGGCGGGGGCGGCGCGTACTGCTGCTGAGGCGGCTGCTGCGGCTGGCGGTACTGGGGCTGCTGCGGCTGCTGGTACTGCTGCTGCGGGGGCGGCGGACCCTGCCGGTACTGCGGCGGCTGCTGCGGCCGGTGCTGCGGCGGGGGCGGCGCCTGCCGCTGCGGGCGGCGGCGCAGGGGGTCCTCGTTCGGGTCGAGGTACTGGATCTGCGTCTGCTCGTTGCGGTCGCGGGCGGCCTGCATCTGCGACTGCCACGGGTGGGGCGAGTCGGGCCGCTGCACCGGGGGCATCACGGAGGTCGGGTCGGCCCCGGGGCCCCCGGTGCTCGGCAGCACCGAGGTGGCGTCGGCCGCGCCGACCGGCGGCAGGACGCTGGTCATGCCGTTCGGGTCGTACGCGCCGGCCTGCGCGCCCGTGGAGGGCAGCATCTGCGTCGGGTCGGCGGCGCCGGGGGTCTCGGGGACCGGCGCCGGCGAGGGGTCGGGAGCGAGCAGCGCGCCCACGCCGAGCGCGGCCTCCACCTCGGCGGCCGAGGAGTGCACGCCGATGCCGGAGGCCACCACGCGCAGGGCGCGGGCCAGGCTCTCGGCGCTGGGGCGCTCGTTCGGCTCCTTGCGCAGGCAGCGCTCGACGACCGTCCACAGCGGCTCGGGCACGGTCTGGGGCCGCTGCGGGTCCTCGCTGAGGTGGCGGTGGAGCACTTCGAGCGCGGTGCCGCCGGCGAACGGCGGGCGGCCGGTGAGCAGCTCGTACAGGAGGATGCCGGCGCCGTAGATGTCGACCGCGGAGGTCTGCGGGCGGCCCTCGGCGGACTCGGGGGCGACATAGGCCGGGGTGCCGACGAACTCGTGGGTGCGGGTCAGGCCCGGGGAGTCGGCGAGGCGGGCGATGCCGAAGTCGGTGAGCATCGGCTTCATCTGCCCGCCGCGCTCGTCGAGCAGCACGTTGGCCGGCTTCAGGTCGCGGTGGACCACTCCGTCGGAGTGGCTGGCGGCGAGGGCGTCGGCGATCTGGGCGGTCAGCAGGCTCGCGGCGACGGGCGTGAAGGGGCCGTTCTCGCGGAGGTAGCGGTGCAGGTCCGGGCCGTCGATCAGGTCCATGACCAGGGCCAGCAGATCGCCCTCGACGACGAGGTCGCGGGTGCGCACGATGTTGGGGTGGGTCAGGCGCAGCAGGACCGAGCGCTCCCGCAGGAAGCGCATGACGATATCGGGATCCTGGGCCAGCTCCTCCTTGAGGACCTTGATGGCCACGGTCTCGCCGGGCTGTCCCGCGACGGCCGCCTCCGCGCCGGCGGCCTCCCTCTGGCGTGCACGCCAGACAGTGCCCGTGGCGCCGCGCCCGAGCGGCTCCTCGAGCAGGTACTTGCTGCCGACTGGCCGCACGTCTCGCGCTCCCCTGCTGTCGTCGGATGTGGTCGATCCGCTGATTGGTTTTCCGGCCCACTCTAGGGGGTGTCCCCCGGGAAGACGCCGGTCCCCGGAGGTTGGTTGCCGCACATATGTGCGGAGGGTGATGTTTGCGGGGTATGCCGGAGGCGATTTTCCCCGTCTTCCGCCGCCTTGGTGTCCGGATCCGGCCGGGGTCCGGCACGGGTCCCGGCACATCAAGATCATTTGTTGCCGGGTGCCGGGCGTGTTGTCCGTGACAGGTGCGAGGATGCACCTGTACGGACGGCACGGGACGGGAGCCCCGCCTTCCGGGCAGACCTGACCGGACGACGCGTCCGTGCCGGGTGGGGGGCGACCGGACGGTCATGTCACGGGATTCCCCTGCCGGGCGCACACACCGCGCACCGCGCAGAAGGGACCGCTGACGGCGATGCAGATCCGGCTGACCGTCCTTGGGTCGCGCAGCGGCCACCAGACCGCGACCGCCCCCGCGAGCTGTGACGTGCTCGTCACCGCCCCCGTCGGCACCGCTCTGGCCGCGGTCGCCTCCGGGCTCGCGGCGACCGTCGGCGGCCCCGACACCGGGGGCACGGTGGTGCTGTACGCCGGTTCCGAGCGCCTCGACCTCCAGCGGCGGGTGCTGGGCGAGCCGCCGCTCGTGGACGGCGCCGTACTGGCGCTGCACGGGCCCGTCCCGGACGTGCTGCCGGAGGACGGCCTCGGCGCGGCCCAGCTGCACGTCGTCGCCGGCCCCGACGCGGGCGGGGTGCACCTGCTGCACAGCGGTCAGATCATGGTGGGCCGCTCCGCCGACGCCGACGTCCCCCTCGACGACCCCGACGTCTCCCGGCTGCACTGCGCGGTCACGGTGATCCCGGACGGGCGGGTCGCGGTGGCCGACCTGAACTCGACGAACGGCACCACGCTGGACGGCGCCCCGGTGGGGGCCCAGCCCGTCGCCCTGCCCCCGGGTGCGCTGCTGCGGGTCGGCGAGTCCACCCTGCGGCTGGCCGCCGCGGGTGCTCCCGTACTGCCGGTGGCCCCGGACCTCCAGGGCCACCTCTCGGTCGCCGCCCGGCCCGCCCCGGAACCGCTCCCCGACGCCGGACCGTCCGCATCCGGGCCGGCCGCATCCGGGCCGACCGCACCCGGGCCGACCGCATCGGGACCGGCCCCGTCCGGGCCGACCCCGGACGCACCCGTCCCCGGCGCCCCCGCCGCCTTCCACGAAGCCGGGCCGCAGGACGCGCCGCCGAGCCCCGGGCGGCGCAAGGGCCTCGGTGCCTGGGCCCGCAAGTGGGTGCGCGGCGAGGAGCCCGCCGAGGCCCCGCGGGAACCGGCCGCCGCCGCACCCGACCCCGACGATCCCGCCGCGGTGCTGCTGGCCGCGCTGGGCCCCACCGAGCGCCTGTGGTCCCGTACGCCCGGGCACCCCGCCCTGCTGGACGTCGGGCTCGGCGCCGGGAGCCGGGTGTCCCTGCCCGCCGTCGGCGGCCTCGGGCTCGCCGGGCCCCGGGCCCGGCTGGCCGGAGTCGCCCGGTGGGTGGTGGCGCAGCTGGCGGCACTGCACGCTCCGGGGCAGCTGGAGATCGTGCTCGTCTCCGCCGACCGGGCGCGCGGCCTCGCCGACCGGCGGCGCGACTGGGGCTGGCTCGGCTGGCTGCCCCACGTACGCCCCGCGCACGGCCAGGACTGCCGGCTGCTGCTCGCCTACGACCGCGACCAGGCGACCGCCCGCACGGGTGAGCTGACCCGGCGCCTCGACGAGGGCCCGCTGGGCGTGCACTGGGCCGCCGCCGACGCCGGTCAGGTCCGGCGGGCCGCCGCCGTCTACGAGGGCCCGTACACGCTCGTCGTCCTGGACGGCGATCCCGGGGCCGGCCCGCTGCGCGACATCACCGGGCGGCTCGCCTCGCACGGCCCGGCCGCCGGGATCCACGTGCTCGTGCTCGCCGAGGCCCCGGCCGCCACCCCCGCCTCGCCGGTCGAGGAGACGTACGAGGCCGCCTGCGCGAGCTCCCCGGCGTTCCGGGACTGCGGCGCGGTCGCCCTGCTCAGCGGCGATGTGGCCACGGCCGTACGCACCTTCACGATCAGCGGTGGCCGGCCCGTCCCCGCCGGGGGCACCGCCACCACCGACGCCGTCTCCGCCGCCTGGGCCGAGCGCTTCGCCCGGGCCCTGGCCCCGCTGCGCACCGCCGAGGGCGGCTGTGCCGAGCCCCACCGGCCGGCCGCGGCCGCCCTGCCCGCCACCGCGCGGCTGCTCGACGAGCTGGGGCTGGCCCGGGCCACCCCGGCCTCCCTGATGGCCCGCTGGGCCGCCGCCACCGACCAGGGGCAGGGCGTCGGCGGCCTCGCCGAGATCGTGCTGGGCAGCGGCCGCCGCGGGCCCGTCGGCACCGAACTCGTCCACGACGGCCCGCACCTGCTCATCGAGGGACCCGCCGGGAGCGGGCGGACCGAGCTGCTGCGCTCGGTGGCCGCGTCGCTGTCCGCGGCCGCCCGGCCCGACCGGCTCGGGCTGCTCCTGCTCGACGGGGCCGGCGGCGAGCGCGGCGACGGGCTGCTGCCCTGCACCGAACTCCCGCACGTCTGCGCCCACCTGGTCGCCTCCGATCCGCTGCGCATGCGGGAGTTCGCGCAGGCGCTGGGCGCGGAGCTCAAGCGCCGCTCCGAGCTGCTGGAGGACATGTCCTTCGCCGAGTGGCACGCGCAGCGCGAGGTGTCCGACCGCATGGTCTCGCCCCGCCGGCCCACCCCGGGCGAGCAGCGCGGCGACCTCGACCCCCAGCGCACCGGCACGCTGCGGCTGCGGGCCGCGACCACCCGGACCGAACCGCCCGGGCCCAGCCCGCTGCCGCGCCTGGTGGTGCTCGTGGACGACCTCGACGCGCTGGTCGCACCGGGGCTGGGCAGTACGGGCCGCCCCGCCGCGGGCTCGGTGGTCCGGGCGCTGGAGGCGGTGGCCCGCGAGGGCGCCCGACTCGGGGTGCACCTGGTGGCCGCGAGCGCCCGCCCGGACCGTACGGCGGACACCGGCCTGGCCCGGCTGGCCACCCTGCGCGTGGAGCTCGACGCCCCCGACCAGCCGGGTCCGGGCCGCGGCCTGCTCCGTTTCGGCGACGGCCGGACGGTCCCCTTCCAGGCGGGCCGGGTCACCGGCCGGATCCCCCGTACGGCGACCCAGCGGCCGACCGTGGTCCCGGTGGAGTGGGAGCGGATGGGCGATCCGCCGGCCCGCCGACCGGTGCGTGAGCTGGGCAACGGGCCCACCGACCTCGCCCTGCTGGCCAGTGCCCTGGACCGGGCCTCGCACCTGGTCTCGGCGATACCCGTGCTGTTCCCGCCCGCGCCCTGACCCGGGCGCGCCCCCGCGAGGCGGTATTGCGGGGGCGCACGGCTCGGCGTAGACCTTGTGGTCCAGGACACACCACGGGCATCGGGGGCAGAGCCATGCGCAGGCACGGAACGAGCCGTACGACACTCACCTGGACGGCGCTCGCCGCGGCGGCCGCCCTCACCCTCTCGGCGTGCGGGGACGACGGCACGCAGGAGCCGCGAGGGCCCGAGGGCAGCACGGCCGCGCCCCGGGTGCAGTTACCGAAACTGCCCGGCGAGAAGATCGAGGTCGCCGCGGTCTGGACGGGCCCGGAGCAGGAGAACTTCACGAAGGTGCTGAAGGAGTTCGAGAAGCGGACGGGTGCCTCCGTCACCTTCGTCCCGGCACAGGACCCGATCGTCACCTTCCTCGGCACGAAGATCGCGGGTGGTGCGCCGCCGGACGTGGCGCTGCTCCCGCAGGTCGGGGCGCTGACGGCGGCGGTGGAGAACAAGTGGGCGCAGCCGCTGGGCCCGGAGGCCGCCGCCCAGCTCGACGCGAACTACTCGAAGGGCTGGAAGCAGCTCGGCGCCGTCGGGGGCACCCAGTACGGCGTGTACTACAAGGCCGCCAACAAGTCGCTGATCTGGTACAACGCGAAGGCCTTCGAGGCGGCGGGGGTCAAGCCGCCGAAGACCTGGAAGGAACTGATCGCCGCCGCCGACACGCTGTCCGCCTCCGGCACCCCGGCCGTGTCGGTGGCCGGTGCGGACGGCTGGACCCTCACGGACTGGTTCGAGAACATCTATCTCTCCCAGGCCGGGCCGGAGAAGTACGACCAGCTGGCCAAGCACCAGATCAAGTGGACCGACGACAGCGTCAAGCAGGCGCTGACCACGCTCGGCGAGCTGTTCGGCCGCAAGGACTTCCTGGCGGGCGGGCCGAGCGGGGCCCTGGCCACCGAGTTCCCGAAGTCGGTGACGCAGACCTTCACCGGCGGCGACCGGCCGGCCGCCGCGATGGTCTTCGAGGGCGACTTCGTGGCGGTGAACATCGCGCAGACGGAGGCGAAGGTCGGTGAGGACGCCCTCGTCTTCCCCTTCCCGGCGGTCGGCGAGAAGGCCCCGGTGGTATCGGGCGGCGACGTGGCGGTCGCCCTCAAGCCGTCGAAGGGGGCGCAGGCCCTGCTGACCTTCCTGGCGTCGCCGGACGCGGCGGAGATCCACGCCCGGCAGGGCGGTTTCGTCTCCCCGAACAAGGCCGTGGACCCCGGTGCCTATCCGAACGCCATCCAGCGGGACATCGCCAAGGCGCTGATCGCCGCGGGTGACGACTTCCGCTTCGACATGTCGGACCAGGCGCCGGCGGCCTTCGGCGGGACCCCGGGGGCGGGTGAGTGGAAGGCGCTCCAGGACTTCCTGGCCAACCCGTCGGACGTGGCGGGCACCCAGGCGAAACTGGAGGCGGACGCGGCGAAGGCCTACGGGAACTGATCCCGTGCCGGCCCCTGCCGCTCCCCCGGCCGGCTCCGTCCCCGGCCCTGCCACCGGACCTGCCACCGGCCCCGCCCCCAAGGGTGTCGTCTCCGCGGAGGCCCGCCGCCGCCGGCTGATCGCGGCGGCGTTCCTCCTGCCGGCGCTCGTGCTGCTCGGTGCGCTCGTCGTGCACCCGATCGGCTACTCCCTCTACCGCAGCTTCTTCGACCGGTCCGGCGACACCTTCGTCGGCGGTGACAACTACCGGGAGATCCTGAGCGACGACACGATCCGCACCGCCCTGAAGAACACGGCGCTCTGGGTGGTGTTCGCCCCGGCCATGGCCACCGCCCTCGGCCTGGTCTTCGCGGTGCTCACCGAACGGGTGCGCTGGGGGACGGCGTTCAAGCTGCTGGTCTTCATGCCGATGGCGATCTCGATGCTGGCCGCGGGCATCATCTTCCGGCTCGTCTACGACCACGATCCCGACCGCGGGGTCGCCAACGCGGTCTGGGTCGGGGTCCACGACACCTTCGCCCCGTCCTCGGCGTTCCCCAAGGCCCGCCCGGGCCGGGACTCGCCGCTCGTGGACGCGGGCGGCGGTGCCTTCGTCACCCGCGATCCCGTCCGCGCGGGTACGCCGGTGCTGCTCCCGCTGGTCGGCGTGGCCCCGGAGGCGCTCCCGGAGGGGACCCGTACGGCGGGCAGGCCGGACGCCGTGCCGGGGAAGGTCACCGGCACCGTCTGGCAGGACTTCACCCGGGGCGGGGGCGGTTCGTCGAACGTGGTCGACCCGGCCGAGCAGGGCTTCTCCGGGATGCGGATCGAGGCGGTCGAGGACGGCCGGGTGGTCGACACGGCGACGGCCGCGGCGGACGGCACCTTCACCCTCTCCGCGAAGGCCGACGGGGCCCTGCTGCGGCTGCCCGCGGCCAACTTCCGGGAGGCGTACGCGGGGGTGGAGTGGCTCGGCCCGGCGCTGGTCACCCCGGCGGTCATCGGGGCGTACGTATGGATGTGGGCCGGTTTCGCGATGGTGCTGATCGCGGCCGGGCTGGCCGCCGTACCGCGTGAGCTGCTGGAGGCGGCGCGCGTGGACGGGGCGAACGAGTGGCAGGTGTTCCGGCGGATCACCGTCCCGCTGCTGGCGCCCGTCCTGGCGGTCGTGCTCGTCACCCTCGTCATCAACGTCATGAAGATCTTCGACCTGGTCTTCGTGATCGCGCCGGGCGCGGTCCAGGACGACGCGAACGTGCTCGCGCTGCAGCTGTACCGGACCTCCTTCGGCACGGACGCCGATCCGGGGCTGGGCAGCGCCATCGCCGTGCTGCTGCTGGTGCTGGTGATCCCGGTGATGCTCGTGAACATCCGTCGGCTGCGCAAGGAGGGGTCCCGATGAGCGGTACCGACGCGACGCCGGACCCCGCGCGGAGGGCCACGGCGGGCGGCGCCGGACGGCCGCACCGCACGGAACCAGACCCGGGGAGGACGCCCGGCCCCGCGAAGGCGGCGGGGCCGGTGACGGAAGCGGGGCCGGTGACGGAAGCGGGCCGGGTGACGGATGCGGGCCGGGTGACGGATGCGGGCCTCGAAGGGCGCCGCGCCCCGGCAAGGACCAGGGTCCCGTTCGCCGAGCGGGCCGCGGGCCGGCTGGCCGCGGGCGCCCTGCGCGTCTTCCTGGTCGTGATGGCGCTCTTCTGGCTGCTGCCCACGCTCGGGCTGCTGCTCTCCTCGTTCGTCTCCCCCACCGACCTCAACAGCGGTGGCTGGTGGCAGGTGTTCACGGCGCCCTCGCGGCTGACGGCCGACAACTACGAGCGGCTGCTGGCGAACGACACCATCACGGGCTCCCTCCTGAACACGTTCGCGATCGCCGTGCCGGCCACCCTGCTGGTCGTGGCCCTGGGCTCGTTCGCCGGATACGCCTTCGCCTGGCTGGAGTTCCCCGGCCGGGACTGGCTGTTCCTCCTCGTCGTCGGACTGCTCGTGGTCCCCGTACAGGTGGCGCTGATCCCGGTCTCCGAACTCTTCGGTTCCATCGGGCTGTTCGAGACCACGGCGGGCGTGGTCCTCTTCCACACCGCCTTCGGGCTCCCCTTCGCCGTCTTCCTGCTGCGCAACTTCTTCGCCGAGATCCCGCGCGAACTGCTGGAGGCGGCCCGCCTGGACGGGGCGGGTGAACTGAGGCTGTTCGCACGGGTGGTGCTGCCGCTCGGCGGGCCGGCGATCGCCTCGCTCGCCGTCTTCCAGTTCCTGTGGGTGTGGAACGACATGCTGGTGGCGCTGGTGTTCGCCGACTCGGCCCACCCGCCGGTCACCGTCGCGCTCCAGCAGCAGGTACGGCAGTTCGGGAACAACATCGACGTGCTCGCGCCCGGCGCGTTCCTGTCGATGGCGGTCCCGCTCGTCGTCTTCTTCGCCTTCCAACGGCAGTTCGTCTCGGGGGTGATGGCCGGGGCGATCAAGTAGCTCCCCCTCCGCACACCGCCTGACGTGGCCCTTCGGCACCGGGTAACCCGAATGCCGCACACCGCGTAACCCGATCGCCACGCCGGGGGTTCCTGGGCCATATGCCCGCGCCGACCCCTGGATGTGCCGTGCCCCGGTTCAGCGTCATCGTGCCCGCGTACAAGGTCCAGGCCTACCTCCAGGAGAGTCTGGACTCCGTCCTGGCTCAGTCGTACCCGGACCTGGAGCTGATCGCGGTCGACGACGCCTCCCCGGACGCCTGCGGTTCGATCATCGACGAGTACGCGGCGCGCGACCCCCGGGTGACGGCCGTCCACCTGGCGCACAACCTGGGCCCGGGACCGGCGCGCAACGCGGGTCTGGCGCGGGCCACCGGCGACTACCTGATCTTCCTCGACGGCGATGACACGCTCGCCCCCGGCGCCCTGCAGGCCATCACCGACCGGCTGAAGGCCACCGGCTCACCCGACGTCCTGGTCTACGACCACGCGCGCACCTTCTGGTCGGGCGAACTCGTCCGCGACCGCCTCGGCGACCGGCTGTCGCAGGAGGGACCGGCCAGCTTCCGGCTCGCCGACCGTCCGGCCCTCCTCGGCATGCTGCCGGCGGTCTGGAACAAGGCCTACCGGCGCGAGTACGTGGAGCGCGAGGGACTCGCGTTCCCGCCCGGCTTCTACGAGGACACCCCCTGGACCTACCCGGCCCTGCTGGCCGCGGAGTCCGTCGCCGTCCTGGACCGGGTCTGCGTCCACTACCGGCAGCGGCGCACCGGCTCGGTCCGCACCACCACCAGCCGCCGCCACCTCGACGTGTTCGACCAGTACGACCGGGTCTTCGGCTACCTCGCCGGCCGCCCCGGGCTGGAGCGCTGGCGCCCCACCCTGCACCGCCGGATGGCCGAGCACTTCTGCGCCCTGTACGCCGACCCGCGCCGCCTCCCGCGCGCCGCCCGGGCCGAGTTCTTCGCCCGCGCCTGCGCCCTGCTGCGCCGCCACCACGTCCCCGGCGGCAGCAGCGCCCTGCCGCCGTCGCCGGCCCGGACCGACCGGGTCCGGCACACGCTGATGCGGCTGGGCGCCCGGCGCACCTACCGGCTGCTGTCGGCGCTGTGCTCGGCGGGGCCGGCACTGGGCCGCGCGGCCGCGGCGCTGGGGCGGGGCCTGCGGGAAACGGCCCTGCGCCTGCACTACCGGATCCAGCGCCTCCTGCCCGTGCGCCGGGAACTGGCGGTCTTCTCCGCGTACTGGCACGGCGGCTACGCCTGCAATCCGGCGGCGATCGAGGCCAAACTGCGGGAGCTCGCGCCGCGGATGCGCACGGCGTGGATCTGCGGACCGGAGCACGCCCCGACCCTGCCCCGCGAGACGACGGCACTGCGCCCGGGCTCGGCGGCGTACTGGACCGCCCTGGCCAGGGCCGGCTACCTGGTCACGAACGTCAACTTCGACCGCGCCCTGGTCAAGCGCCCGGGCCAGACCCTCGTCCAGACCCAGCACGGCACCCCGCTCAAGCGCGTGGGCCTCGACCTCCAGGACCGCCCGGCGGCCACCCCGACGACGGACTTCGCGGGCCTGCTGCGCGGCGCCGACCAGTGGGACTACCTGCTCTCCTCGAACCGGCACTCCACCCTGGTGTGGGAGAAGGCCGTCCCCTCCTCCTACACGACGCTGGAGTACGGCTACCCGCGCAACGACGTCTTCCACCGGGCGGGCCCGGCCGAGGTGCTGGAGCTGCGCGAACGCCTCGGCATCCCGGCGGACTCGACGGCCGTGCTGTACGCGCCCACGCACCGTGACTACCGGCGCAGTCGGCCGGAGCACCTGGACTTCGAGCGGGTGCTGCGGGACCTGGGCCCGCGCTTCACGATCCTGGTCCGCAACCACCTCACGTACGCGGACCTCCCGCCCTCCCCGGACCCGCACCCCCGGCTGATCGACGTCTCCTCCCACCCCTCGGTGGAGGAGCTCTGCCTGGCTTCGGACGCGCTGGTGACGGACTACTCGTCCCTGATGTTCGACTACGCGGCCCTGGACCGGCCGATCGTGATCCACGCGGACGACCGTGAGGCGTACGAGGCGGCCCGCGGCACGTACTTCGACCTGCGGTCGTGCCCGCCCGGTGCGATCGCCCGGACCGAGGACGAGCTGGTGGACATCTTCAGCACGGGCCACTGGCAGGGCTCGCGCTCCGCGCAGCTGCGGGCGGCCTTCCGCGCGCGCTTCTGCTCGTACGACGACGGCCACGCGGCGGAGCGGGTGGTGCGCCGGGTCTTCCTCGGGCAGGCGGCCCCGATCCCGGCGGTCATCCCCCTGGAGGACCGCCGCCCCACCCCGCCGTCCGCGCCCCCGACCCGCACCCCGGAGCCGGCACTCGCCCCGCTGACCGCCCCGCTCCTCTGGCAGTAGCCGGTCCGCGTCTCCCCGGCCGCTCGGGGGATTCGGAGGGCGGCCGGTCCGTCGTCGAACCCCGGCGCGGGACGGTCAGGGCGTGGGTGGGGTGGCCGTCAGGCCGGCCACCACCGACCGGGCCAGGTCGTCGAGGTATCCGCGGGTGACCTCGTCACGGACCACGACCTGGCGCCAGTACAGCGGCCCGATGGCCAGGTCGAGCGCCCGCCCCGGGTCGGTGCCCTCGGCCAGCTCGCCGCGCGCCACGGCGCCGGAGACGATCCCCTCCGCCATGCGGCGCTGTCCGTCGAGCAGCGCGCCGCGCACCGCTTCGGCGATCTCCGGGTTGCGCGCCGCCTCCACGAGCAGGTCGGGGATCACCGCGGAGGCCACCGGGTGCCGCAGCACGTGTGACATGACCTCCAGCAGGGCCCGTACGTCCCCGTACAGCGAGCCGGTCGCGGGCACCGGCAGGCCGTCCACCGCGAAGGCCCCCACCAGGTCCAGCACCAGGTGCAGCTTCGACTTCCACCGCCGGTAGACCGCGGTCTTGCCGACCCCCGCCCGCCGGGCGATGCCCTCGATGGACATCTTCGAGAAGCCGACCGCGGCCAGTTCCTCCACCACCGCGTCGCGGATCGCCGCCGTCACGTCCGCGCGCAGGACGGCGGCCCCGGCGGGGGCTCTACGGGCGGGGGCGGACGTGGTGGCGGCGGAATCCGGGGTCATGCGGAGAGCATAGCCGCGCCCTCGTCACGACGATACGGTTGCGTTCCGACGCGGCACGTCCTAACCTCACCGTAGCGACGATACGGACCCGTTCCGACCTCGGCAGTGACGTACCGACCCCGTCGAAAGCGAACCCTGTGACCACCGCGACCGCACCCAAGACCGCGCCCCCTCCCGCGCCCTCCGCGGAACTCGCGCGGCTCGCCGCCGCCCACGGCCTCACGCTCAGCGGCGCCCGCCCCACACTCCCCCGCTACATCGCGGAGCTCTGGGACCGCCGCCACTTCGTGACCGCGTACGCGACCGCCCGTATGCAGGCCACGTACAGCACCGCCAGGCTGGGGCAGCTCTGGCACCTCGTGACCCCGCTGCTCAACGCGGCCGTCTACTACTTCATC
The DNA here is from genome assembly GCF_008642275.1 of Streptomyces venezuelae. Lineage (NCBI taxonomy): Bacteria > Bacillati > Actinomycetota > Actinomycetes > Kitasatosporales > Streptomycetaceae > Streptomyces > Streptomyces venezuelae. Next base: position 2,885,277 of record NZ_CP029189.1, read on the forward strand.
TTCGGCATCGTGATGAAGGCCAGCCACGACGTGCCCGACTACGTGCCCTTCCTGATCACCGGCATCTTCGTCTGGGACTTCATCGGCAGCTCCGTCAACGCCGCCACCCGCTCCGTCCACAGCAACCGCGGCCTGGTCCGCGCCCTGCACTTCCCGCGTGCCAGCCTGCCCATCTCCACCGTCGTCCAGCTCTTCCAGCAGCTGCTCGTCACCATGGGCGCACTGGTCGTCCTGCTGCTGGCCTTCGGCCAGCGCCCCGCCTGGTCCTGGTTCCTGGCCGTACCCGCCCTGCTGCTGATGGCCGTCTTCGCCGCGGGCTGCGCGATGGTCATGGCGCGCATCGGCAGCAAGAGCCCGGACGTCAGCCAGCTGATGCCCTTCGTCCTGCGGACCTGGATGTACTCCTCGGGCGTCATGTGGTCCATCGACCAGATGATCAAGTCGGACCATCTGCCGCACTGGGTGCTCATGGCGCTCAAGTTCAACCCCGCGGCCGTCTACATCGACCTGATGCGCTTCTCGCTGATCGACAGCTTCCAGGCGCACTCGCTCCCGCCCCACGCGTGGCTCGTCGCCCTCGGCTGGGCCCTGCTGGCCGGCGTCGGCGGCTTCATCTGGTTCTGGAAGGCAGAAGAGGAGTACGGCCGTGGCTGACACCGCGACGAAGACCGACACCCGGGTACCGACCGTCATCGCCGACGGGGTCCACGTCATCTACAAGGTCGGCGCCGGCGCCCGCAAGGGCGGCGCCACCGCGGCGCTCAGCCGGGTCTTCTCCCGCAAGCAGCCGGCGGGCATGAAGGAGGTGCACGCCGTCAAGGGCGTCACCTTCACCGCGTACAAGGGCGAGGCCATCGGCCTCATCGGCACCAACGGCTCGGGCAAGTCCACCCTGCTGGCCGCCATAGCCGGCCTCCAGCCGGTGGCCCACGGCCGGATCTACTCGCACGGCCAGCCGTCCCTGCTCGGCGTGAACGCGGCCCTGATGAACGACCTGACCGGCGAACGCAACGTCGTCCTCGGCGGCCTCGCGATGGGCATGTCCAGGCAGCAGATCCGCGAGCGCTACCAGGGCATCGTCGACTTCTCCGGCATCAACGAGAAGGGCGACTTCATCTCCCTGCCCATGCGGACGTACTCCTCCGGCATGGGCGCCCGGCTGCGCTTCTCCATCGCCGCCGCCAAGGACCACGACGTCCTGATGATCGACGAGGCCCTGGCCACCGGCGACGCCGCCTTCCAGCGCCGCAGCCAGGCCCGCATCGAGGAACTCCGCGAGCACGCCGGCACCGTCTTCCTCGTCAGCCACGGCATCAACACGGTCCGCGAGACCTGCGACCGCGCGATCTGGCTGGAGGCGGGGGTGCTCCGCATGGACGGCCCCTCCGACGAGGTCTGCGACGCCTACGAGGCCTTCACGTCGGGCCGCTGACCAGCCCCGCTCAGACCTGCGCCTCAATCGCCGGCGGGGCTGGAAAATCCAGCCCCGCCGGCGATTGAGGCGATCTTTCAGCCCCGCCGGCGATTGAGGCGCGGGGGCCGACGCGAACGGGCCGGGCCCGGGACCACACGGTCCCGGGCCCGGCCCGTTCGGCGAAGCCGACCGATCAGCTGTGCACGCGCAGCAGCGACCGCATCGTCCGCATCGCCACCGACAGGTTCGCCAGGTCGAAGTCGTCCGACCCCTGGATCTCGTCCAGAGTCGTCCGCGCCCGCCCGATGATGGCCGTGTTCTTCTCCTCCCACGCCTGGAAGCGCTCCTCGGGAGTCGACGTGCCGTTGCCCACCGACAGCACGTCCGCGGTCAGCGCCGCGTGCGCCGCGAACAGGTCCTCGCGGATCGAGGCGCGGGCCATCGACTGCCAGCGGTCGGACCGCGGCAGCTCGATGATCCGGTCCATCAGCTGGGTGATGGCCAGCCGGTCGGCGAGGTCGTAGTACACCTCGGCGACCTCCAGCGGGTCCACACCCGTGCGGTCCGCGATCGCGACGATGTCCAGCGCCGGGAAGGCGGAGGAGAACCCGGCCACCTTGGCGGCCAGTTCCTCCGGGACGCCCTCGCCCGTCAGCTCGTCCAGGATCGACTGGTACCACTCCAGGTCGGCGCCGCGCACCAGCTTCGGCAGCTCGGCCCAGACCTGGCCCACGCGCTCCTGGAAGAAGGCGATGGTCTCGGTGATCTGGAGCGGCTGCGGCCGGTTGTTCAGCAGCCAGCGGGTACCGCGCTCGACCAGGCGCCGCGAGTGCAGCCGCACCCGGGTCTGGACGTCGGCGGCGACCTTGTTGTCGAGCGCCTCCACCGCGTCCCACACGTCGGCCAGGCCGAAGATCTCGCGGGCCGCGAGCTGCGCGCGCACGATCTCCTCCGTGGAGGCCCCGCTCTCCTCGCGCAGGCGGTGCAGGAAGGTCGAACCACCCGTGTTGACGGTGTCGTTGACCAGGAGGGTGGTGATGATCTCCCGGCGCAGCGCGTGCGCGTCGATCTGCTCGGTGAGCCGCTCGGCCAGGGCGGCCGGGAAGTACGCGAAGAGCAGACGGCGCAGGTACGGGTCGTCCGGCAGCTCGGTGGCGATGAGCTCGTCCGCCACCGTGATCTTGGTGTAGGCGAACAGCACGGCCAGTTCCGGCTGGGTCAGGCCCTTGCCGCCGCTCAGCAGCTCGCGGATCTGCCGGTCGGTGGGCAGGAACTCCAGCGCCCGGTCGAGGCGTCCGTCGCGCTCCAGCCGCCGCATGTAGCGCTGCTGGGCGTGGAGCAGGCTCGGGGCCTGGGCAGCGCCGTTGGCGAGTGCGACGTTCTGCGCGTAGTTGTTGCGCAGCACCAGGCGGCCGACCTCGTCGGTCATCTGGGCGAGGAGCTTGTTGCGCTGCTTGACGGTCATGTCGCCTTCGGTGACGACCGCGTTGAGCAGGATCTTGATGTTCACCTCGTGGTCGGAGGTGTCCACGCCCGCGCTGTTGTCGATGGCGTCGGTGTTGACCTTGCCGCCCTCGCCGCCGGCACCGGTGCGGGCGAACTCGATCCGGCCGAGCTGGGTCAGGCCCAGGTTGCCGCCCTCGCCGATGACCTTGGCCCGCACGTCGGAGCCGTTGACGCGGATGGCGTCGTTGGCCTTGTCGCCGACGTCGGCGTGCGTCTCGGCGGTGGCCTTGACGTACGTACCGATGCCGCCGTTCCACAGCAGGTCCACGGGGGACTGCAGGATCGCCTTCATCAGGTCGGCCGGGGTCATCTTGGTGACGCCCGCCTCGATGCCCAGGGCCTCACGGACCTGCGCGGTGATCGGGACGGCCTTCGCGGTACGCGGGTGGATGCCACCGCCCGCGGAGATCAGCGAGGTGTCGTAGTCGGCCCACGAGGAGCGCGGCAGCTCGAACAGGCGCCGGCGCTCGGCGTAGGAGGTGGCCGCGTCCGGGTGCGGGTCGATGAAGATGTGCCGGTGGTCGAAGGCGGCGACCAGGCGGATGTGCTCGGAGAGCAGCATGCCGTTGCCGAACACGTCACCGGACATGTCGCCGACGCCGACGACCGTGAAGTCCTCGGTCTGGGTGTCGTGGCCCAGCTCGCGGAAGTGCCGCTTGACGGACTCCCACGCGCCGCGGGCGGTGATGCCCATGCCCTTGTGGTCGTAGCCGGCCGAGCCGCCCGAGGCGAAGGCGTCGCCGAGCCAGAAGCCGTAGGACTCGGCCACGCCGTTGGCGATGTCGGAGAAGGTCGCGGTGCCCTTGTCGGCGGCGACGACGAGGTAGGTGTCGTCCTCGTCGTGGCGGACCACGCCCTTGGGGGGCAGGACCTCGCCGGCGACCATGTTGTCGGTGATGTCGAGCAGCGCCGAGATGAAGATCTTGTACGAGGCGATGCCCTCGGCGAGCCAGGCGTCACGGTCCACCGACGGGTCGGGAAGGTTCTTCGCGACGAATCCGCCCTTGGCGCCGACCGGCACGATGACGGTGTTCTTGACCATCTGCGCCTTGACCAGGCCGAGGATCTCCGTACGGAAGTCCTCACGGCGGTCGGACCAGCGCAGGCCGCCTCGGGCGACCTTGCCGAAGCGCAGGTGGACGCCCTCGACGCGCGGGGAGTAGACCCAGATCTCGAAGGCCGGACGCGGCGCCGGCAGGTCCGGGATCGCCTGCGGGTCGAACTTCATCGACACGTAGGAGTGCTGCTCGCCCACGCCGTTGAGCTGGAAGAAGTTCGTGCGCAGCGTGGCCTTGATGAGGGTGAGGAAGGCCCGCAGGATGCGGTCCTCGTCGAGCGAGGCGACCTGGTCCAGGGCCCCGTCGAGCTCCTCCAGCATGGCGTCCACGAGCTCGCTGCCGGCGGTCTGGCGCACGGGCGCCATCCGGGCCTCGAAGAGCGAGACCAGCAGGCGGGTGGTGTGGACGTTGTTGCGGAGGGTGTCCTCCATGTAGTCCTGGCTGAAGGTGGACCCGGCCTGGCGCAGGTACTTGGCGTACGCGCGCAGGACGACGGCCTGTCGCCAGGTGAGGCCGGCGCTCAGCACCAGGGCGTTGAAGTTGTCGTTCTCGGCGTCGCCCTGCCAGACCGCGGCGAAGGCGTCCTGGAAGCGCTCACGGGCGTCGTCGCCGAGGTAGGCGTCCCCGTTGCCGGTGACGGGCATCCGCAGACCGAAGTCGTAGATCCAGGCGCTGACCCGGTCGGAGCGGCGCAGCTCGTAGGGGCGCTCGTCGGTGACCTCGACGCCCAGGCGCTGCAGCACCGGCAGGACCGCGGACAGGGAGACCTGGTCGCCGGTACGGAAGATCTTGAAGCGGCGCTCGCCGGGGCCCGCGCCCACGGGCTCGTAGAGCGAGAGCGCGAACTTGCTGTCGCTGGCGGCGAGCCGCTCCAGGTGGACCAGGTCGGCGACGGCCGCGCGCGGCGAGTGGTCGGCCTTGTAGCCCTCGGAGAAGGAGGTGCCGTAGCGGCGCAGCAGCTCGGCGGCGCGCTCCTCGCCGCATTCGGCGATCAGCGCTTCCTGGAAGCCGTCGGACCAGGAACGGGCGGCCTCGACGAGACGGCCCTCGATGCGCTCGACGTCCGAGTCGGTCAGCGCGGGCAGCTCGGTGCCCTGCGGGACGCGGACGACGAAGTGGATGCGGGAGAGGATCGACTCGGTGTTCCACGCGGTGAAGTCGACGCTGATGCCGCCGAGCTCCTCGCGCAGGATGTCCATCAGGCGCAGCCGCACGCCGGTGGTGAACCGGTCGCGGGGCAGGTAGACGAGCGCCGAGTAGTAGCGGCCGTACTCGTCCTGGCGCAGGTACAGCCGCAGCCGACGGCGTTCCTGGAGGTACAGGACGGAGGTGACGATGGCCTGGAGCTGGTCGACCGGGGTCTGGAACAGCTCGTCGCGCGGGTAGGTCTCCAGGATCTGCAGGAGGTCGCGGCCGTCGTGGCTGCTCGGCGCGAAGCCCGCGCCGTCGAGGACCTCGACGACCTTGCGGCGGATCACCGGGACGCGGCGCACGGACTCGGTGTACGCGGCGGAGGAGAACAGGCCGAGGAAGCGGCGCTCGCCGACGACGTTGCCGTCGGCGTCGAACTTCTTGACGCCCACGTAGTCGAGGTACGAGGGGCGGTGCACGGTGGAGCGGCTGTTGGCCTTGGTCAGCACCAGCAGACGGTGTTCGCGGGCCTTGGCGCGGGCGTCGGCCGGCAGCCGGTTGAAGGACGGCGAGACCGGGTGGCCGTCGTCCTTGCCGCTGTGGTGCGGGTCGGAGCGCAGGATGCCGAGGCCGGTGCCGGGCACGGCGGCCAGGGAGTCGCCGTCGACGAGGTTGTACTCGCGGTAGCCGAGGAAGGTGAAGTGGTCGTCGGCGAGCCAGCGCAGCAGCTCACGGGCCTCTTCGAGCTCGTACTCGCGCAGGTCGGGGGCGGTGTGCTCCTCGGGCAGGCCCTCGGCGATGCGCAGCGCGGCGTCGCGCATCTTCTCCCAGTCCTCGACGGACTCGCGTACGTCGGACAGGACGCGCAGCAGGTCGGCGTTGATCTGCTTGAGGTCGGCGCGGTCGGTCTCGCGGTCGATCTCGACGTGGATCCAGGACTCGACGAGGGAGTCGTGGGGGCGCGCCGTGCGGGGACCGTGGGCGTCGCAGTCGGGGCCGAGGATCTCGATCAGCTTGCCGGTGACGTCACGGCGGACGACGACCTGCGGGTGGATCACGACGTGGATGCCGCGGCCCTGGCGGGACAGCTCGTTCGTCACGGAGTCCACGAGGAAGGGCATGTCGTCGGTGACGACCTCGACGACGGAGTGGCTGGAGGTCCAGCCGTTCTCCTCCACCGTGGGGGTGTGCACGCGTACGTTCGCGGTGCCCTGCGGCCGGTTCTCGGCGAGCCGGTAGTGCGAGAGCGCGGCTCCGAACACGTCGACCGGGTCCCGGTCCGCGAGGTCCTCGGGCGCCGTGTGCAGGTAGTAGCGCTGGAGGTAGGAGAGAACGGTGTCCTGATCCGGACGCTCTCCCCGCTCGGACCCAGTCGGAAGTAGCCCCCCGGCCGGGCTGTTCTCAGCTACCCGTGCCGCCCGCGCGAGCAGCTCGGCCTTTGCTTCGTCCAGCTTGGTCTGCATGTCCTCTGGCTCCTGTCGCGCGCCATTGCGTGACGTAGGTGAAGGAAGGAATGACATAGCGCCGCGAGGCGGGGTGTCCGTTCGGGATCGACGCTATGCCGTCGAGAGAGCCGACCGGGAGGGAATGAGCCATGATCGGCAGAACGTCCCGGGGGCGGGGATCAGCGAAGGCCCGGGCACGGTCGTGCGCCGGGCGCAGGCCGGAGGCTCCAGTGCCCCCGATGACTATCGCGCTGATCACGGGTACAAGGCTATCCCGACCTACCCCCAGGACGTCATTCGCTGCATCTGTACAAATCTTGGGGTGGAACTTTGACACTCTGGCCAGCGACGTGACCGCCCGTCCGTGCAGCGGCCTGTCCAGTCCTTATCCGGCCAGCTCGCGAGCTGTCCGGACGGCCTCGGCCAGGCTGTCCACGACCGGCACTCCGGCTGATTCCAGACTGCTGCGGCTGTGCGAGCCGCCCGTGTAGAGAACCGCCCGGGCGCCGACGTGGGCGGCGGCGAGGGCGTCGTCCACGGCGTCTCCGATGAGGACCGTACGGTCCGCCGTCACGCCCGTCCCGTCGAGGGCCGCCAGGTGGCGTACGAGGTGTCCCGCCTTGGAGGTGTGGGAGGGGCCGACGCGGCCGTCGACGCGCAGGAAGTGCTGGTCGATGCCGTGGGCCCGGACCAGTGGCACGAGCTTGTCGTGGGGCGCGAGGGACAGCAGGGACTGGGTGAGTCCGTCCAGCTGCCAGTCCCGGAGCAGCTCGCGGGCACCTTCGGTCAGCCCGGAGTCCGCGGCGGCGGCCCAGTAGTGGCGGTGGAAGGTGTCGTCCATGACGAGCCATTCCTCGTCGGTGGGCAGCCGTCCCATGAGGCGCTCGTAGAACCTCGGCACCGGTACGACGTACAGGTCGCGGTAGGTCTCCAGGGTGATCGGCGCGAAGCCGAGCTCGGCGAAGGAGGCGTTCGTCGCGACGATGACGGCGTCGATGTCGTGGAGGAGCGTCCCGTTCCAGTCCCAGACGATGTGGTTCGGGAGCGTCGTGACGGCCGTCGTGTCGGCGGTCGTGGCGGTCGTGTCGGTCACTTCAGCAGCCCCGGAATCTCCTGCACGCCGAACCACAGCAGCTCGTGGTCCTCGGCGGCGTCGACGGTGGACTGCGCGTCCGCGTCCCCGGCGTCGGCGGCCTCCAGGGCCCGCGCGGCGGCCGCCACGTCCTCCTCGGCGTCATCGGCGTCCACGTGCACGGCGGCGGCCACGGCGAGCCGCACGGCGGCGGCCAGGGCCACCCGGCCGAGGGCGGCCTCGTCGGCTCCGGGGGTGGCGGTGGCGGCCTTGTCGTCGACGTCGAGGGCGATCACCACGCGCCGGCGCGGGGCGCCCGCGTCCGCGGCGACGAGCCGCAGGGAGGCGAGCGCGGCGCGGTTCAGGGCCGCGTACTCCAGCTCCTCCATGTCCTCCGACACGTACCACTCGCGGAGCCCGGGGGTGACGGCGTACGCCAGCAGCGGGGCGGGGCCCAGCTCACCCGCCTGGTGCACCTCGGCGAGCCCGGGGAGGGTCAGGGGGACGTACACGCGCATGGCCGGCTGCTTTCGGTAGTCGGAAACGCCCTCAGGATACGACTCGGGCGGGGCCGGGCGGGTGACGGACTCCGTCCCCCTTCGGGGCGCCGGACCGGGAACGGCATCCGTCCACCGGGGTACGCGGACGGGCGCCGCCCGGGGCGGGGGACCGGCCGCCGCCCACCCGGATAGGTGAAGCGGGCCGGCCGCCGCGGGCGCTGCGGGCGTGGTTGCGGAGCGTGTGCGGCGGCCGTAGAAGATCCCCATCAAGTTACCGCCCGGTACCACTCCGGGCCCGGCCTGTTCGGGGGCAGCTGGCGATGGACACCACGATGCGCGGCACGACGACCGGCAACGACGGCGGCCGCCGGCGGCCGCCGGGCCGGGCCCGGACCCGGCCCGCGGGCCGGCGCGACCAGCGGCGCCCGGCCGGCCCCCCGCGCACCCTGCGGCTCGGCCCGCACCACTGGTTCGCCGAACGCCTCCTCGCGGTGGTCAGCGGCCTGCGCCCGGTCCACTCGCTCCTCGGCCACACCATCGGCCCGGCCTACCAGCAGCTGATCACCCTGGCCCCGACGGACCCCCTCCGCGACCGGCTGCGCCCGGTCGTCCGCCAGTGCGGCCGCTTCACCCCCGGCCCGGGCGTCATCGAGGCCTTCGCCCGCATCGCCACCGGCGACCGCCTCACCGCCATGGCCTTCCGCCTGGAACAGGGCCCGGACCTCCGCTGGCGCTGCGCGGCGGTGGAGATCCAGGGCCCCCGCCCGTGACCTGCCGCCGGCCCCGCACGTTCCCGCCCCGGCCCGGGACCACCCCCACTCCGCCGTGCGTCCCCTGCAGCCCCGCCGAGGCACCCTTCCAGCCCCGCCGAGGCACCCTTCCAGCCCCGCCGGCGTCTGAGGCGCCCCTTCAGCCCCGCCGGCGTTTGAGGCGCGGGGGTCCGGGGGCAGCGCCCCCGGCAACGGCGCCGCACCCACGGCACCGGCACAACCACCGGCACCGGCACCGGCACCGGCACCGGCACCACACAACGCGGCCGGGGCCGGACACCCCACGGTGTCCGGCCCCGGCCGCATGCCTCAACCCGGCGGCGGGTTACTTCTTCCGGCGACGCCCGCCCGCGGCCTTCTGCGCCTTGCGCCGCTCCGCCCGCGTCATCCCGTCACCCTCACCGCCGGCGGAGTCACTGTCGAAGTCGCCCTCGATGACACCGCCCTCCCCGTCCACCGTCGGGGCGGAGAAGTGCAGCCGGTCCGGCCGCTGCGGAGCGTCCAGCCCCTTGGCCCGGATCTCCGGACGCGCCCCCGCGGGCTCCTTCGTCAGCGACGGCGCCGCGTCCTGCACGGGAAGCTCCTCGACCTGCTGCTCGACCTGGACCTCCAGGTTGAACAGGTAGCCGACGGACTCCTCCTTGATGCCTTCCTGCATGGCGTTGAACATGTCGAAGCCCTCGCGCTGGTACTCGACCAGCGGGTCCTTCTGGGCCATCGCACGCAGGCCGATGCCCTCCTGCAGGTAGTCCATCTCGTACAGGTGCTCGCGCCACTTGCGGTCGAGCACCGACAGGACCACGCGCCGCTCCAGCTCACGCATGATCTCGGAGCCGAGCGTCTTCTCACGCGTCTCGTACTGCTCGTGGATGTCGTCCTTGACGGACTCCGCGATGAACTCGGCGGTGATGCCCGCACGGTCGCCCGCGGCCTCCTCCAGCTCCTCGATGGTGACCTTCACCGGGTAGAGCTGCCGGAAGGCGCCCCACAGGCGCTCCAGGTCCCACTCCTCGGCGAAGCCCTCGACCGTCTCGGCCGCGATGTACGCGTCGATGGTGTCGTCCATCATGTGGCGCACCTGCTCCTGCAGGTCCTCGCCCTCCAGGACGCGGCGGCGCTCGCCGTAGATGACCTCACGCTGGTTGTTGAGGACCTCGTCGTACTTCAGGACGTTCTTGCGCGTCTCGAAGTTCTGGGTCTCCACCTGCGACTGGGCCGACGCGATCGCGCGCGTCACCATCTTGTTCTCGATCGGCACGTCGTCCGGGACGTTCGCCATCGCCATGACGCGCTCGACCATCTGGGCCTTGAACAGGCGCATCAGGTCGTCGCCCAGCGACAGGTAGAAGCGGGACTCGCCCGGGTCGCCCTGTCGGCCGGAACGGCCGCGCAGCTGGTTGTCGATGCGGCGCGACTCGTGGCGCTCGGTGCCCAGCACATACAGCCCGCCGAGCTCCTTGACCTCCTCGAACTCCGCCTTCACCGCGGCCTCGGCCCGGGTGAGCGCCGACGGGAGGGCGTGCGCCCACTCCTCGATGTGCTCCTCCGGGTCCAGCCCCTGCTGGCGCAGCTCGGCCTCGGCCAGGTCGTCCGGGTTGCCGCCGAGCTTGATGTCGGTACCGCGGCCGGCCATGTTCGTGGCGACCGTGACCGCGCCCCGGCGGCCGGCCTGGGCGACGATCGTCGCCTCACGGTCGTGCTGCTTGGCGTTGAGCACCTCGTGCGGGATGCCGCGCTTGGAGAGCTGCTGGGAGAGGTACTCGGACTTCTCGACCGACGTCGTACCGACGAGGATCGGCTGGCCCTTCTCGTGCTTCTCCGCGATGTCGTCGACGACGGCGGCGAACTTCGCGACCTCGGTCCGGTAGATCAGGTCCGGCTGGTCCTTGCGGACCATTCCGCGGTTGGTCGGGATCGGGACGACACCGAGCTTGTAGATCTGGTGGAACTCGGCGGCCTCGGTCATGGCCGTACCGGTCATGCCGGACAGCTTCGAGTAGAGGCGGAAGAAGTTCTGCAGGGTGATCGTGGCGAGGGTCTGGTTCTCGTCCTTGATGTCCACCCCTTCCTTCGCCTCGATCGCCTGGTGCATGCCCTCGTTGTAGCGGCGGCCGGCGAGGATACGGCCGGTGTGCTCGTCGACGATCATGACTTCGCCGTCGATGACGACGTAGTCCTTGTCGGCCTTGAAGAGTTCCTTGGCCTTGATCGCGTTGTTGAGGTAACCGACGAGCGGGGTGTTCACCGACTCGTAGAGGTTCTCGATGCCGAGCCAGTCCTCGACCTTGGCGACGCCGGACTCGTGGATGGCGACGGTGCGCTTCTTCTCGTCGACCTCGTAGTCGCCGGTCTCCTCGATGCCCTTCAGCGGCTGGCCGGCCTCGCCCTTGGTCAGGCGGGTCACCAGCTTCGCGAAGTCGCCGTACCACTTCGTGGCCTGGTCGGCGGGGCCGGAGATGATCAGCGGGGTACGGGCCTCGTCGACGAGGATCGAGTCGACCTCGTCTACCACGGCGAAGTTGTGGCCGCGCTGGACGAGCTCGTCCTGGGACCACGCCATGTTGTCGCGCAGGTAGTCGAAGCCGAACTCGTTGTTCGTGCCGTAGGTGATGTCACAGCCGTACTGCTCGCGGCGCTGCGCGGGCGACATGTTCGCCAGGATGCAGCCGACCTCCAGGCCGAGGAACTTGTGCACCCGGCCCATCAGCTCGGAGTCGCGCTCGGCGAGGTAGTCGTTCACCGTGATCAGGTGGACGCCCTTGCCGGACAGCGCGTTCAGGTACGCGGGCAGCGTGCCGACGAGGGTCTTGCCCTCACCGGTCTTCATCTCGGCCACATAACCGAGGTGCAGCGCCGCTCCACCCATGATCTGGACGTCGTAGTGCCGCTGGCCGAGGACGCGCTTCGCGGCCTCGCGTACGGTCGCGAAGGCCTCGGGCAGCAGGTCGTCCAGGCTCTCGCCGTCCTGGAAACGCTGCTTGTACTCGTCCGTGAGCGCACGCAACTCGGCGTCGGAGAGGTTGACGAAGTCCTCTTCGATGGAGTTGACCTGGTCCGCGATGCGGTGCAGTTTGCGCAGGATCTTGCCTTCGCCTGCACGCATGAGCTTGTTGAAGACGGACACCGAGGTTTGTCTCCTTGCCGGTCGGGCCTGGGCACTGTACGTACACGGGCACGGCAGGTGGGCCCCACCGCAACGGCCATCGTAAGCGAGGACGTGGCCGCGTCGGGAGGTCCGCCGTTCCCGTGAGGGCACGGGTGCCCGGATTGAGAACGTACGGGGGACACCGAAGGTGCCGCACCGCCCTGAGGGATCACCGGAAATTGTTCGCCCCGGATACCGGCCCGGCAGCAGAATTCGTCCATGGAGCCGAAGACACTCAGCACGGACCGACTGGTATTGCGGCCTTTCGTCCCCGCGGACGAGGCCGAGGTGTACGCCGCCGCGCAGGACCCCGACATCCAGCGCTGGACGCTGGTCCCGTCCCCCTACGTACGCGCGGACGCGCACACCTGGGTGACCGAGACCGCGCCGAACGGCTGGCGCAACGGCACCGCCTTCCCCTTCGCCGTACGCCTCGGGGCCGACGGGCCGCTGGTCGCCTCCGTCGGCCTGCACATCAACAGCCCGGAGAGCCACGAGGTCGGCTACTGGGCGGTCCGGGAGCACCGCGGCCGGGGCTACACGGCCGAGGCCGTCCTGGCCGTCGCCCGCTGGGCCTTCACCGAGCTGGGCACCGGGCGCCTGGAATGGCGCGCCGAGGTGGGCAACGCGGGCTCCCGCGCCGTGGCCGAGAAGGCCGGCTTCCGGATCGAGGGGACGCTGCGGGCCGGCATCATCCAGCGCGGCACGTACCGCGACTGCTGGATCGGCGCCCTGCTCCCCGGTGACCTCGGCCTGCCCTCGCGGCAGCCGTACCTGCCCGCTGTCGGTGGCACGTCCTAGTCTTCGGGGATGACTTCGGGTACCGCCTCCCTCTCCCTGTCCGCCGACGAGGCCCGGCGCATCGCCCTGCGCGCACAGGGCTTCCTCGGGGCACCCGACCGGCGCGGCGGGGTCCGCGGGGTCCTGCGCCACCTGGGCGCCGTACAGCTGGACACCATCTCGGTCCTGGCCCGCTCGCACGAGCTGATCCCGTACGCGCGCCTGGGCGCGGTGGGCCGGGACACCGTGGAGCGGGCGTACTGGTCGGACCGGCACGCCTTCGAGTACTGGTCGCACGCGGCCTGCATCCTGCCGATCGAGGAATGGCCGCATTTCGCGTTCCGCCGCCGGGCCCGCCGGGACCGCGGTCACCGCTGGCACATCCTCCAGGACAAGGAGCGCTCGACGCGGTCGGTGCTGGACCGGCTCCGCGCCGACGGCCCGCTGACCTCCACCGAGCTCGGCGGTGCCAAGAACGGCGGCGAGTGGTTCGAGTGGTCCGAGACGAAGATCGCGGTGGAGTGGCTGCTGGACACCGGTGAGGTGGTGTGCAGCGAGCGCCGCGGCTGGAAGCGGGTCTACGACCTCCCCGAGCGGGCCGTTCCCGGCGCGCTGCTCCACGACGACCTCGACGACCGTGAGTGCCTGCGCCGACTGGTCGCCCTGGCGGGCCGGTCCCTGGGTGTCGGCACCCGCGCCGACATCGCGGACTACCACCGCCTCAAGGGCGAGGAGTTCGATGCGGTGGTGGCCGACTCCGGGCTGGTGCCGGTCGAGGTGGAGGGCTGGTCCAAGCCGGCCTGGGCGGACCCGGCGGCCCTCGCGCAGGCGCCCGCGGGCCGCCACCGCACCACGCTGCTCTCGCCCTTCGACTCCCTGGTCTGGGACCGGCCGCGGACGGAGCGGATCTTCGGATTCACCCATCGTCTGGAGGCGTACGTGCCCAAGCCGAAGCGCATACACGGGTACTTCGCGATGCCGCTGCTGGCGGGCGGCCGGCTGCAGGGCCGCGTCGACCCGGCGCGCGAGGGCCGCACCCTGGTCGCCCGGCAGCTGTCGCTGACCTCCCCGAAGGCCGCGGGCCCGATGGCGAAGGCCCTGCGGGAGGCCGCGGAGTGGGTCGGCTGCGAGGACGTACGCGTCGAGCGCGCGAGTTCGCCCGCGGAAGCGGCGGCCGTCACCGCGGAACTGGCCGCGCTGTAAGGCCCGGACGGCCCGGACGGCCCGGAACCGGTACCGGAACTGAAAACCAGAACCGGAAAGGTGCGTGCGCCTAGCGGATTTCGAGGATCTTTTCCCGCATCGCGTAGACCACGGCCTCCATCCTGGAGTGCAGCTGCAGCTTCTCCAGGATGTTGCGGACGTGGTTCTTCACGGTGTTCTCGGAAATGAACAACTCCTTCGCGATATCGCGGTTGTTCATACCGGTGGCCACCAGTTTCAGGACCTCCAGCTCCCGGTCCGTCAGCCGCGGCGCGGGCACGAGCCGCCGCTCGTCGGTCCGCTGGATCATCGACTTGAACTCGGTGAGCAGCTTCGACGCCATCGACGGGCTGATCTGCGACTGGCCGTCCGCCACCGCCCGGATCGCCGTGGCCACCTCGTCCGTGGAGATCTCCTTCAGGAGGTACCCGGTCGCGCCCGCCTTGATCGCGTCGTAGAGGTCGGCCTCCTCGTCACTGATCGTCAGCATGATGATCTTCGCGGAGGGGGCCACCTCCTTGATCGAGGTGCACGCCTCGATCCCGCCGCGCCGGGGCATCCGCACGTCCATCAGCACGATGTCCGGAAGCAGGTCGGCCGCCTTGTCCACGGCCTCCGCCCCGTCCCCGGCCTCACCGACGACCTGGATGTCCTCCTCCTGCGCGAGGACGATCTCCAGTCCCCGCCGGAAGAGCGCGTGGTCGTCGACCACGAGCACCCTGATGGGCTCCCGGGCGGTCTCCTGCGAAGGGTCCGTCCCGCGGCAGCCCGCGGCGCCGCCGTCCCCGTGCACCGGCCCGAAGCTGTCCGCCATCGTTCCTCCCCCTGCATGTGCTCAGCCGCTGGTCCAACCGGACACACACCGCGGCCGGTTGACTGCACGCCATGATTCCATGCCCGCACCACGCCCCGGGGGCCAAAAGCGCGCCACCTGGCGCATATCCGTCGCACGCCCGTCATGCAGGTGCCCCCGCACAGGCGCCGGAGCGCCTGCCCGGGGGCGGTGAACAGATGTGCTGGGGCCTCGGCCTCAGCCGCCGAGCGCGCCACCGGCGCCGCCCCGCGGCTCCTCCGAGCTGGAGGCACCGTCGGGGTTCACGTGGATGACGCCGTAGTCATAGGCATGACGGCGGTAGACGACACTGGGCATTTTCGTCTCGGAGTCGACGAACAGATAGAAGTCGTGGCCGACCAGTTCCATCTCGTACAGAGCCTGGTCGAGCGACATGGGTGCGGCCGAGTGGGTCTTCTCGCGGACGATGAGCGGGCCTTCGCCCTGCACCTCGATGGATCCGATCCGGGTGATCGGCACCCCGTCCGTCTTCTCCTCCGACACCGGCTGGCCACTGCCGTTCAGCGAGGCGACGCCCGGTACCACGTCGGCGACCTCCGCCGCCGAGAGCCGGCCGTTGCCACGGCGGGTGTAACGCTTGTCGTGCTGCTTGCGCAGCCGGGCCTCCAGCTTGTCCTGAGCAAGGTCCAGCGCCGCGTACGCGTCGGCGGCGGCGGCCTCGGCACGGATCACCGGGCCCCGCGAACGCAGGGTGATCTCCACGCGGTCGGAACGGTCGGCCTGACGCGGGTTGTGCTCCTTGGACACCTCGACGTCCAAGCTGATCACCTTGGCGTCGAGCTTCTGGATCCGCTCCGGATTCAGCTTCTCGGCCACGTGCTTGCGGAACCGCTCGGGCACCTCGGTCTTGCGGCCCTTGACGACGATGTCCACGCAGAACTCCGTTCCCGGATAGCTCCGCCCGACGGGGCGAAGCGTCTCCCTTTCGCACCAGGCTCCGGTGAAGGCCGGAGCCTCGGACTTGGTGACTTTCACCGCCTCCTCCCCCATCGGCAAGATCAAAACCCCACCGACTTCGGAGTCGGGAGCCAGCCTCCTGAGTTCCTTACAACCGAACATATCCCTCTCGGGCGGTTGTCGGCACCCGCTACCGGAATGTACTTCCATCCAGGTGGCTGTTCCCTCTTACTACCTGCAACGATGGGCCTTCCCCGCCAGTTCCAAATCTATTCACAAGATTTTTGTTCTGTCCGAGTTGCTCAAACGCCCGGCGCCCGTTCGATCCGCCTGAACGAGTCCGCCGGCGCGGCCACCACCGCCGCCCGCACCACCGCCCCCGGGCCCCCCACCAGGCCCGCGGCACGCACCGCGCGGGCCGCCTCCGCCAGCGTCGCCCCTGTGGTGATCACATCGTCCACGAGCACGATCCGGGCCGCGCCCGCCAGGAGCCGCCGCCCGCCCCGGCGCACCGCGAGCGCCCCCGCGAGGTTCTCCCGGCGCTGCCGGGCCCCCAGACCCGCCTGGTCCGCCACCGCCCGCCGCAACCCCAGTACGGGTGCCACGCGCGCGGGCACACCGGCCCGCCGCAGCCGTCCCGCGGCCGAGAACGCGATCCTGCGCGCCGGATCGTGCCCCCGCGCCCGGACCTGCCCGCGCGCCGACGGGACCGGGACCAGAGCCACCTCCCCCGCCCCGCCCGCGGCCCGGCAGCCGCCCGCCAGGACGGCCGCCGCGAGCGCGCCGCCGAGCACCCCGGCCAGCGGCAGCGCCCCGCGCTCCTTGTGGGCCAGCAGGAGGCTCCGTACGGCTCCCTCGTAGACGGCGGCGGCCCGCACCACCGGCAGCCCCGCAGGGCTGGGAGACAGCCGCACCGGCCCCTCCCCGGCCCCGCTCAGCACCTCCCGGCACCCGGCGCACACCAGCACCCGCAGCGCCCCGCAGCCGGCGCAGTCGACCGGCAGGACCAGCCCGGCGAGCTCCTGCCACCACCCCCGCATGGCTCCACCCTGACGGGCGGGCGCCCAGGGCGCGACCCCTGTGGACGACCGTGCGCGAGCGGGTCAGCCCGGGTACACCGGCGACCGGCCGCCCGCCGCCACCGTGCGCCACTGCGCACCCGGCGGCAGCCACACGATCCCGTCCTCCGAGTACGCGACCACCGGCTTCGGCTTCGCCTCGTCCTCCGTGGCCGCGACCGCGACCTCCGACAGCCCGGTGGCCCCCGGCAGGCTCGCCGCGACCATCGAACCGTCGGCCAGCATGTAGCGGGCCTGCTGCACGCCGCCGTTCTCCCGGCCCACCACGAGCAGCCGCCCGCGCGGCGCCCAGCTCATCGCCGTCACGTCGACCATCTGCGGAGCCGCCGGACGCAGCTCGCGCACGGACACCGCCGAGGAGTCCGTCTTGCCGTCGGGCCGCTCGATCCGCCCGACGTAGAGCACCTTGCCGCCCTCGGGCGGCTCCACCAGCAGCGCGATCCGCGCCCCGTCGGCGGACGCCTTCAGCGAGGCGATCCGGCGCCCGTCCAGCCCCGCCACCTGCACCTTCTCGGGCGTTCCGGCACCACCGGGCACCCGCCACAGCCCCGGGGACTGCGGATCCCGGTCCGCGACCCACAGGTCACCCGAGGCGTCCCAGCTCGGCGCGGTCAGCAGCGCCGCCTTGCCGCCCTTGCCGATCGGCAACGGCTGCGGCATCGCCCCGCCCCCGACCAGCGCCACGACGTACAGCGCGTGCTCGTCCTCGGAGACCACGGCCGCGTGCCGCTCGTCGTGCGAGACCGCCGCCGACCTGACCTTGAACCCGGGCGGCGTGGTCAGCGGCCCCGGCACCGGCTCGGGCTTGGCCTGCTGGTCCTCGCTGCTCGTGTCCAGCTTCATCCGGACCAGCCGCTTCTCGTTGTCGACGAAGTACTGGTACTCGGGGATCTTGGGCCGGCCCGCGATCGCGGCCGCGCTCACCTCGCTCACCGAACACAGCGAGGTCGACTTGCCGCCCGCCCGCACCAGTTCAACCTGGTCGAGCCGGGAGCCCGTCAGATCCTTGACCGTGTACAGGAGTTGGGTCGCCATCTTCTTGCACTGCGGCTGCGCGACGTTCTCCGCCTTCTCGTTGAGCGGCACGCGCAGCGTGTTCTGCCCGTCGTACGAAAGGGACTTGGTGCCCGGGCTCAGTTCCGTACCCGTGGGGAAGCTGGACTCCACGACCGGCGCCAGCCACCGGGACGGCCCCGCCAGCAGCGACTGTACGGTCTGCGTGGTCGGGTCCATCCGCGAGTCCGGGTCGGTGCGCTGACGCACGTAGACCGGGTCGGCGACGAGCGTGCCGCCCGCGAAGTAGTACTTGTTGACCGGCATGTAGATGCGCTGGAAGTCCGACTCGCTGAGGACGAGCCCGCTCGGCGGGGTCGAGATCCGCCACTGCTTGTCCTCGTTCTGGACGAGCTGCAGGAACTCCTCGTACTCGCTGGCCCCGGTCTGCGGCTGGTACGCACTGTGCTCGTCGACCGTCGCGAGCTTCTTGCCGGTCACCTTCCAGCGCGGCCCGTCCGGATCCTTCTCGCCCCGGTTCGGAACCCGGTTGAGTCCCGAGGAGAGCACGGTGACGGCGGAGCCGGGCTTCCAGTTCTCCGCCGCGGCCTTGGTGAGGTACTTGCGGGCGGTCTCCAGCTGCGGGTCGTCGCTGGTCATCGCCTCCAGGAAGCCGTCGACGATCTCCGCCGGGCTGGCCTTGTCCGCGGGCGGTACCCCGAACACCCGGACCTGCGAGTCCACGCCCTGCGAGGCCTGCACCGGGCGGATGTCGCCCCGGTCCGGCATCGACGCGCAGCCCGCGAGCAGCAGCCCGGCCGCCCCGAAGGCGTACGCCCGTACGGTACGCAGCCGTCGCCGCCGCACCCGCGCACGCCCCGCCCACGCGTCCAAGGGCTCAGCGTCCATCGGCTCGGTCCTCCTGTTGTGCCTGCTCGGCCGGGCGGGCCACGACCCGGGCCCCGTTCCCCGGCAGGGCCGTCGGGTCGGCGGGCACCGGCATCGCCCCGGCGACGGGCGAGCGCGGCGGTATCGGCGAGCGGTCGCCCGAGGCCGCCGGCGTACGCTCCGCCGCGCCGCCCGCGGCCTCGGCGGCGGCCCGGGCCCGGTTGCCCCGGGAGTCCTCGGGCTCCAACGGGATGGGCGAGCCCCGCAACGGCTCGTCGGCCGTGCGCGGCAGGGTCAGACGGAACTGCGAGCCGCCGCCCGGCTCGCCCCACGCCTGCAGCCAGCCTCCGTGCAACCGGGCGTCCTCGACGGCGATGGACAGGCCGAGGCCGGTCCCGCCGGTCGTACGCGCCCGCGCCGGGTCGGCCCGCCAGAAACGGTTGAAGACGCGGGTGGCCTCGCCGGGCTTCAGCCCGACCCCGTAGTCCCGTACGGCGACGGCGACGGCCCCTCCCGCGGACGCCAGCCGGACCACCACGTCGCGGCCCTCGCCGTGCTCCACGGCGTTGACGACCAGATTGCGCAGCACCCGCTCCACCCGCCGGGCGTCCGCCTCGGCGATGACCGGCTGGGTGTCGCCCAGGACCCGGATCCGGGTCCCCTTGTGCTCGGCGAGCGGCTCGGCGCCGTCGATGACCCGGCGCACGACGTCACGCAGGTCGATGGGCTCGGCCTCCAGGGCCGCCGCCCCGGCGTCGAAGCGGCTGATCTCCAGCAGGTCGGCCAGCAGCGACTCGAACCGGTCGAGCTGCCCGGCGAGCAGCTCGGCGGAGCGCGCGGTGATCGGGTCGAAGTCCACCCGCGCGTCGTGGATGACGTCGGCGGCCATCCGTACCGTCGTCAGCGGGGTACGCAGTTCGTGCGACACGTCCGAGACGAAACGGCGCTGCATCCGGGACAGCTCCTCCAACTGCTGGATCTTGTTCTGGAGGTTCTGCGCCATCTTGTTGAAGGCCTCGCCGAGGCGCGCGATGTCGTCCTCGCCGGTGACCTTCATCCGCTCCTGCAGCCGCCCCGCCGAGAGCCGCTCGGCGATCCCGGCGGCCATCCGGACAGGGGTCACCACCTGGCGCACGACGAGCCAGGCGATGCCGCAGAGCAGGACGACGACGAACAGACCCGCGGTCACGATGGTGACCTTGATCAGGTTGAGGGACTCCTCCTCCTGCGTGAGCGGGAAGAGGTAGTACAGGTCGTACGGGTCGCCGTTGATGTCCGAGAGCCGCTTGCCGATCACCAGTGCCGGCTCGGGCTCCTTCGCCCTGTCCCCGCTCGTGTACCGGATCTCGGAGAAGGTCTTGAAGGCACCGGTGGCACGGTTGACGGCCCGGCGCAGCGGCAGCGGCACACTGGCGGTCGGGTCCACGTTCCCGGAGGCCCGGGCGCCCTTGACGCCCTGCGTCCCGGGCAGCGCCTCGTCGCCCGTACCCGCGCCCAGCGCGACGACCTCGAAGGCCGTCTGGCCACCACTGGCCAACTGCTTGACCAGGGAGTTCATCCAGGTACTGGCGTCCCGGCCGACCTTGTTGTCGGTGGCGTCGGGCCCGTCCACCGTGGCCGGGGCGTTGGCCTTCTCCTGCGCCACCGCGAACCCGCCCGCGGCCTGGCTCTGCGCCGCCTCCTCCTTGGCTTCGAGGAGACCCCTGCTGACCTGCGCGATGACGACGAACCCCAGCGCGAGGACCACGGCGAGCGAGATCAGCAGGGTGGCCGCGACCACCCGCAGCTGGATGTTGCGCCGCCACATGCGGACAGCCGGAAGCAGCGGCCGGCGTGCCAGGCGCACGAAGAGCCGCAGCACCCGGCTGCTCGACGCCCGGTCCCGGAAGAGCCGGCCGAGGCGCAGCCTCCACGGGCTGAGGCCGCCCGGGACCCTGCCGGACATGCCGGACGTACCGGACTGCACGTCAGCTGGGTCCGGCCTTGTAGCCGACACCACGCACCGTCACGACGATCTCGGGGCGCTCCGGATCCTTCTCGACCTTGGAGCGCAGACGCTGCACGTGCACGTTGACCAGACGGGTGTCCGCCGCGTGCCGGTAGCCCCAGACCTGCTCCAGCAGCACCTCACGGGTGAAGACCTGCCAGGGCTTGCGCGCGAGCGCGACCAGCAGGTCGAACTCCAGCGGGGTCAGCGCGATCGAGGCACCGTCCCGCTTGACCGAATGCCCGGCCACGTCGATGACCAGGTCACCGATGGCCAGCTGCTCGGGTGCGGGCTCCTCCGACCGCCGCAGACGGGCCCGGATGCGGGCCACCAGCTCCTTCGGCTTGAACGGCTTCACGATGTAGTCGTCGGCCCCGGACTCCAGACCCACGACGACGTCGACCGTGTCGCTCTTCGCGGTGAGCATGACGATCGGCACACCGGACTCCGCCCGGATCAGGCGGCAGACCTCTATGCCGTCCCTCCCGGGCAGCATGAGGTCCAGCAGCACCAGGTCCGGCTTCGCCTCCCGGAAGGCAGCAAGTGCCTTGTCACCGTCCGCTACGAACGACGGCTCAAAACCTTCTCCACGCAGCACAATGCCGAGCATCTCGGCCAGCGCGGTGTCGTCGTCGACGACAAGGACGCGTCCCTTCATGGTTGACATCATCCCATTAGCTATTCGTTACCCGGCGGTGAGCTGTCCCACAGCCAAAAGGGCTGGAAATCGACCCTCGGACCTGCGTCGGGAGCAGCCCCACCAGTCTGCCCCCGATCGGGGCGACTATTGAAGGTACGGGCTGCGAAGACCCCGCAACACCGCCCGTGACCGTCCGACCGGTCGGGATCGCCCCGGCGCGACCCCTTCCGACCCGCCACCGCACCCGATCTGCCGCCAACCCCCTACTCCGTTCGGGCCCCCCACGTGGCACGATGGCAGCGACCAGCGCCCCGCCGCGGCAGGCGCACATGAAGGAGTGACGATGAACGACTCTCCGGGCTGGGCTACGCCCGGATCCTCTCCGTCCGACGGCGAGCGGCCGGGCACCGAAAGCGGCGCGCGCGAGCAGCCCGCCCAGGCCACACCGCCCGCCGCCGACCCCAAGTGGTCCGCCGAGCAGCCACCGCCCGGTCAGTGGTCGAGCCCGGGCACCACGCCGCCCGCCGCTCCCCAGGCGCAGCCCGGGCCCACGGGCTGGGGACAGCAGCCGGGCACCCCTCAGACGGGCCCGTACGGCTCCCAGTACGGCTACCCGGGCGGCCCCGGCCAGTGGGGCCAGCCCCCCGCCGCCAAGCCCGGTGTGATCCCCCTGCGGCCCCTGGGCCTCGGCGAGATCCTCGACGGCGCGGTCGCCACCATGCGCACCCACTGGCGGTCGGTACTGCCGATCACCCTCGTCGTGGCCACCGTCGTCCAGGTCATCAGCGTGATCGTCCAGAAGTTCATGCTGGACGACCTCGCCTTCGCCGCGACCCCGGAAGCCGGCCCCGACGAGCTCATCGACTCGCTCGGCAGCACCCTCGGCGCGTCCGCGGTGATCCAGTTCATCCAGTTCCTGGGCACGATCCTGGTCACGGCGATGCTCACGATGGTCTTCAGCCGCGCCGTGCTCGGCCAGCAGTCCTCGGTCTCCGGCGCCTGGCGCGAGTCCCGCCCGCAGCTGCTGCGCCTGATGGGGCTCACCGTGCTGATGGCCCTCGGCGCCGTCCTGCTCGGCGCCGTCCTGATCGTGCCCGGCATCCTCGCCGAGTCCGTCGGCCTCGCCTTCCTCGGCCTCGCCCTCTGGGTCCCGCTCCTGTTCTGGCTCGGCATCAAGTTCGTCCTGGCCTCACCCGCCCTGATGCTGGAGAAGAGCACCGTCCTCAAGGCCTTCGCGCGCTCCTCCAAGCTCGTCAAGAACACCTGGTGGCGCATCTTCGGCATCTCGGCCCTCACCACCATCATCGCCTTCTTCGTCTCGGCGATGATCGTCGCCCCGTTCCAGATCATCAGCCTGCTCGCCTTCAGCGGTGGCCTCGACGCCATGGAGGACGGCAGCGGCATGAGCAACTGGGGCGTCCTGATCGGCCCCGCGATCGGCCTGATCATCGCGCAGACCATCGTCATGCCCTTCCAGTCCGGCGTCACCGTGCTCCTGTACGTCGACCAGCGCATCCGCCGCGAGGGACTCGACCTGGAACTCGCCCGGGCCGCCGGCCTGGAGAACTACGGCACGACCGGAGGCTGACGCACAGATGATGAGTACGGGGGGCCTCATCACCCGCGCCGCGGCGCTCCTGCCGAGCGCCGAGACACCACCGGTGACGACACCGCGCGAACCCGCCAGGGAAGCGGCCGAACGCGAACTGTCCAAGCCGATGTACCACGAGAACGACCCGAGCCTGTTCGACCGCGCCCTGCGCAAGTTCTTCGACTGGCTCGACGACATGCTCGGCGCCGCCTCCGGGGCGACCCCCGGAGGCGGCTTCGGCCTCCTCGTCGTCCTCGTCCTCGTGGTCCTCGCCGTCGGCGCCCTCTGGTGGCGCCTGGGCACCCCCGGCCGGATCACCACCGGGACCACCGCCCTCTTCCCCGACGGCACGCGCAGCGCCGCCGACCACCGGACCGCCGCCGACGCCCACGCCGCCGCCGGCCGCTGGACCGAAGCCGTCCAGGAACGCATGCGCGCCGTCGTCCGCTCCCTGGAGGAGCGCACCCTCCTCGACCCGCGCCCCGGACGCACCGCCGACGAGGCCGCCGCCGAAGCCGCGCTCTCCCTCCCCGACCACGCCGCGGAACTCCACGCCGCCGCCCGTACCTTCGACGACGTCACCTACGGCGGCCGCACCGCCGACGCCGACACGTACGCCCGCCTGCGCGCCCTCGACCTCACCCTGGACCGCGCGAAGCCGCTGCTGACGGGACCCACCGCATGACCGGCCCGACCGATCCGGCGCCGCCGACGGCCATGGAGGCCCGACCGGCCCCCGACACCCGCGAAGGCACCCCCGGCCACGACCCCGGCCCCGCACCCGCGCCCGCGCCCGCCATGGCCGGCGACCCGCGCACCCGCCGCCTGCGCGGGATCCGCCGCGCCCTCACCGCCGTGGCCGTCCTCGCCGCCGGCGCCATCGCCGTGGCCGCCCTCGGCTCCGGCAGCCGCCACGGCTACCTCGACCCCCGCACCACCGACCCCTTCGGCAGTCACGCCGTCGCCGAGCTCCTGAAGGACCGCGGCGTCACCACCCGCGTGGTCACCACCGCCCGCGAAGCCGCCGACGCCGCCGGCCCCCGCACCACCCTCCTGGTCACCGACCCCGACCGGCTCGGCGCCACCCAGCGCGACGTCATCCGCTCGGCCATCGACCTCTCCGGCGGCCGCACCGTCCTCCTCGCCCCCACCACCCACAGCCTCACCGGCCTCTCCCCCGGCGTGCGCACCGCGGGCGACGCCGACACGGACCGCCCCGACCCCGGCTGCACCCTGCCCGCCGCCACCTCGGCCGGCCGCGCCGACACCGGCGGCGGCCTCGCCTACAGCACCGCCCTCCCCCGGGCCACCGCCTGCTACCCCAGCGGCGGCCACCCCACCCTGCTCGTCCTGCCCACCGGCCCCACCGGCGGCGACACCGTCGTCCTCGGCTCCGAGACGATCCTCCTCAACGAGTCGCTCGCCGACGAAGGCAACGCCTCCCTCGCCCTCCAGCTCCTCGGCTCCCGCCCGGACCTCGTCTGGTACCTGCCGTCCCTCGCCGACTCCGACGCCGACTCCGCGTCCTCCGACGAGGACCAGAGCCTCTTCGACCTCATCCCGGCCGGCTGGTCCTGGGCCCTGCTCCAGCTCTTCGTCGCCGCGGCCCTCGCCGCCCTCTGGCGCGCCCGGCGCCTGGGCCCCCTCGTCACCGAGAAGCTCCCCGTCGCCATCCGCGCCTCCGAGGCCACCGAGGGCCGCGCCCGCCTCTACCGCAAGGCCGACGCCCGCGACCGCGCCGCCACCGTGCTGCGCGCCGCCACCCGCGAACGCCTCGCCGCACTGGTCGGCGTACCGCACACCCAGGCCCACGACCCGTCGGCACTGGCCCCGGCCGTCTCCGCCCGCCTGACCGGCGAGCCCCGGGACGTGACCGCCCTCCTCTTCGGCACCACCCCCTCCGACGACGCGGCACTCGTCGCGCTCGCCGACCACCTCGACGCCCTCGAAAGAGAGGTCCGTACGTCATGACGTACCCGGCCACCGAGTCCACGGCAGTGACCGCGGACAGCGCCCGCGCTTCCCTCGAAGCGCTCCGCACCGAGATCGGCAAGGCCGTGGTCGGGCAGGACTCCGCCGTCACCGGACTCGTCGTGGCGCTCCTGTGCCGCGGCCACGTCCTCCTCGAAGGCGTCCCCGGCGTCGCCAAGACCCTCCTCGTACGGGCCCTGGCCGCCTCCCTCGAACTCGACACCAAGCGCGTCCAGTTCACCCCGGACCTGATGCCGAGCGACGTCACCGGCTCACTCGTCTACGACGCCCGCACCGCCGAGTTCTCCTTCCAGGACGGCCCGGTCTTCACCAACCTCCTCCTCGCGGACGAGATCAACCGCACCCCTCCCAAGACCCAGTCCTCCCTCCTCGAAGCCATGGAGGAGCGCCAGGTCACCGTCGACGGCACGCCGCGCAAGCTGCCCGACCCCTTCCTCGTCGCCGCCACCATGAACCCGGTCGAGTACGAGGGCACGTACCCCCTCCCGGAAGCCCAGCTGGACCGCTTCCTCCTCAAGCTCACCGTCCCCCTGCCCTCCCGCGAGGACGAGATCGGGGTGCTGACCCGCCACGCCGCCGGCTTCAACCCCCGCGACCTGCACGCCGCGGGCATCCGCCCGGTCGCCGGCCCTGCCCAGCTCGAAGCCGCCCGCCGGGCCGTCGCCGACGTCGCCGTCTCCCCCGAGATCGCCGGCTACGTCGTCGACGTCTGCCGCGCCACCCGCGAATCGCCGTCCCTCACCCTCGGCGTCTCCCCCCGCGGTGCGACCGCCCTGCTGGCCACCTCCCGCGCCTGGGCCTGGCTCACCGGCCGCGACTACGTCACTCCCGACGACGTCAAGGCCCTCGCCCTGCCGACCCTGCGCCACCGGGTCCAGCTGCGTCCGGAGGCGGAGATGGAGGGAGTCACCGCCGACGCCGTCATCACCGCGATCCTCTCCCACGTCCCCGTACCGCGCTGATGGCCCTCACCGGACGCGCCGCCCTGCTGGCGGCCCTCGGCAGCATCCCGGTCGGCCTCCTCGAACCGAGCTGGACCGGCATGCTCGCGGTCAACGCCCCGATCGCACTGGCCTGCGCGCTCGACTGCGCGCTCGCCGCGCCCGTGCGCGGCCTCGTACTGGCCCGCTCCGGAGACACCTCGGTCCGCCTCGGCGAACCCGCCGAAGTCCACCTCAGCGTCATCAACCCCAGCAGCCGAAAGCTCCGGGCCCGCGTCCGCGACGCGTGGCCCCCGAGCAGCTGGCTCCCGGGCACCGAACCCGCCGCGTCGCGCCACGAGGTGGTCGTCCCCGCGGGTGAACGCCGCCGGCTCACCACCCGGCTGCTGCCGACCCGGCGCGGAGACCGCCAGGCCGACCGCGTCACGATCCGCTCCTACGGCCCGCTGGGCCTGTGGGCCCGCCAGGGCTCCCAGGTGTCCCCCTGGACCGTCCGGGTCCTGCCGCCCTTCACCAGCCGCAAGCACCTCCCGTCCCGGCTGGCCCGCCTGCGCGAACTCGACGGCCGCACCAGCGTCCTGACCCGCGGCGAGGGCACCGAGTTCGACAGCCTCCGCGACTACGTCCCGGGCGACGACACCCGCTCCATCGACTGGCGCGCCACGGCCCGCCAGAACAAGGTGGCCGTCCGCACCTGGCGCCCGGAACGCGACCGGCACATCCTCATCTGCCTCGACACCGGCCGCACCTCGGCGGGCCGCGTCGGCGACGCCCCCCGCCTGGACTCCGCGATGGACGCGGCCCTGCTCCTGGCCGCCCTGGCCACCCGCGCGGGCGACCGCGTGGACCTGCTGGCCCACGACCGGCGTCCCCGCGCCCAGGTCCAGGGCCGCGCCGCGGCCGACGTGCTCCCGTCCTTCGTGAACGCGATGGCCACCCTCGAACCGGAACTGGTCGAGACGGACTCCCGCACCCTGGTCTCCACCATCCTCCGCAACGCCCCGCGCAGGTCCCTGGTGGTCCTCCTGACGAGCCTGGACGCGGCCCCGATCGAAGAGGGCCTGCTGCCGGTACTCCCGCGTCTCACCCAGCGCCACACGGTCCTGCTGGCCTCGGTCTCCGACCCGCATGTCGCGGACATGTCACGTTCGCGCGGCACGGTGGACGCGGTCTACGAAGCCGCCGCCGGCACCCAGACCCAGTCCCAGCGCCGCCGCACCGCGGACCAGCTGACGCGCCACGGCGTCCATGTCGTCGACGCGACCCCGGACACCCTGGCCCCGTCCCTCGCGGACGCCTACCTGGCCCTGAAAGCCGCCGGCCGTCTCTGAGGAGCGAGGGGGACTCAGCGGTTCAGATCGAAGACGCCCACTCCCTGCCCCTCGTAGGCCTTCGGCTCCACCGTGGCAACCAGTGCCTGCGAACCCCACTCGGGAAGGTGACGTGCGGCATGGGCGGCCGCTGCGACACCGGCCGGCACTCCGTCGCGGCACATCTGTGCCACAGCCAGGACGGCCGGATAGTCGAGGTCGAGCACGTGGATCACGTCGAGCTGACCGATGTGCTCAGCGATCCCTGCGAGAACCACGTCGGCCTCAAGGACCGACAGGACCGGCACCCACAACCGTGTGTCCGCATCGAGATGGGCACGGTGAATCAGCGCGGACACCTGGCGATTCCCGGACAGCGCGAGCAAGGACGGTGTGTCCAGGACGAGGTGGTGCTGGATCACGCGGCCGCGTCCTCCTGCCGTGCGAAGGCCTCACGGAGCCTTCGGCCCATGGCCGCACTCTCCTCGTCGGTCACGTCCACCCCGAAGTGCTCGGCCATATAGGCCCGGGCCCGCTCCGCTCGCTCCCGCCGCTCCTCTGCGGTCAGCGTCGTCTCGGCAAACTCCTGCACCAGAGACCGGATGGACGTCCCGCGGGACTCGGCGATGACGGCCAGGCGGTCTCTCACCTCGGCCGGCACACGGATCATGGCATCAGACATGATCCGAGTATACGTCGACGTAAACATCATCTGTGGGGTGAACGCAGAAAAGCCCCGCACCGAACCCCGAAGGGTTTGGTGCGGGGCTTCCCGCAATGATTGTTCGGCGGCGTCCTACTCTCCCACAGGGTCCCCCCTGCAGTACCATCGGCGCTGAAAGGCTTAGCTTCCGGGTTCGGAATGTAACCGGGCGTTTCCCTAACGCTATGACCACCGAAACACTATGAAATTTGAACGCTGGCGTATTCACAGCCGTTCGTTATTTCAGAACTAACACAGTGGACGCGAGCAACTGAGGACAAGCCCTCGGCCTATTAGTACCAGTCAGCTTCACCCGTTACCGGGCTTCCACATCTGGCCTATCAACCCAGTCGTCTACTGGGAGCCTTACCCTCTCAAGGAGGTGGGAATACTCATCTTGAAGCAGGCTTCCCGCTTAGATGCTTTCAGCGGTTATCCCTCCCGAACGTAGCCAACCAGCCGTGCCCTTGGCAGGACAACTGGCACACCAGAGGTTCGTCCGTCCCGGTCCTCTCGTACTAGGGACAGCCCTTCTCAATATTCCTACGCGCACAGCGGATAGGGACCGAACTGTCTCACGACGTTCTAAACCCAGCTCGCGTACCGCTTTAATGGGCGAACAGCCCAACCCTTGGGACCGACTCCAGCCCCAGGATGCGACGAGCCGACATCGAGGTGCCAAACCATCCCGTCGATATGGACTCTTGGGGAAGATCAGCCTGTTATCCCCGGGGTACCTTTTATCCGTTGAGCGACGGCGCTTCCACAAGCCACCGCCGGATCACTAGTCCCGACTTTCGTCCCTGCTCGACCCGTCGGTCTCACAGTCAAGCTCCCTTGTGCACTTACACTCAACACCTGATTGCCAACCAGGCTGAGGGAACCTTTGGGCGCCTCCGTTACCCTTTGGGAGGCAACCGCCCCAGTTAAACTACCCATCAGACACTGTCCCTGATCCGGATCACGGACCGAGGTTAGACATCCAGCACGACCAGAGTGGTATTTCAACGGCGACTCCACAACCACTGGCGTGGCTGCTTCAAAGTCTCCCACCTATCCTACACAAGCCGAACCGAACACCAATATCAAACTGTAGTAAAGGTCCCGGGGTCTTTCCGTCCTGCTGCGCGAAACGAGCATCTTTACTCGTAGTGCAATTTCACCGGGCCTATGGTTGAGACAGTCGAGAAGTCGTTACGCCATTCGTGCAGGTCGGAACTTACCCGACAAGGAATT
This sequence comes from Streptomyces venezuelae, assembly GCF_008642275.1. NCBI lineage: Bacteria > Bacillati > Actinomycetota > Actinomycetes > Kitasatosporales > Streptomycetaceae > Streptomyces > Streptomyces venezuelae. The sequence continues at coordinate 2,914,411 of NZ_CP029189.1, forward strand.
TCGCTACCTTAGGATGGTTATAGTTACCACCGCCGTTTACTGGCGCTTAAGTTCTCAGCTTCGCAACCCCGAAAGGTCACTAACCGGTCCCCTTAACGTTCCAGCACCGGGCAGGCGTCAGTCCGTATACATCGCCTTACGGCTTCGCACGGACCTGTGTTTTTAGTAAACAGTCGCTTCTCGCTGGTCTCTGCGGCCACCCCCAGCTCAGAGTGCAAGACTCATCACCAGGAATGGCCCCCCTTCTCCCGAAGTTACGGGGGCATTTTGCCGAGTTCCTTAACCATAGTTCACCCGAACGCCTCGGTATTCTCTACCTGACCACCTGAGTCGGTTTAGGGTACGGGCCGCCATGAAACTCGCTAGAGGCTTTTCTCGACAGCATAGGATCATCCACTTCACCACAATCGGCTCGGCATCAGGTCTCAGCCTTAATGAGGGACGGATTTGCCTACCCCTCGGCCTACACCCTTACCCCGGGACTACCACCGCCCGGGCTGGACTACCTTCCTGCGTCACCCCATCGCTTACCTACTACAAGTCTGGTTCGTCGGCTCCACCACTTTCCTTTCCCCGAAGGGTCCGGAACG